>NZ_JAGGPC010000032.1:0-139898 GCF_018614005.1 Streptomyces sp. ISL-99
CCGAAGGCCGGTTCCGTCACCCACGCAGGGGTGACGGAACCGGCCTTCGGTCCCTACTGGCGCCGAGGGTCAGCGCTTGGCGCGCGAAGCCGTACGGCCGCGCTCCTTCTGGTCCAGGACGACCTTGCGGATACGCACGGTCTCCGGGGTCACCTCGATGCACTCGTCGTCGCGGCAGAACTCCAGCGACTGCTCCAGCGAGAGCCTGCGCGGCGGCACGACGTTCTCCGTGTTGTCCGCGGAAGCCGCACGCATGTTGGTGAGCTTCTTCTCCTTGGTGATGTTCACGTCCATGTCGTCGGAACGCGAGTTCTCACCAATGATCATGCCCTCGTAGACCTCGGTGCCGGCCTCGACGAAGATGACACCCCGCTCCTGGAGGTTGATCATCGCGAACGGGGTCACCGAGCCCGAACGGTCCGCCACCAGCGAGCCGTTGTTACGGGTGCGCAGCTCGCCGAACCACGGCTCATGGCCCTCGAAGATGGAGTGCGCGATGCCCGTACCGCGGGTCTGCGTCAGGAACTCCGTACGGAAGCCGATGAGGCCGCGGGACGGGACGATCCACTCCATGCGGATCCAGCCCGAACCGTGGTTCGTCATCGTCTCCATGCGGCCCTTGCGAGTCGCCATCAACTGCGTGATGGCGCCGAGGTGCTCCTCGGGGCAGTCGATCGTCATGCGCTCGATCGGCTCGTACTTCTTGCCGTCGACCATCTTCACGACGACCTCGGGCTTGCCGACGGTCAGCTCGAAGCCCTCGCGGCGCATCTGCTCGACCAGGATGGCCAGCGCGAGCTCACCACGGCCCTGGACCTCCCAGGCGTCGGGGCGCTCGGTGTCCAGGACGCGGAGCGAGACGTTACCGATGAGCTCCTTGTCCAGGCGGTCCTTCACCTGGCGGGCGGTGACCTTGTGGCCCTTGCCGCCCTTGCCGACCAGCGGCGAGGTGTTCGTACCGATGGTCATGGAGATCGCCGGCTCGTCGACCGTGATGAGCGGCAGCGCGATCGGGTTCTCGGGGTCGGCCAGGGTCTCGCCGATCATGATGTCCGGGAATCCGGCGACCGCGCAGATGTCGCCCGGGCCGGCCTTCTCGGCCGGCTTGCGGGTGAGCGCCTCGGTCATCATCAGCTCGGTGATGCGCACGTTGGACATCGTGCCGTCACGCTTGATCCAGGTGACCGTCTGGCCCTTGCGCAGCTCGCCCTGCTCGACGCGGCACAGCGCGATACGGCCGAGGAAGTTGTCGGCGTCGAGGTTGGTGACGTGGGCCTGGAGGGGGGCCGCCTCGTCGTACTCGGGGGCCGGGACATGCGCCAGGATGGTGGAGAAGAACGGCTCCAGGTTCTCGCTGTCGGCGGGGACGGTGCCGTCCTCCGGCTTGGTCAGCGAGGCGACGCCGTCACGGGCACAGGCGTAGACGATCGGGAACTCGATCTGCTCCTCGTCCGCGTCGAGGTCCAGGAACAGGTCGTACGTCTCGTTGACGACCTCGTCGATCCGGGAGTCCGGGCGGTCCGTCTTGTTGATGCACAGGATGACGGGCATCTTCGCCTGGAGCGCCTTGCGGAGCACGAAGCGCGTCTGCGGCAGCGGGCCCTCGGAGGCGTCGACCAGGAGCACGACGGCGTCCACCATCGACAGGCCGCGCTCGACCTCACCACCGAAGTCGGCGTGGCCGGGGGTGTCGATGATGTTGATGGTGATGACGTCGCCGCCATCCTTGGGGTGGTACTTGACGGCCGTGTTCTTGGCCAGGATCGTGATGCCCTTCTCACGCTCCAGGTCGTTCGAGTCCATCATGCGGTCGTCGAGGCTCTCGGCGGCGTGCGCGGCGAAGGCGCCCGCCTGCTTGAGCATGGCGTCGACCAGGGTGGTCTTGCCGTGGTCGACGTGGGCGACGATGGCTACGTTACGGATGTCGTGGCGCGTGGGCATGGGTGAGTTGCGCTTCTCTCGATCGTGGGATCGGGCGTCGTATTCGGTTCGTTTCCTCATACGCCCGCCGGGCGGTCGCGCCACGGCTACCCCCCATGGTACGGGGAGTGAGCCGCGTGAGCTTCCGGGGCGATCGGTACCGGCCCCGCACAAGGGCTCCGGGGGTCACGGGGAGCTGTGGCGGGGGACGGGATTCCGGCCGTGCGCGTGGGGGGTGGGGGTGCGGAGCTGTGCCGGGTCAAGGGGCATACAGCACCTTGCCCGCCGGGGCACCGGCGGGCAAGGGACTTGAGCCAATCCTGAGGGTTCTGAAGCGCTCCTGACCTGCTAGTTCTTCCCTTTCTTGGCGGTTTCGGCCTTCTTGAAGCCGATGTCCTGATAACGGGGGGTGGCGAAGCCGAAGGCGCCGGTGTTGGCGAGGCCGGGCTTGACCGCCACCAGCTCGGGACGCTGGAAGAGCGGGATGGACCCGGCCGCCGCCCAGATCCGGGCGTCGGCCCGTTTCACCAGGTCGCGGGCGGCTGCCTCGTCCAGCTCCGCCATGGCCTGGTCGAAGAGCTGGTCGATGTGGTCGGTGCCGACGCGCGTGTAGTTCTGCTCGACCACCAGCGTCCCGTCGGCGGCCGGCTCCGGCTTGGCGAAGATCGGGCGGGCGTCGGTGGCCGGGTAGGCGGTGGCGGGCCAGGAGTAGAGAGCCAGGTCGTAGTCGCCGGAGGCGATGTGGTCCTTGAAGTAGCTGTCGTCGGAAACCTTGACCATCTCTGTACGTACGCCGACGCGCTCCAGCATCCCTGAGATCTTCTCGCCGACAGTACGCAGTGACTCCGAACCGGGGCCCGACGGGAGCACGAAACGCAAGGTCAGGGGCTTGCCGTTCTTGCCGACGGGTCCTCGGGCGGCGTCGCCGGCCCTGGCCGGGGCGGCGGTCCCGAGCGGGGCGTAGGCGCCGGCGACGCCGCCCTTCTTCTTGCCGTCGGCGCTGTCCTTGGTTCGCGCGCTGCCGGCGCTGCCCTTGGCCCGGACGCTGTCCTTTGCCCCGATGCTGCCCTTCGCCCCGATGCTGCCCTTCGCCCCGATGAAACGTGCCTGCATGCGCAGCACCTGGCCCTGGAGCGCCGCGGCGGGCGCCGGGGCGAGGACGTACGTACCGGATTCCGTGCCGTAGGAGCCGCCCGGCTTGGAGTCGCCGGGCTTGGAGTCGCTGCCACTGTCGCTCTCGTCTCCGACGATGTACATGCCGTCGTCGGCTTCGCTTTCCGTACTCTTCTCCTTCTTTTCCGCTGTGCTGCCCGCCTTCGCACCGCCCGGCTTCTGCCCCGCCGCAGCCCCGCCCGGCTTCCAGCCCGCGTCCGCCAGCAGTGCCTGGGCGGCCTCGGTGTCCTGGTCGCCCAGCGCGCCGCTGCTGTCGGTGTACGCCTCCTGGCCGGCCAGCGCGAGGTGGCTGCCGAGGGGGTGCGCCGGCAGTCCGAGCGGCTTCAGTACGGCCTCGGCGAGCGCGCGGCGGTCGATGGCGCGGGCCACCGCGCGGCGTACCCGGTCGTCGGTGAGCGGGCCGGATGTGCCGTTGAGCGCGAGTTGCGTGTAGGCGGGTTCGAGGGACTTGCGGATGACGAAGCCGCGCAGTGCGGCCTGCTCGTCGGCGTACTTCTTGATCGCCTCGCGCGACTTCCTGCGGGCCTCCAGTTCCACGGCGGCCTCCTCCTCGGCCGACCCGTGGGCGATGGCCCAGGATCTGAGCGCGGAGGCGGGTGTGACGGCGGCGCCGGGGCCGTGGTTCAGCTGCTGCCCCTTGGCTCCCGCGTCCCTGGCGGCCAGGGCGACGCGGTCCGCGGTGCTGCGGCCGATGTCGGCGATGTCGAGCTCACCGGCGGCGAGCGCCGCGGCGCGCTTGTCGCGGGTCACCGTGCGGAAGACGAGCGTGTCGAGCTTCGAGGACTGCCCCCACCAGCGGGGATTGCGTTCGAGGGTGGCCTCGCCGCTCGCGCGGTCCAGCTCCTTGAGCGTGAAGGGTCCTGCCGTCGTCTTGAGGCCGGCGCGGGCGCCGTCGTTGAAGGAGTTGGGCTTGCCCATCACGTCCTTCGGGTAGAGCGGCGTGAAGAGCGAGCGCCAGTCCGCGTACGGCTTGGCGAAGGTGACCCGGACCTCCAGGTCGTTGGCGCCGCGCTCGATCCTCTCGATGCGCTCGTAGCCGGCGTTGCGGGCGGTCCAGTACGCCGTGTCCCTGCCGTTGAGCGCACGCCACTGGGCCACGAAGTCCGGCGCCCCGATCTCCCGGCCGTCGCTCCACACCGCCTGCTGGTTCATCTTGTAGAGCACGACCTGCTTGGGCTCGCGCTCGACGATCTCGGCGGACTCCAGGTAGTCGGGGTTGCGCTGCGGGCGGCCGCGCTCGTCGAGGGTGAAGAGCGACGGGAGTACGGCGCCCGCGATGCGCGTGGTGGAGGCGTCGGCGTCGGCCTGGAAGGCGTTGAGGGTGGCGGGCGTCGTGTCGACGGCCCAGCGGACCACGCCGCCGTCGGCGACCTGGTCGCGCCCGGCCGGGGCGATGTCCTGGGGGACGACCACCCCCTGCGCCTCGTCGTCGCCCGAGCCGCAGCCCGCCAGGGCGGGCAGCCCGAGCACCCCGGCGGTGACGAGCGCGAGGCAGCGGGCGGCTCGCGTTCGCTGAGGCCTGCGGTGGTTTGCCGGGGCTGCCTCCCCGCGTGGGACGCCGACGTGGGACATGGCTGGTACCTCCAGGGCCGGCCCGGCCCATCCCCTGTCGGAATGAGCCCGGTTTTTCACATTTGGCGGCATATGATGGTGATCACATCAACTCCGCTCAACTGAAATGGACCCCGCGCGTGAGCCGTCGGCGACACGGCGGCGAACCTCTCGAACCCCACCCGTGCGGCCCAACAGAAGGGGGCGCACGGGGGGCCGCGCGCCGAGAATCGCTGCACATCCCTTCACAAGAGGGGATGTGACGCGCGACACTCGCAGGCGCATGAGCGTTACCACGCGCCACCGTGGAAATGAGGGCACTACATGTCCCTGCAAAACGACCTGGCAGCGGTTCAGCGCTGCCTCGACAGTCTGGTCCAGTCGGTGGAACGGCTGGAGCAGCAGGTCGGCGGCGGCAGCCTGGAGATCAGGCGCGTACGCACCGACGCGGGCCATCTCCGCGAGAGCCTGGCCCTGCTGAGCGAGGCCGCTCCCACTCTGCGCCGGCCCGAGGCGCGTCCCGACCTGGTGTCCATCCCGGACGACCCGTACAACAGCGCGCTGTGGACCGACTCGGACGACGAGGGCCTCGGCGCACGCGACCGGCACGCGCCCTAGCGGTACGCACCGCCCCCGGCCCCCGCCCTGTCCCGACTGCCCGCTCCATACGGAGTCCTCGTTGGCCACTGGCACAGAACCCCAGCCCCGCACGGGCGTCCACGGCGTCCATGACGCCTCACGCGCCGCGATCACCGCCCGGCATCTGCGCACGGACCGCTGGTGGCTGGCGCCCGCGGCGACCGCCGCCGGGCTGCTCGCCTTCGTCGTCTACTCGACCTGGCGCGCCTTCGCGAACGCCGACTACTACGCGGCGCCCTACGTCTCGCCGTTCTACTCGCCCTGCCTGGCGGAGAACTGCGTACCGATGAAGGACGGCCCCAACTGGGAGATCTTCGGCAGCTGGTGGGGTCTGTCCCCCGCCCTGCTCATCCTGATCTTCCCGCTCGGCTTCCGGCTGACCTGCTACTACTACCGCAAGGCCTACTACCGGGGCTTCTGGGCGTCGCCCCCGGCCTGCGCGGTCGCCGAACCGCACAAGAAGTACAGCGGCGAGACCCGCTTCCCGCTGATCCTGCAGAACATCCACCGGTACTTCTTCTACGCCGCCGTCCCCGTCGCCGGGATCCTCACGTACGACACCGTGCTCGCCTTCCGCGACGAGCACTACGCGTGGGGCCACATGGGCCTGGGCACCCTCGTCTTCCTGGTCAACATCGTGCTGATCTGGGCGTACACCTTCTCCTGCCACTCCTGTCGGCACATCGTCGGCGGCAAGCTCAGACACTTCTCCAGGCACCCGGTGCGCTACCGGCTGTGGGGCTGGGTCGGCAAGCTCAACGCCCGCCACATGCAGCTCGCCTGGGCCTCGCTGCTCAGCGTCGCCCTCGCCGACTTCTACGTCTACCTGGTGGCGTCCGGTGCCTTCGACGACCCGCGGCTGTTCTAGATGACTAGGTGAAGGGTGTTTGATGACGCAGCTCGAACGGCAGGGGTGGGACGTCGTCGTGGTCGGCGCGGGCGGCGCCGGACTGCGCGCCGCCATCGAGGCGCGGGAGCAGGGTGCCCGTACGGCGGTCATCTGCAAGTCGCTCTTCGGCAAGGCGCACACGGTCATGGCGGAGGGCGGCATCGCGGCGTCCATGGGCAACGTGAACTCCGGCGACAACTGGCAGGTCCACTTCCGCGACACCATGCGCGGCGGCAAGTTCCTCAACCAGTGGCGGATGGCGGAGCTGCACGCGCGCGAGGCACCCGACCGGGTGTGGGAGCTGGAGACCTGGGGCGCGCTGTTCGACCGTACGCCGGACGGGAAGATCTCGCAGCGCAACTTCGGCGGGCACGAGTACCCGCGCCTCGCACACGTCGGTGACCGGACGGGCCTGGAGCTGATCCGCACGCTCCAGCAGAAGATCGTCTCGCTCCAGCAGGAGGACTTCCGCGAATTCGGCGACTACGAGGCCCGGTTGAAGGTCTTCCAGGAGTGCACGGTCACCCGGGTCCTGAAGGACGACGAAGAGCGGGTGGCGGGGACCTTCTGTTACGAGCGCGAGTCCGGCCGCTTCTTCGTACTGGAGGCGCCGGCTGTCGTGCTGGCCACGGGCGGCATCGGCAAGTCCTTCAAGGTGACGTCGAACTCGTGGGAGTACACGGGCGACGGCCACGCGCTGGCGCTGCTCGCGGGCGTCCCGCTGCTCAACATGGAGTTCGTGCAGTTCCATCCGACGGGGATGGTCTGGCCGCCTTCCGTCAAGGGCATCCTCGTCACCGAGTCGGTGCGCGGCGACGGCGGCGTACTGCGCAACTCCGACGGCAAGCGGTTCATGTTCGACTACATCCCGGACGTCTTCAAGGAGAAGTACGCGCAGTCGGAGGAGGAGGGCGACCGCTGGTACGAGGACCCGGACAACAACCGGCGTCCCCCCGAGCTGCTCCCCCGCGACGAGGTCGCGCGCGCCATCAACTCCGAGGTGAAGGCCGGTCGCGGCTCCCCGCACGGCGGTGTCTTCCTCGACGTGTCGACGCGCATGCCGGCCGAGACGATCCGGCGCAGGCTGCCGTCGATGTACCACCAGTTCAAAGAACTGGCGGACGTCGACATCACCGCCGAGGCGATGGAGGTCGGCCCGACCTGCCACTACGTGATGGGCGGCGTCGCCGTCGACTCCGACACCGCCGCCACCCGTGACGTCCCCGGGCTGTACGCCGCGGGCGAGGTGGCCGGCGGCATGCACGGCTCCAACCGGCTCGGCGGCAACTCGCTCTCCGACCTGCTGGTCTTCGGGCGCAGGGCCGGGCTGCACGCCGCGCAGTACGCGATCGGGTTCGGGGAAGGGGCCGCGCGTCCGCGACCGGACGCCGGCCAGGTCGACGCGGCGGCGGCCGAGGCGCTGCGTCCCTTCAGCGCGGAGGGACCCGAGCCGGGAGAGGCGGACGGGCGGCCGCCGGAGAACCCGTACACCCTTCACCAGGAGCTCCAGCAGACCATGAACGACCTGGTCGGCATCATCAGGCGCGAACCGGAGATGGAGCAGGCCCTGGAGAAACTGGCCGACCTGCGGGTACGGGCACACCGGGCCGGGGTCGAGGGCCACCGGCAGTTCAACCCGGGCTGGCACCTCGCGCTGGACCTGCGGAACATGCTGCTGGTCAGCGAGTGCGTCGCACGGGCGGCGCTGGAGCGTACCGAGAGCCGTGGCGGTCACACCCGCGAGGACTGCCCGGCGATGGAGCGGGAGTGGCGCCGGGTCAACCTGCTCTGCCGGCTGGCGGATGTGTCGGGCGGTCTGGCGCCGTCCGACGAGCCGTGGCGGGGCCAGATCTCGCTCGCACGGGAGACCACCGAGCCCATCCGCCCCGACCTGCTCGGCCTCTTCGAGAAGGAAGAGCTGGTCAAGTACCTCGCCGAAGAGGAGCTCCACTCATGAGCAGCTACACGGCGGCCTTCAGGGTCTGGCGCGGTGACGCGGACGGCGGGGAGCTGGAGGACTTCAAGGTCGAGGTGAACGAGGGCGAGGTCGTCCTCGACATCATCCACCGCCTCCAGGCGACCCAGGCGTCGGATCTCGCGGTGCGCTGGAACTGCAAGGCGGGCAAGTGCGGTTCGTGCAGTGCGGAGATCAACGGGCGGCCGCGGCTGCTGTGCATGACGCGGATGTCGGTCTTCTCGCGCGAGGAGACGATCACCGTCACACCGCTGCGGGCGTTTCCCGTCGTACGCGACCTGGTGACGGACGTGTCCTTCAACTACGCGAAGGCGCGGGAGGTGCCCGCCTTCGTACCGCCTCCGGGGGTCGCGGCGGGCGATTACCGGATGCAGCAGATGGATGTGGAACGCTCACAGGAGTTCCGCAAGTGCATCGAGTGCTTCCTGTGCCAGGACACCTGCCATGTGATGCGCGACCACGAGGAGAACAAGGCGTCCTTCGCGGGGCCGAGGTTCCTGATGCGGATCGCCGAGCTGGACATGCATCCGCTGGACGCGGCCGCCGGGGCCGGACTCGACCGCAAGAAGACCGCGCAGGACGAGCACGGGCTCGGCTACTGCAACATCACCAAGTGCTGCACGGAGGTCTGCCCGGAGAACATCAAGATCACGGACAACGCCCTGATCCCCTTGAAGGAGCGGGCGGTCGACCGTAAGTACGACCCGCTGGTCTGGCTGGGCGACAAGATCTTCCGGCGCACGGAATAGAGCCGGATCGTCCCGCGCTTCACCTGTGGCCCGAGCGCCGGAAGTCGGCGCGAAGCTAGGGACGAGACGACGGGGTACGTACGCATGTGGAACGGTGACGCACTCGATCTGGACGCCTACCTGGCACACCTGGGGTACGAGGGAGACCGCTCCCCCACCCTGCAGACGCTGCGCGAGCTGCACCGCGCGCACGTGCTGAGCGTGCGCTGGGAGAACCTGGACGCGGTCCTGCGCGGGGATGTCCCGCTCGATCTCGCCACGCTCCAGAGCAAGATGATCGGCAACGCGCGCGGTGGCTACTGTTTCGAACACGTCTCCCTGTACGCCGCTGCCCTGGAGCGGCTCGGGTTCACGTTCTTCGCGGTGCTGGGCCGGATCCGGATGGGCTCCCCGAAGCTGCTGCCCACCACGCACGCCATGCTGATCGTGGACATCGACGGGCGACGGTGGCTGAGCGACACCGGCTTCGGGGCGAGCCCGCTGGAGCCGATCGAGATGAAGGCGGACGGGACCGGGACAGCGACGACGGACGGCGTGTGGGCCTACCGGCTCCGGCGCGGGGAGGTCACGCCGGGTGCAGAGGGGTGGACGCTCTACCAGCCGGCGCGCGAGGGGGAGAGCGACGACACCGGTGACGGGTGGATGGCGCGGCACACCTTCACTCTCGACCCGCAGTACCCGGTCGACTTCCGGACGGCGAACCACTTCATCGCCACCAGCTCACACTCCCCCTTCAGCTACCGCCCCTTCATCCAACGGGTGCTCCCGGACCGCCTCCACCTCCTGGACAACCGCACGCTGACCACGGTCCGGCCGGGCGCGGACGGGGGGCCGAAGGTGCGGGAGCTGGAGCCGGAGGAGGTGCCGAAGGTCCTGTCGGACGTGTTCGGGATCGACCTGACCCCGAAGGACGCAACCCTCCTCCTGACCAAGCTGGTCTGACCCCCTGCGGGCTCTGCCCCCGGCCCGGCCGTCCGGTCGCGGGTCGCGCAGCGTGGACATAACCTCGCAAACGTGACGCGATCCGCCGCCGCCCGGCTACTCCTCAGCACACTGCTGGCCGCGTGGTGCCTCGCCCTGCCCGCCGCCTGGGGCGCCCGCGCCGAAGACCCCATCGGCCTCTCCCGCGACGGCCAGATCACCGACAGAGTGGGCGCGCTCGGCAACCGTACGAACGACGTCGAAGCCGCGCTGGACCGGCTCTACGACACCCGCCGCGTCCAGCTCTTCGTCGCGTACGTCCGTGACTTCTCCGGGAGATCCGCGCAGAGCTGGGCCGACGACACCGCGGAGCGCAACGGGCTCGGCCGCGACGACGCGCTGCTCGCCGTCGCCACCCACGACCGGCAGTACGCCTACTCCGTCGACCAGGGCTCACGCCTCAGCGACGCCGAACTCGACGACGTCGCCAGGACCGCGATCGAGCCCGCCCTGCGGCAGAACGACTGGGCGGGTGCGGCGATCGGCGCCGCGGACGGTTACGCCGCCGTGCTTGCCGGGAGGCCCGTCCCGGTGCCCGACATCACGCCGGGCGTCGCGGACCCCGGCGGCGGGCCGGACGACGGCGCGAGCGGCGCCGGCGACCTGGTGCTTCCCGTGGTCGTGGTCGGCGCGGCCGGTGCGCTGGCGGCGTACACGTACACCCGGCGCAGACGGCGGTCGACCACCCGCACCACCCCTGGACACCGCGACCGGGCGGCCCAGGAGCCGCAGACCCCGCTGCCCGAACTCGACGCGCGGGCCACACGCGAACTCGTCGAGACGGACGACGCGATCCGCACCAGCGAGGAGGAACTGGGCTTCGCCTCCGCCCAGTTCGGCGAGGAGGCGGCCCGCCCCTTCGGCGAGGCGCTCGCGTACGCCAAGAAGGAACT
This sequence comes from Streptomyces sp. ISL-99, assembly GCF_018614005.1. Classification (NCBI taxonomy): domain Bacteria; kingdom Bacillati; phylum Actinomycetota; class Actinomycetes; order Kitasatosporales; family Streptomycetaceae; genus Streptomyces; species Streptomyces sp. ISL-99. Next base: position 10,771 of record NZ_JAGGPC010000032.1, read on the forward strand.
GGCCGTCGCCTTCCGGCTGCGCCAGCAGCTCGACGACGCCTACCCGGAGGACGACGCCACCCGCCGCCGCATGCTCGACGAGATCACCGACCGCTGCACCGGGGCCAACCGCCGGCTCGACGCCGAGTCGGAGTCCTTCGACCAGCTGCGGGCCCTGGAGCAGAACGCCCCGCAGGCGCTCGCCACCGCCGAAGCGGCCTTTCGCGATCTCGCCGGGCGTGCGGGCACGGCCGAGGCGATGCTGACGGCCATGCGGCAGCGGTACGCCGACTCCGCGGCCGCGCCCGTCGCCGGCCACGCCGGGCAGGCCAAGGACCGGCTCGCCTTCGCGACCACCAGCCTCACCGAGGCCCGGCAGGCCGTGGACGCGGGCGACACGGGCAGGGCCGCGGTGTTCGTACGGGCGGCCGAGGGCGCCGTAGGCCAGGCGGCCACGCTCATCGACGCCATCGACCGCCGCGCACGCGAACTCGCCGAGGCGGCGGGCAAGCTCCCCGGCGCGCTGACGGAGACGGAGACCGATCTGGCCGACGCGCGCGGCCTCCTGGAGGGCGGGGGCGCGACGGCAGACCTGTCGGGACGTATCGCCCGCGCCGAATCCGTCGTGGCCGGCGTACAGGGCGAGAAGGAGTCGGGGCGCTACGACCCGATCGACGCCCTGCGCCGCGTCGAGGAGGCCGACGCGGTACTGGACGAGGCCCTGGCGGGGGCGCGCGAGCGCGAGACGGCGGGACGCAGGGCGCGCACACTGCTCGACCAGGCCACGCTCACCGCCCGCTCCGCGATCGGCGCGGCCGCCGACTACATCACGACGCACCGGGGCGCGGTCGGCAGCCAGGCCCGCACCCGCCTCGCGGAGGCCCAGCGCCACCTCGAACGGTCGGCCGCCGCCGCTGCCTCCGACGACGCGCGGAGCGCGCTCGCCGAGGCCCAGCAGGCGGACGCCATGGCCAGGCAGGCGCAGAGCCTGGCAGAAGACGACGTACGCGGGTACGGCGACCAGTTCGGCGGCGGCTTCGGAGGCGGAATTGGCGGCTTCGGAGGCGCAGGAGGCGGCGGAGGCCTGAACGGCGCGGTGCTCGGCGGCATCCTCCTCGGCGGCCTCCTCGGCGGCGGCCGGGGCGGGGGCTTCGGCGGCGGTGGCTTCGGCCGGAGTCCCGGCAGCTTCGGCGGCGGCGGTACGCGGGGGCGCAGAGGTGGCGGCGGCCGGTTCTGACCGTACGAACCGACAGGCCAGGACACCCAAGGACAGACACCCAAGGACAGACATCCAGGGACGTCAAGGAGACACGCATGACGAAGCAGACCATCCTCGGCCGCGTGACCCAGCTCGCGCGGGCCAACATCAACGCGCTCCTCGACCAGGCCGAGGATCCGCAGAAGATGCTGGACCAGCTGATCCGCGACTACACCAACAACATCACGGAGGCCGAGGAGGCCGTCGCCACGACCATCGGCAACCTGCGGCTCCTGGAGCTCGACCACAAGGAGGACGTGGACGCGGCCAGGGAGTGGGGCGTCAAGGCGCTCGCCGCCAGCAGGAAGGCCGACGAGATGCGCGGCGCCGGGCCGGCGACGGAGGCGGACCGGTTCGACAACCTCGCGAAGGTCGCGCTCCAGCGCCAGCTCCGGTCCGAGAAGGAGGCGAAGGCAGCCGAGCCGGTCATCGCGATGCAGACGGAGGTCGTCGACAAGCTCAAGGCCGGCCTGGTCCAGATGAAGACCAAGCTCACCGAACTGACCTCCAGGCGCGACGAACTCGTCGCCCGCGCCAAGTCCGCTCAGGCACAGAACCAGATGCTGGACGCCGTCAAGAACATCGACGTCCTGGACCCGACGAGCGAGCTGAGCCGCTTCGAGGACAAGATCCGCCGCGAGGAGGCGAGGGCCATGGGCAAGCAGGAGCTGGCCGCCTCGTCCCTGGACACCCAGTTCGAGCAGCTGGACAACCTGGGCGACGACGCGGAGATCGAGGCCAGGCTGGCCGCCATGAAAACCCAATGACCGGCGTACCGCCGTACCGCTGTACCGCCGTCAGAAGAGGCTCAGCAACTGGTCGAAACTGAGCTCGCCCTTCTTCTCCTTCTCCGCCTCCCCCGTCGGCAGCGCGAGTTCGAACCAGACCGTCTTCCCGCGCGGTGTACGCCGCGATCCCCAAGCGGCGCTGAGCAGCCCCACCAGCTGGAGCCCGCGCCCGCCCTCGTCGGTGTCGCGGGCCCGGCGCCGCCGCGGCTGTACGAGCCCCGCGTCCCACACCTCGCACACGAGCGTACGGTCGAGGAGCAGCCGGAGCCTGATCTCGCCCTCGCCGTACCGCAGCGCGTTGGTGACGAGCTCGCTGACCAGCAACTCCGTGGTGTCCACCAGGTCTTCGAGGCCCCAGGTGACGAGCTGCGCCCGCGCCAGTTCCCGGGCCCGGCCCACCGAGCGGGGCTCGCGCGGCAGGCGCCAGTCGCCGACCGACTCGGCGGGCATCCCCTGGACGCGGGCCATGAGCAGGGCGATGTCGTCCTCGCCGTGCCGGGTGTCGAGGGTGTTCAGTACGTGGTCACAGACGTCTTCCAGGGGATGCGCCGGACCGGCGAGCGCGGCGCGGAACGCCAGCAGGCCTTCCTCCAGCGGATGGTCCCGTGACTCGACGAGCCCGTCGGTGTAGAGCGCGAGCAGCGCGCCCTCCGGCACCTCGACCTCGACCTCCTCGAACGGCTCCCCGCCGACACCGAGCGGCATCCCCGGCGGTACGTCGAGCAGCAGCGCCTCCTCGCCCGGTTCGACGAGGACGGGCGGCAGGTGGCCGGCGTTGGCGAACGTACAGCGGCGGGTGACCGGGTCGTAGACGGCGTACACGCAGGTCGCGAGGTAGACCTCCGACAGGTCGGCTTCCCGCGCCTTGTGGGCGGCGCGCGACGCGTGCTGTGCGCCGCTGGGTGAGCCGAGGCCGCGCGCGATCTCGTCCAGCGCGGACAGGACTTCGGCCGGCTCCAGGTCGAGCAGGGCCAAGGTCCGTACCGCCGTGCGCAGTTCGCCCATGGCGACGGCGGCGCGCAGGCCGCGTCCCATGACGTCGCCGACGACCAGGGCCGTGCGGTGGCCGGGCAGTTCGATGACGTCGAACCAGTCGCCGCCCACCTCGGTCGCCGTGTTGCCGGGCAGGTAGCGGCAGGCGATGTCGAGTCCGGCGGCCTCGGGGTCGCCGGGTGGCAACAGGCTGCGCTGGAGGATCAGGGCGCGCTCGTGCTCGCGCCGGTAGAGGCGGGCGTTGTCGATGCAGACGGCGGCGCGGGCGGCGAGTTCGGTGGCGAGCGCCAAGTCGCGTTCCCCGAAGGGCTCGCTGCCCTTCGTACGGGAGAACTGGGCGAGGCCGACGACGGTGTCGTGGGCGACCATCGGCACGGCGAGCGTGGTGTGGACGAGGCTGCCGTCCGCACCGGGTACGGCCTGGACGCGGGCGGTGCGCAGGGCGCTCGCGCAGGGTGAGTTGAACGGGTAGCGGTGTACGGCGCCCACCTCGGTCGGTCCCGGATCGTCGCCGTCGGCGACGCATGCCGGAGCGGACAGCGGGCCCTCGGAGACGGCGCTGGCGAAGGCGACACGGCGCAGCTCGGCGCTGCCGTCGGCCCGGCCCGGCGGGGCTTCGTCGCCGGCCAGGAGGCCTTGGTAGAGATCGACGGACGCGAGGTCGCAGAAGCCGGGAACGGCTACGTCAAGGAGTTCACGGGCGGTGGTCTCCAGGTCGAGGGAGTTGCCGATGCGGGCGCCGGCCTCGTTCAGCAGGGCGAGGTTGCGGCGGGCGTCGGCGGCCTCGCGGGCGGCGACATGGCGGCGCGTCACGTCGGTGGCGAGCCCGGCGACGCCGATGGCGCGGCCGGATCCGCTGTGCACCCGGTAGAGGTTGACCGACCAGTGCCTGCGCTCCGTCTCGCCGGGGGCGGTGCCGACGATCTGCATGTCGGTGACGGCCTCACCGGTTTCCAGGACGCGCTCCAGGGCGGCGGTCATGCGATCGGCCTCGTTGCGGGTGAGGTAGTCGTGGACAGTGCGGCCACGGTGGTCTTCCACGGCCCCGCCGAAGACGGTGGCGAAGCGCCTGTTGGCGCGCTGCACGGTGAAGTCCGTACCGAACAGCAGGAAACCGAAAGGAGATTGGCCGAAAATGGCCTGCGAAGCGGCGAGATCCGTCTCGATCCGGCGTACGGCACTGACGTCGACGACCAGGCAGAGCGCGGCCTGTTCGCCGTCGGGTGTGACGCTGGGCATCACGTAGATCTCCGCGATGCCGTGCGCACGCGCCCCGTGGCGCACTCCGCCGCCTTCACCGCCGGGCATCCGGAAGGGGACGAGCCCCGTCCACTCCTTGCCGTCGAGGATCTCGGAGAGCCGGTGATGTCCGCGCACCCGCAGCTCGGGGGGCATGAACGCCTCGATCGGATCCTTCCCGACCACGTCGGACGCGGGCAGGCCGAACAGCTCCTCGGCCCGCCTGCTCCACTGCTCGACCAGCCCGCCCGGGCCGATCGAGAAGGACGCGACTCTTATGTAGTCGTAGATCGAGCCGGGCGGGCTGCTTTGCCACATCACTTCGCCCGCTGCCGCCGATATCTCGTTCACGCGACCGTCCCCTCCAGCTCAACGCACCGGACCGGTCCTTCCCGCAGTATTCAGCACTACGGCCACAACCGGCACGGCGTTCACGATCACAGCACGGTCTCGTTCCTTTTCGGCCAGGGGGCGGAGAGTCGCGAAGTGATCGTTGTCCCTTCACTCTTCTAACCAGGGAGAGCCAGCTCGAACCACACCGTCTTGCCCGTTCTGCCCCGGCGGGTACCCCACCGCCGAGCGGAACGGGCCACCAGTTGCAAACCGCGTCCTCCCTCGTCATCGGCGTCCGCGACCCGGGTCAGGGGCGGATCCGGAAGAGGGTCCGAGACTTCGACCACCAGTACGAGGCGAGCGTCCGCAGGGTGGCCGTCGATGTCGGGGCGTACGAGACGGACCCCGATCGGCCCGGAGGCGTACCGCAAGGAATTGGTCACCAGCTCACTGACCAGCAGTACGGTGACATCGCAGACGGTGTCGAGCAGGCCCCAGGCACCCAGCGCGTCGCGGACGGCGTGGCGGGCGCTGCGGACGGCGTCGGGCTCAGCAGGGAACGTCCACTCGGCGCAGTCGCCGTCGGTGTAGATCACGCCGCCCACATCCCAGATGCCAGACCAGCCGCAGACCCGCGCCCTTTTTCGAGGGGCTAATCAGGACATACCCGATATAAGGTCCGGGCTACCGCTGACCTGGAAGCACCGTGGCACGAACGGCGTACGGGGCGGCCACGCACGCCCTGCGTCAGTCGCCGAGTCTCAGGCCTGCGCGGCAGGCCCCGGCAGCGCACTCAGGCGGCGTACCGCCTCGGCCACGGCGGGGCGGTCCTGGGGCAGCCAGTCCACGGAGTCCGCCTCGTGCGGACGAAGCCAGCGCAGGTCGTCGTGGTCCTGGAGGGGACGGGGGGTGCCGGACAGCAGCCGGGCGGTCCACACGTGCAGGACGTAACCCGGCTTCAGCGGCCACTCACCTGGGATGCGTTCCAGCACGTCCGTCTCGACGCCCAGCTCTTCGCGCAGTTCGCGTACGAGCGCCTGCTCCGGCGTCTCACCGGGCTCCACCTTGCCGCCGGGCAGCTCCCAGCGGCCCGCCAGCTCGGGCGGGGCACTGCGGCGCGCGGCCAGCAGCCGGCCCTCGTCGAACACGGCCGCACCCACCACCACGACACGATCAGTCATGACCGGAGCCTACGACGGTCGTCCGCGCCTACTGGACGCTCTGGCCGATCCGCTCGACCCAGTAGAGCTGCTTGTGGCCGCGGTCGTCGAGACTGTCGGCGATCTCCTGCGCCTCGGCCCTCGTCGCGTACCGGCCGACGCGGTAGCGGTTGCCGTTGTCGTCCTGCCGAATGACCAGCCAGGGCAGCACAGCGCCGCTGTCGTTCATGGTGCGCCCCCGTCCACCGGTGAACTCGTCTCTAAGGATCTCCAGGAAACCGCAATCCGCATATGCCCGAGCCTACGCCTGACCTTTACGCAGCGGATACGCTTTTACACAAAGAGGTACGCATTGAGTCATGCGGGCAGGGGCGCACTCCGAAGAGTGCGCCCCTGCCCTTCCGCCGCGGCCCCCCTCAGCCCTTGCGCAGTACCGGCACAGGCATCAGCACGGGGCCCGCAGCCGCACCCCCCTTGCGGCACGCGTCACCGCAGTGCGCGTCGAGCGAGCAGCACAGCGAGCAGATCGGCCCCGACCGGGCGGGGCAGTCGGCGATGTCCGGCAGCTCGTACGCCGTCTCACAGACGGCGCACGTGTGAGTGGCGGTGACGTCGCCGGCCTCGACGTGGGGGCCGTTCACCGGGTTCGGGCGGGCCAGGTAGTACTTGCCCCGGGTGAGCCAGGCGATCAGCGGGCACAGGACGAGCGCGAGACCGGCCGCGATGAAGGTGGAGAAGGCTTCGGCGTACCGGCCGAAGAGTCCGAAGAAGGCGAGGATCGAGACGGTGGAGGCGATGACCATGGCCCCGAATCCGGCCGGATTCACCGCGTACAGATAGGCCCGTTTGAATTCGATGTACGGCGGGCTGAGACCGATCCGCTTGTTGATCACGAGGTCGGCGGCGACGGCGACGATCCACGCGATTCCGACGTTCGAGTAGAAGCCCAGCAGCTTGTTGAGGGCCGCGAACATGTTCATCTCCATCAGCGTCAGCGCGATGGCGAGGTTGAGGAAGATGTACCAGACCCGGCCGGGGTGCTTGTGCGTGATGCGGGAGAAGAAGTTCGACCAGGACAGCGAACCGCTGTAGGCGTTGGTCACGTTGATCTTGATCTGGGAGACGATCACGAAGAGCGCGGCGGCGGGCAGGGCGACGGACCCCAGCCACGGCTTGAGTGCCTCGATCTGCGGTGCGATCGGCTCAAGGGCGTGCGTCTTGCCGACGGCCTCCAGCGCGACGAACGCCAGGAAGGCACCGCCGAGCTGCTTGGCCGCGCCGATGACGACCCAGCCGGGTCCGGCGGCCAGCACGGCGAGGTTCCAGCGGCGCTTGTTCGCCTCGGTTTTGGCAGGCATGAAGCGCAGGTAGTCGGCCTGCTCGCCGATCTGGGCGATCAGCGAGAGCGCGACTCCGGTACCGAGTCCGAAGGCGATCCACGAGAAGCCGGAGCCCGCCCCCTCCGTGCCGCCGAAGGACGTGAACTCGCCCCAGGCGTCCGGCGCCTCGAAGGCCAGCACGAGGAAGGGCAGGACCAGACCGATCAGCCAGACGGGCTGCGTCCACGCCTGCACCTTCGCGAGCGCGCCCATCCCCCGGAAGACGATCGGGATGACGATGAGCGTGGTGATCAAGTACCCGGTCTCTACCGGGAGTCCGACGGCCTGGTGCATGGCCTGCGCCATGATCGAGCCTTCGAGCGCGAAGAAGATGAAAGTGAACGAGGCGTAGATGAGCGAGGTCAGCGTCGAGCCGAAGTAACCGAAGCCGGCGCCGCGCGTGATCAGGTCCATGTCGAGGCCGTACTTCGCGCAGGCCCTGGCGATCGGTATGCCGGTGAGGAAGATGATCGCGGCGGCACACAGGATCGAGGCGAGCCCGCTCGTGAAGCCGTACGTGAAGACGATCGACGCGCCGATCGCGAAGTCGGCCAGATACGCGATGCCGCCGAGTGCCGTGCCCGCGACCATCGACGGCGACCAGCGGCGGAAGGAGTGCGGCGCGTACCGGAGCGAGTAGTCCTCGCGGCTCTCGTCGGCGGCAAGCTTCGCGTAACTCCGCTTGGGCGGCTGTCCGTCAGGAGTCCTGGTAACAGGTGTGGCGGTGTCCGTCATCGGTGACTTCCCGTTCGTCGTTCGTCAGTCCGGTGTGCGGGTGCTGATACGAACGGGAAGTTAGGGCCGGGACATGACAGGGCGTCGCAGCCGTTGATTGCCCCGCTGTTACGGGACCGGACGAGGCGTTAACTCACGATCACGACGGACGGACAGGGCGTCCGCGTACCGGTCACTCATCGGTCACTTCACGGGCAGGTGGTATGCGATCCGGTACCGGTCGGCCGGGACCACCACATCGGCCGTCTCCACCGCCATCCCCGACGCGTAGTACGTCCGCTCGATGACCAGCACCGAATGCCCCGGTACGCCGCCGAGCCTGAGCAGCTCCTCCGCGAGGCCGGGCCGGGCGCCGACCTCCTCCACCACGTTGTCCACAACGATGTCGATGGCCGCCATCCGCTCGACGACGCCGCAGCCGGCCAGCGGCCCCTCCTCGGGGAGCATCACGGGCGTACGCCCCGTCACGGCCAGGGGCTCCCAGGAGGTGGAGAGCATCATCGCCTCCCCGGCGTCCCTGAAGACGTACCGCGTGCGCATCACCCGGTCGCCCTCCTGGATGCCGAGCCGCTTGGCGATGGACGAAGTCGCCTCCTCCTGCTCGCTGCTGGACTCCCAGGTGCCGCGCGCACCGGCCTCCGACTGCTCCTGCCGGAATGGTGTCGGGGGCACCGTCCCCCGGTAACCGCCGCGGGAGACGCGGCGCGGGACGGGCTGCTCCCGTACGTACGTACCGGAGCCGGAACGGCCTTCGACCAGGCCCTCCGCCATCAGGACCTTGCGGGCCTCCAGCGCCACGGTGTCGGAGACGCCGTACTCCTCGCGGATGCGGGCCTGCGAGGGGAGCCGGGTGTGGGGTGGCAGGGAACCGTCGACGATCTTCTGCCGTAGATCGCCCGCGACGCGCAGATAAGCCGGCTGCTCACCGAATGTCACTGGCCACTCCCATCAGGTTGACAGACAGCAACAGACTCGCAACCGTGGGTTGTTGACCGCAAGCGCAGGCCAAAGTTTCACCCGAAGTGATGACTTGTCTTTACGCAGGAACTTAGCGGGGTATAGAGCCCGCTGCCCCCTCCGGGACCCTCACCTCTTCGACAACTTCTCCGCCCCTCGCACCTCCGCCCGACGACGCACCGTCAGGTTTGCGGTGCGGAGGAGCGCGGCAGGGGGCGGCCGCCGAAGCGACCGCCCCCGCCGGGTTGTTCAGCGCGTCAAGTACGCCGCGTCAGGAACGCCACGTCAGAACGCCGCGTCAGGAACGCTCAGAACTGCAGCGCCCAGGAGTCGATCTTCCCGGTGTCGTACGCCGCGTTGTCGCTGACCCGCAGCTTCCACGTGCCGTTGGCCACCTCGGAGGAGGCGTTCACCGTGTAGGTGGTCATGAGGTTGTCGCTGCTGCCGCCCGTGCCGTAGCCCTTGAGGGTGTAGGCCGTGCCGTCGGGGGCGATCAGGTCGACCTTGAGGTCACCGATGTAGGTGTGCTTGATGTCGACCGGCACGCTCAGCGTCGCCGGTGCGTTGCCGGTGATGCCGCTGACGGTGACCGGCGACTCCACGGTCGCGTTGTCGCTGATCGTGTAGTCGGTGAGGTTCTCGAACTTCTTGCCCGTGGGAGGCGGCGTCGTGCCGGTGCCGACGTACAGCAGACGGTTCGGCGAACCGGTTCCCGGGCTGGTGACGACGCCCGTGGTGGCGGCCGAGGTCAGCGCGCTGGAGACCTGGGCCGGGGTGGCGGTCTTGTTGGCCGCCAGGTACAGGGCGGCCGCGCCGGCGACGTGCGGGGAGGCCATCGACGTACCGGAGATGGAGTTCGTCGCCGTGTCGCTGCTGTTCCAGGCCGAGGTGATCGACGAACCCGGCGCGAAGATGTCGAGGATGCTGCCGTAGTTGGAGTAGCTCGCCTTGGCGTCGGTGCTGGTGGTGGCGCCGACCGTGATCGCCTCGGCCACCCTGGCGGGCGACTTGGTGGAGGCGTCGGTGCTCTCGTTGCCCGCGGCGACCGCGTAGGTGACGCCGGAGGCTATGGAGTTGCGTACGGCCGTGTCGAGGGCGGCGTCGGCGCCGCCGCCGAGGCTCATGTTCGCGACGGCCGGCTTGACGGCGTTCTTCGTCACCCAGTCGATGCCCGCGACAACCTGGGCGGTGGTGCCGGAACCCTGGTTGTTGAGGACGCGGACGCCGACGACCTTGGCCTTCTTGGCCACACCGTACGCGCCGCCCGCGACCGTACCGGCGACGTGCGTGCCGTGGCCGTGGCCGTCCTGGGCGGTGTTGTCGTTGTCGATGGCGTCGTAGCCGTAGGAGGCGCGGCCGCCGAAGTCGCTGTGGGTGATGCGTACGCCGGTGTCGATGACGTACGCGGTGACGCCCTCACCGGCGGTGTCCGGGTAGGTGTAGCTCTGGTTCAGCGGCAGGGCCTTCTGGTCGATGCGGTCCAGGCCCCAGGACGGCGGGTTGGGCTGCGTCGCGCTGACCGTGAAGGTGCGGTTCTGTACGACGGAGTCGACGGCCGGGTCGGCGGCGAACTTCTTCGCCTGTGCCTCGGACAGCTCGACGGCGTACCCGTTGAGGGCCGCGGTGTACGTCCTCTTGATCTTGGCGCCGTACTCCTTGGCGAGCGCCTTGCCCTCCGCCGAACCGGCGTCGGCCGCCGCCTCGTCGAGGGTCACGATGTAGCTGCCCGCGATGGTTCCGGGGGCTCCGGCGTTCAGGATCCGCCCCTCGGCGGCGGTGGCCGCGGTGGCGGGCAGGGCGGAGGCGGCGCCGAGCGCGAGGGCTACGACGGCGGTGGCACTGGCTACGACAACTCTTCGCCGGGAACTACGCATCACGGACATGTGAGGGGTCCTCCTCATTGGCGGTGCGCTGGTGGGGGGCGGTGCGGCCTTACGGCAGTGCGCAGTGCGGCAGGGGCATGACAAATGAACGCTTCGGAGTCCGCGTCTTTCCCACGCCTTGCTGCCAGGCGAAAGATTGGCGCATCCATAGGAATCCCACAAGAGTCAATTCGGACCCGCAATGTGCCGGCCACACAGCCGTCATGAGCGTCCGCCGGGCACGCCGCTGCCTAGGCTTCCCGCATGACGATCCCGACGGCTTCGACCCCTCCGGCGGCTTCGACAGCGTCCATGACGTACCGCTGCCCGGCCGACGGCTCCCGCGCCCCCGTCGAATCCCTCGCCTGGCACTGCCCCACCTGCGGCGGACCCTGGGATCTCGACTTCACCCCCTCTTCGCCCGTACCGCTCAACTCCCTCACCGGGCGGGTGAATTCACTGTGGCGTTACGAGGAGGCGCTGCCGCTCGCGGGCCCGGCGGCCGGCGTGACGCTCGGGGAAGGCCGCACTCCGCTCATCCCTCTCACCGACTCTATTTCGGCCAAACTCGACTTCCTGATGCCGACGCTGTCGTTCAAGGACCGCGGCGCGGTCATGCTCGCCGAACTCGCCCGCCGCCTCGGCCCCGGCCGGGTTGCCCGCGTCGTCGCGGACAGCAGCGGCAACGCGGGCACGGCGGTCGCGGCGTACTGCGCACGGGCCCGGCTGCCCTGCACGGTGTACGTCCCCGAGGCGACCTCCCCCAAGAAGACCGAGCAGATCCGGGCGCACGGCGCCCACGTCACCCTGATCCCCGGAGACCGCGAGGCCACGGCGGTGGCCGCCCGAGCGGCGGCCGACCAACCGGGGACCTTCTACGCGAGCCACGTCCACAACCCCTACTTCCTGCACGGCACGAAGACGTACGTCTACGAACTGTGGGAGGACCTCGGCGGCCGGCTCCCCGACACCGTCGTCGTCCCCGTCGGCAACGGCACGCTGCTGCTCGGCGCGTGGCTCGCGATCGGCGAGCTGCACGCCCAGGGGCTCATCACCGGCCGCCCCGCACTGATCGCCGTACAGGCAAAGGCGGTGTCGCCGCTGGCGGCGGCGTTCCGGGCGGGCGCGCAGGATCTGCCCGGCGATACGCCGTCCCACACGCCGCCTCCCACGCTCGCCGAGGGCATCGCGATCCCCCGCCCGCCGCGCGCCGCCCAAATCCTGCGTGCTGTACGGGAGTCGGGTGGAACCTTCCTGACCGTGACGGAGGACCAGCTCCGCGCCGCCCAACTGGACCTCGCCGCACGCGGCCTCTTCGTCGAGCCGACCGGCGTGGCGTGCTGGGCCGCGATGAGCGCCCATCCTCCACAGGAGGGCCGCACCGCGGTGGTCCCGCTGTGCGGCGCGGGGGCGAAGACGGGGCTCGCGGCCCAGTAACTAGCCGATCGACGTGTCCCCGAAGGACTCCAGCAGCTTGCGCAGCGAGTCGCCGAGGCGGTCGCTCTCCTCGCGGCCCAGTTCGCTCAGCATGCGGGCCTCGTTGGCGAGATGGGCTGCCATGTACTCGCGGGTGACCTCGTGACCGTGCTCGGTGAGCCGGATCCTCACGGTGCGCCGGTCGCCGCCGCCCTCTTCGCGGACGCGCTCCACCAGCCCCTTGGCCTCCATGCGGTCGATGCGGTTCGTGATCGCGCCGGAGGTCACCATGGCGGCCTTGAGGAGCGCGCCGGCCGGCAGGGCGTACGGCGGGCCGGAACGCTGCAGCGTGGTGAGGACGTCCACCTCGCCGAGTTCGAGGCCGCGCCGGGCCGCGAACGTCCTGAACTCCTTGTCCAGTACGCGCCCGAGGCGCTGAAGCCGTCCGAGGACCTGCACGGGCCAGAGGTCTTCCACCAGGTCCGGGCGCTCCTTGGCCCACTGGCCGATGATCGCGTCCACCGCGTCGCTCATCCCTAACTCCCTTCAACCGCACACAATCTCAACGTTAAGAGACTTGACGTTGAGAGAGGAGGCCTGTTTTTATCTCAACGTTGAGATTATCAAGGTCGAACAACAGGAGCTCTCATGCCCGAGCCCGCCGCCGGCGCGAATCCCACCATCACTGCCGCCACCGCCCCGCCGGGCCCGGCCCGGGTGCGCCAAGTCCCGGCGCTCTGGCTCGCACTGCTCGCCACACCCGTCGCCGCAGGCGCCAACAGTCCCGTACTGATCCTCCCCGACATGGCCGGCTCGTTCGGGGTGCGGCCGTCGTCGGTCACCTGGCTCGTCACGGCGTTCGCGTGGGCCATGGCGGTCGGCACCCCGCTGATGGCGAGCCTGCTGCGCCGCCGCGGCCTGCGCACGACCCTGCGCGTGAGTACGGTCCTGGTCCTGGCCGGAACCCTGCTGGTCGCCCTCGCACCCTGGATGGCACTGGCCCTGCCCGGCCGGGCGGCCCAGGCGGTGGGCGGCGCGGGTCTCATCACCTCGGCCATGAGCCTTGCCGGTTCGGTACGCCGGATGGGCGTCATCACCGCCGGCTTCGGCGTGCTCGGCGCGGTCGGTCCGCTGCTCGGCTCACTGCTCGCCGACGCACTCTCCTGGCGCGTGTCGCTCGCGGTCTCCGTACTCGCGCTGCTGGCCCTCCCGGCGGTGACCCGCGATGCCCCGCGTACGCACCCGGCCCCCGCCACCCCCTTCGACGGACGCGGGGCAGCGCTCCTGGTGGCACTGGCCACCGCCCTGGTCTTCGTCCCGCACCTCCCGCTGCCGGCGGCCGGCGCGGCGCTCGCGGCGGCCGCACTCCTGGCCGCCCACGTCCGCGCCCGCCCCGACGGCTTCGTTCCCGCCGCACTCCTGCGCACCCCGGCATTCCCCCTGGCCGCGCTGCTGGCCTGCGCCCTGGCGACGTCGTACTTCACGCTGCTCTTCGCGGTGCCCCAGCTCCTCGCCGACCGTACGGACTGGTCCACCGCCACCATCGGCACCGGCCAGCTCGTCGCCCTCCTCGCGGGCTCCTTCCTCTCCCTGGCCCTCGCCGCGGTCTCGGCCCGGCTCGGCAGGCGACGGGTCCTCACGGTCCTGATCACCTTGGGCGCGCTGGCCCCGGTGACAGCCGCCGTGAGCCCCTGGGCACCGCTGCTCCTCCTCGTAGCCGCGGCGGCCGTCTTCACGACCACGGCGGGCAACGCCACCCTCGCGGTGTACGCGACCCAGGCCGCGCCGGCCTCCCAGCGCCCCACGGTGATCGGCCTGTTCAACCTCTGCTACCAGCTCGGTGGCGCCTTCGGCCCGGCGATCGCGGCACTGCTCACCCTCACCTGAGCCCTCACGCCGTACAGACCACGCTGTGGGAAAATGGTAGGGACATGCCACTACTCCGACCCGGAGGTGGATCATGGGGCAGGCACGTGAGGTCATGGACCGGCTCACTGAAGCGCTCACCACGGGCACGGACCTCAAAGCCGTCATGGAGTGTTTCGCGGAGGACGCGGTCGCCATCACCCCGGACGGGGAAATCCGGGGCCGGGACAACATCGGTGAGTACTGGCGTCAGATGACGGACGCGATCCCGGACAGCGAGTACAAGTCGGTGCACAAGCACGAGTCGGGCAACACGGCGATCGACGAGGGCTTCTTCACCGGCAAGAACACCGGCCCGCTCGTCCTGCCGTCCGGCGAGAGCCTGGAGCCGACGCAGAAGGACGTCAGGGTACGGGGGTGTGACGTAGCGACGGTCGAGGACGGCAAGATCGTCAGCTACCGGCTCTACTTCGACCAGCTGGACTTCCTCGGACAGCTCGGCCTCCTGCCGAACGCGCCGACTTGAGTCCCACGCCCCCAGGGGACTTACGGGCGACGTAATAGACGTTGAGGATGTCGCCCTCCACCTCACGCACCTCGACGTCGTCGAAGCCGGCCTCTCCCAGCATCTGGAGCGCCCGCTGCGTGCCCCACACCGTGCCGAGGCCGGCGCCGCCTTCACCGAGCGAGACGGTCATGCAGTAGAAGACCGAGAAGGTGTAGAGGGTGGGGCCGAGCGGGTGGTCGATGTTCTCCTCCAGCCTGCTGGAGGCGGCGATGTCGCCCATCAGGAACACCCCGTCGTCCCGTAGCGCGGCCGCCACGGCCGACAGTGTGCGCTCCGGCCGCGCCAGGTCGTGGATCACGTCGAAGGCCGTGATCAGGTCGTACGACCCGGCCAGTTCGGCCGAGTCGGACACCACGAACCTGGCGTTGTCGAGCCCGAGCAGCTCCGCCTCCTCCCGCGCCTCCGCGATACCGGTGTCGGAGATGTCCACGCCGAGGAACTGACTGGCGGGAAAGGCCCTGGCCAGCAGATTGACGGCGTGGCCCTGTCCGGTACCGATGTCGAGCGCGTTGATGCCCTCGCTCAGCCGCTCGGGGAGGCCGGGCACCAGCGGGATGACCGTGTCGACGAGCGCGGCGTCGTACACCCGCGCCGTCTCCTCCGCCTGGAGCTCCTGGAATCGCGGATACGCCGAGTACGGGACGCCACCGCCCCGGCGGAACGCGTCGAGCACCTTGTCCTCGACGTTGCCCAGCATCGCCAGGTCCTGCATGAAGGAGGCGAGGTTGCCGGGTCCGGCGGCCCGGACGAGGGAGGCGGCGTGCTCGGGCGGCAGCCGGTAGGTGCCGCGAGCCGGGTCGTACTCGATGAAGCCGCCGACGGTCATCCCGCCGAGCCACTCCCGTACGTACCGCTCGTCGAGGCGGGTGGCCTCGGCGATCTGCGGACTGGTCGACGGCGGCAGACCGGCCATGACGTCGAAGAGCCCCGTCCGGTGACCGAGGCTGCACAGATACCCCAGGCAGGAATCGTTGAGTACGCGAAGCATCCGCTCCGCGAACTGTTCCTTCCGTACGGGGTCGAGCGCCTGCTCCGTCATCTCGCTGTCCTCCCTGGCGCCCGCCAGGTCACCACCGACGGCGGGCGGAACGGGCTCCACCTTCCATGCTCCGCCGGTCGGACCACGCTCTCCACCCAGAACACTCACGGACTCACGGACTCACCCGAACGCCCCGGCCACCTTGATTCACGCCCCTTCCGCCCGTCGCATGGAGTGGACACAGGACGCGCGGGCTCATCGGGGGCTCGCCCCCTGCCGACGTGCGGAGAGGCCGCCATGTACGTTCGCACCACCTACGCGACAGGCGATCCGGCCAAGCTCGACGACGTAACCGAGGCCATCAGCACCGAGGGGCGCAGGCTGCTGGCGGAGCAGCCGGGTTACCGCGGGATGGGCTTGTTCGTCGACCGCGAGCTCGGGAAGCTCCTGGTGGGGTCGTGGTGGGAGGACGAGGAGAGCCGGCAGGCCAGCGACGAACGCCTGCGCGAGCGCCGCGCCGAGCTGATCGCGCCGTTCGCCGGCACGGTGGCGACCGACAACTGGGAGGCGGCGGTCGCCAGTCCCCCGGAGGGGCTGGAGCCCGGTGCGTGGTTCCGGCTGGTCCGCCTCGAATTCGAGCCCCGCGACGCGGACCTCCTGGTGGAGACTTTCCGCAACACCGTCCTGCCCAGGCTCCGCGACATCCCCGGATTCGCGGGTACGTCGCTGCTCATCGACCGCGCCAGGGGCCGGGCCACCGTGGGCGCGTTCTACACCGACCGCCAGGCGCTCGCGGCGTCCCGCAGCGCCGTAGCGGCGGTACGGGCGGAGGCCACTTCGCAGGCGCGAGTGATCACCCGCAGCATCGAGGAATTCGAAGTGGTCCTGGCCCAGGTGACCCGCCCGTCCTGACGGACGGAACGTTCGAAGCGGCCGCCGAACGACGATCTCCCTGTCCGTAACCCAGGTAGACGAGGGGGTGCTCGTCGTTCATCCCGCACAGTGGCGCGGGCAAGAGCAGGAGCCGCATCGGTGATGTCGTTGTCGGTGGCAACCCCTTCGGGCACCAGCAGCGACGCGGCCTCAAGTATCCCGACGACATCCATGCGCCGAAGACGGATCAGCAGCACAACGCCCCCTCTTGACGGCGGCAATCGCTAGGGTTGGCTCATGACCGCACTGCCCGACTGGATGCGCCCGCCGCGCGCGGAAGGCTGGTTCGCGGAGGACCTGGACCGCCTCCCCGAGGCGCCACGCCACACCGAGCTCATCGACGGAGCACTCGTCTTCATGATGTCGCCCCAGCGGGCCTGGCATGGCCGCCTCGTCACCGCCCTGACCACCACACTCATGGCGCAGGCGCCGGCTGGCTTCGAGGTCGAGCGGGAGATGACGATCCGCCTCGATGCCCGCAACCGCCCCGAGCCGGACCTCTTGCTGACGGACCTGCCCTACGACCCGGACCGCACCTGGTACGCCCCAGAGGACGTGAAGCTCGTCGTCGAGGCCGTATCTCCCGAATCCGCCCACCGCGATCGCACCGTAAAACTTCGCAAGTACGCAGAGGCCGGCATCCCGCACTACTGGTGCATCGAGGATGAGGACGGGGCCCCCGTCGTCCACGTCTACGAGCTCGACGAACCCACCGGCGCCTACGCGCCCGCCGGTATCTTCCGGGGCAGCCTCCAGCGCCCGGTGCCCTTCGAGATCAGCGTGGACCTCGACAAGCTCACACCGCCCCGAAGCAGCTGAACAGCCAAGCACCCTGTCAGCACGGGAATGCGGAAGGGGTCGGACTCGTCAGAGTCTGCCCCCTTCTGACCTGCACATTTGAAGAAATCTTTTCACGAGCAGTAACGGGATAGTCGCAGATTGAAGCGGAATATCGACCACAGAGCTGTGCCCTGTACGTTCCAGGAGGCGCGTCGAGCGCGATCCCAGCACGGTAGGAATCTCCCGTCACCTGGTGCCCGACCGCCACTCCGTGGTCATTAGCGAAGCATCACGCAGCACCCGCAGCAGAGTTCTCCGCATCCGGATCGATCAGCCTGTGCGGTTGAGTCCCGAACCCCACCCTTGCTGTGTGTCCGTTGCTTCGAGGAGAGCAGGGCACGCTTGTCAGTGGGATCCGGCATGCTAGAGGCGATCTAGAGCCGAGGGGGCGGGACGTGGGTGGAGTTGACACAGCACGGGGCATGGGGTTCCAGACAGCGTGTGCCATTCTGCAACTGATCCGTACCCCCGAGCAGTTTCCGGAGGCCGACACCTTTCGGGTGGAGGGCGCCGACGAGGCCATCGACTTCGAGGTGCGCGACGCGCAGGGGCAGCCGCTTTTGCTCGCCCAGGCAAAGACCCGCATCGAGCCGGGATCGTGGTCAGGTCCGGAGTTGGTGCGGCTTACCCGTCGATGGGGAGAGGCCGACCTTGGCGGTACTGCGGTGTTGCGGTTCCTCTCGGACGGTCCGGTGCACACGTCGGGGCAGGCCGTGCGGGACGCAGCAGCGCGGGCTCGCACCGAGCCGGACACGGACCGGTGGCTGACTGCGTGCGCGTCCCTGCGGACCTCGATCACGCTTACCGCCGAGGACCACTTGCTCCTGCGACGGCTGGAGATCGAGACCCGGATCGGCCCGTGGGACCAGATCCTCGACCAGGCCCGGTTGGAGCTATTGCGGCTGTCCCCCATCGCCATGGCGGCCGCCGAGGTCGACAGCACTGTCGAGGATTGCTGCCGGCCTGCGAGGGGGCGCATGTGCTGGTGACCACTCGCGACTCGGCCTGGGCGGCGGCGGACGGCGGGCTGGTCGTGGAACGGATGACGGCCGAGGAGGCCACTGCCTGGGCTGGGGAACGGCTACCAGATGTCTCCAAGTCCGAGGTGTACGCACTGGTCGACGCGGTGGAGGGTATCCCGCTCGGCATCGCCCAGGCCACCGGTTACATCGCGGCGACCCAATGCCCGGTCGGCGTCTATCTAACGGAACTCGCCGACTGCCGGTCCCGGTTGCTCGACGATCCCGGTTTCGTGCCGCTCGACTACCGGGAGGGGGCGACGCTGACCGCGACGGTGACCCTCAGTGTGGGAAGGGTGCTCGACCAGGCCCTGCATTCGCCTGAGACCTCGGGACGGCATCTCGCCGTCGGGGTGCTCGCCCGCTGTGCCTTGCTTGCTCCTGACTTCATTCCGCTCCATCTCGCGACGCTCGACCTTCCGCCCGGATCGTCCGTCTACGGTGCCGTGGCGGAGCTACGCCGGTTCTCCCTGGTCGACCCCCGGAACGGCATGCTGGCCATCCACCGCATCGTCCAAGAGGTCATCCGCGCGATGATGACGGAAGACTAGCGGTCAGTAGTGATAGCGAGCCGCGAGGATCACGATCTCCCTGTCCGTGACCAGGTAGACAAGGCGGTGCTCGTCGTCAATCCTCCTCGACCACGCCCCGGGCAAGTGATACTTGAGGGGCTCGGGCTTGCCGATCCCCGTGAAGGGGTCACGCTTGACGTCCTCGATGAGCTTGTTGATCCGAGCGAGCATCTTACGGTCGTTCTTGAGCCAGGACGTGTAGTCCTCCCAGCCCTGGTCCTCGAAGACGAGCCTCACTCAGCACCCTCACGTGCCGCATCCGGCGAGTCGGGGTCGATCAGGTCTCGCTCGGACACGTTGATGTTGGCCAGGGCGTTCTCGTACGCCTTGAGCAACCGGCGAGCGTTCGCCGGAGAGCGCAGGAGGTACGAGCCTTCGCGTAGCGCCGCATAGTCCTCGGCCGAGACGAGCACCGCGTTGCCGTGCTTGGAGACGATCTCGATGGCCTCGTGGTTGTCGTTGACCTTCTTGATCAGCGGAAAGAGTGCCTTGCGGGCTTCGCTCGCAGTTATGGACATGACCTAACCCTTCCCGATAGTGGTACCGAATAACGTACCACTATCACCGCTCACGGACAGAGCAGATGCCTGACGAAGGATCAGGAATCCCAGCACCATCCCAGCACGGGAAGCAGCAAGGGGTCGACTCCCCGGGGAGCCGACCCCTTGCCACCTGCCAACTTGACGCAGCACCTAGCTCGTAGTAACGAGCTGATCAAACGTTGAAGCGGAATGTTTGGTACAGAGCTCCCACCTGCGGAAACGTGGTTTCTGGGGTGCCCATCCCAGCACCATCCCAGCACGGGAGTTCTATCCCAGCACCATGCAGCTCAGTCGCCTCACCGGCCGCCCCTTGACCCGTCGCCTGGGTGCTGACGCCGGATCCGGTCGGCGCCTCAGCCGGGTCCGCCTCAGTGAGGGGTGCCGGCCGCATCGCGTTCTGCAGGACCGTACGACAGCGGCCCCAGGCGCTCGGCAGCAGATGCCCGTAGATGTCGATCGTGGTCTTGACTGACCGGTGGCCCAGCCAGCGTGAGACCTCGTGGATCGGGACGCCGTGGGCCAAGGCGGTCGAGGCGAAGAAGTGCCGCAGGCTGCCGGGTGTGTATGTCGCCTTGCCGTCCGGGCCGACCAGTCCGGCCGACTGGCACGCTTTTTTGAAGTGGTAGCCGTAGGTGGACGCGGTGGGCATCGTGCCTTTGCCGTGGGACCGCGGGGAGAAGAAGGCTTCAAGCCTGCGCCGCTTGCCCCTCTGCCCTATGAAGATCACGGGCACCGGCTTCCACGTCGACAGGTGAGCGTCCATCTCCTGATCAACAAAGAGGGCGGTCGGGACGTCGCGGTATTCACCTTCCGTCCGATTTTTGAGCGGTACGAAGACCGTGCGGCAGTCCGCACGGTGGGCCATGGCGCTGACCTGCCAACGGATCCTGACGAATCCGGACCGTCGACATTCGGTGGAGAAGGCGAGGGCCTCGCTTGGGCGCTGGCCAGTGCCCGCCTGCAAATAGACCGCGAGCCGGTATTGCGGCGATATATTCGCCGCAATCAGATCGACCTCCGTCGGCGTCGGGATGTCATCTTCATCCGCTGCTGCCGGCCTCGCTCGGGATATCCGGGCCCCTCGTGCGGGGTTGTCCGGGATCTGTTTGTCGACTACGGCCGCCTCCAGCATGGCGGCCACCACGAGCATGCGATCGTTGACCGTGGAAGCCGCCAGGCCCGCACCCGATCCGTGCAGACTCTTGGCGAACTGTTCGAAGTCGCGGCGCGCCAGACTGGTCAGAGTCCTATGTCCCAGGCGCGGCACGAGGTGGTTGCGAATGAAGCCCTCGTAGTTGCGGCGAGTCGTGTCACCGATGGCTCGCCGCTCGACCCAGTCCTGTGCCCAAACCTGCAGGCGCACGGCTCCCCGAGCGGGGTCCAGGAGAGTGCCCGACTTCTTGGCGTTCTCGACGTGGACGACATAGGCATCCGCACCGTCCAGGCCAACTCTCCGAGAGAACGACTTCTCCCGTTGCCGGCCCCGCCTGCCGCCCGGCTCCCGATATCGCACTGTCCACCTGTGGCCGCACCTTGGGCGTTCGCAGGGATAGCTCGGGTCCCGGACATCCCGCTTGCACTTCTGGAAAACGC
Organism: Streptomyces sp. ISL-99; assembly: GCF_018614005.1. NCBI lineage: Bacteria > Bacillati > Actinomycetota > Actinomycetes > Kitasatosporales > Streptomycetaceae > Streptomyces > Streptomyces sp. ISL-99. The sequence continues at coordinate 31,782 of NZ_JAGGPC010000032.1, forward strand.
TGGCCACCCACGCCTCCTCTGCTCGTGCCGAGAGCGAGGCAGGCCGCTGTATCGCTCTCCCTGCGGCACACCAGCCCACGGCCATCCGCGTCAGCGATCCGTCCAGACCGGCGCGTGCTCCGCTTAGGGACCTCACCGCTGCGGCCACCGTCCGCCGAGCGCAGTCCTCCCTGATTCGCCCCGCACCCGAAACCGTGCTCCCTCTAATCAAGACAGGCAAGGAGAAATTGACCAAACCACCCCTTGCGGTGAATGTGTAGTCCCGCTTGTGCACGCCCCGGGCCAAAGGGGAAGTTCGGCGCGCCCTTCACCCAGCCGTGGAGGGACCATCCGCCTCCCGCCCCAACTGACGGGCGGCGGCGGGTGGCAAAGCGCCCCGGTCGGCCGGAACGGGATCTTCGGAGCGAGTGCTCGCTTCTCGCTGGCAGATCCTCGATCCGGAAGCAGGCTGAGGGACTGAGGGACGCGGGTCCTGAGAGGGGCGTCGAGCGCGTAGGTTGCCTGCACTCGACCCTCGATCGGCATACATGATTCGGACATCACCGGCAGACGGCCCTGCCGCGGCCTGGGTGAGAGATGGATCCCAGGCCAGCAGGCTGCCCGGGTTCTGGCGCCACGATCCACTCATTCGGACATCCCGGCCAGTGGAGGATCCGGGCAGCAGCCTGGAGCCCAGGGCCGTACGATGCAGGCGCAGGGGCCCGCTGATTTGGGTATACCTCTTCTAACAGGCAGTCCACATCGGAGGGTGACAGGCGTATGGCGGCGAACGCCGATCACCTGAAAGCTCTGGTGCGGGCGCACTCCGAAGCCAACGACGATCTCTTCTACAGCGTCGCTCTGCAGGTGGCGGCGAAGTCCGCCCGCCAGGGGCAGGGGAAGTTCGCGGTAGAGCTGCGTGAGCTGGTCGAGACCGCCCAACACCGGCAGGGGAAGCCCGACACCCAGCGTGCCGCTACCCCGGTGGTGCAGCCCCGTGGTGAGCTGACCAGTCTCCTGACGGCAGGCTACCCGGACACCCAGCTCGACGACATGACTCTGGACGCCGGACTGCGTGCCTCGCTGGACCGCGTGCTGCACGAGCAACGACAGCGAGCACGGCTGGAGCGCTTCGGCTTTACCCCGGTGCACCGCATTCTGCTGTCCGGGCCTCCTGGGACGGGCAAGAGCATGACGGCAGCGGCCCTGGCCGGAGAGCTGAAACTGCCCCTGTTCACCATTCGCCTGGACGGTCTGATCAGCCGGTTCATGGGCGAGACCGCCGCCAAACTTCGTCTGGTCTTCGACGCCGTGGCTCAGACCCGAGCGGTCTACCTGTTCGACGAGTTCGACGCTCTGGGAGCCGAACGGGCAGCAGGCAACGACGTCGGCGAAGCCCGCAGGATCCTGAACTCATTTCTGCTGTTCCTTGATGAGGCGCCCTCCGAGAGTCTCGTGGTGGCCGGCACCAACCACCACCAGCTTCTGGACCAGGCTCTGTTCCGCCGCTTCGACATGATCGCCACCTATGGCCCTCCCACCGGGGAGGAAGCTGTACAGGTGCTGCAGCGACGTCTAGCCGGAATGGACACAAGCACACTACGGTGGGGCCTCGTGACAGAACGTGCATCGGGCCTGAGTCACGCCGAGCTGGTCAAAGCGGCGGAAGCAGCAGCCAAACGAGCCATCCTGGCTGACCGGGACGTGGTGGACGAGCAGCTGCTGCTGGAAGCCCTGAGCGAGCGGCACGCCTCCCACCATGCCTGAGCCCGACTCTTCCGCACGGCTCAGTCCGCACCTGATCGTGCCCTGGGAGGCCGCCACCCTCACGCCGCGCTCCGAGGCTGCCGGCGGGAGCGGTCCGGACCTGGTTCAGCACACGGACCGGCAGGGGCACACCGACGCTTTGGTGGACGGGCTGGAGAAGGCCCGCCGTGAGGCGACCCAGCTCATGCAGCAGACGCCCGAGGACCGTCAGCCTGACGGTTTCGCGGTGCGTATCGAGGCGGCTCGCGACCATCCCCTGAGCCTGGAGCGCCTGGACGCATCTGGCCTGACCCTCATGAGCAGCCACCCGCAGACCGAGAACACTCAGCAGGACGCGCTGGTCTGGATCCCCTTCGACAAAGTCGCCTCGTTCACCCAGCAGATCGCCGACTTCACGGATAACACCCCCGGCGGCAACCCTAAACAGGCCCTGCTGGTGGCCAATATGGAACAGGTCCAGCGGGCTCTGCTGGAGCACCTCTGGCAGGAGCGGCAGGATCTGCCGCCGTTGGACGAGGAGCGGTGGTGGGAGTTGTGGTTCGATCCGCGGATCTCGCCGACGGCGGTTGCCACCTTGCGTTCCCTGGCCGAAGAACGTCGCTGGCGGGTCAGTGAACGGGCGATCCATGTCGGGGAACGCCTGGTGGCGCACGTCGCGACGACCGGTAACGAGCTGGCGTTCCTGTTGGCCACGAACGCCTGCCCTGCTGAGATCCGCAGTCCTACCTTCGCCGAGGGCCTCTACACCGTTGACCGCGAGTTCCGCGTGGACCTTGTCAAGGATCTCGCCGCGCGAATCGAGCCGGCCGCACCGGAGTCCCCGGCGGTATGCATCCTGGACACAGGGATAGCCCAGGAGCACGCCCTGCTGAAGCCCGCGTTGCACGAGCGCGCCTACAGCGTGCTCCCTGGCAGCACACCGGCCGACCGGATCGGGCACGGCACGCAGATGGCCGGGCTCGCCCTCTTCGGGGACTTCGCCGCAGCCCTTGAATCACAAGGTCCCGTCGTGCTCGGTCACGGCCTTGAGTCCGTGAAGATCCTCAACGACGCTCACACACCCGACGCGTCCCCGCGCACCTGTGCGGAGACGACCGCGAACGCGGTCGCGACCGCTGAGATCGGCAACGGCGGCCCCGCACCGTCCGGACGGGTCTTCTCGATGGCCGTCACCCGGGAGTCCGGGGAAGGGGAGAACGGCGTAGACGGCACCGCGACCCTGTGGTCAGCCACCCTGGACGCCCTGGCAGCAGGCACGGACGTCACCGTCCGGGACGACCGGATCGAGCTGATCGGAGCGCCCGATCCTGAAGCATCACGTCTGATCATCGTCAGCGCCGGCAACATCCGCGGTGCCGTGCCCCACCAGATGCGCCGCGACGACGGCACGCTGGATCCGCTGCTTCTGTCCGACCTGTCGCGCATCGAGGAACCCGCCCAGGCGCACAACGTACTCACCGTCGGGGCGTGCACGCATCTGGACGCCGTCCCCGATTCCGCTCTCTTCCGGGGATACCGTGCGCTGGCGGCGCCGGGCGCCCTGTCCCCCTTCAGCCGGACCTCGGTGGCGCTGACAAACGCGGCCATCACCAAGCCCGACATCGTTCTGGAGGGCGGCAACATGCTCGTCGCCCCTGACGACAGCGTCCTGGACGCCCACGATCTGGTGAGCGTGGCGACCACCCACCACGACCCGGCGCGTCAGCTGACCTGGACGAACGCCACGAGCGCTGCCACGGCCCAGGCGGCTGCGCTCGCCGCCACGGCGATGAGCGCCTACCCCGGGCTGCGGCAGGAGACGGTTCGCGCCCTTCTCGTCCACGAAGCCCAGTGGACCCCGGCCATGGTCGAGCAGGGCCTGTTCAAGAAGACCGGCACCCCCAAACTCGCCAAGGGCGACGTGATGCGACAGGTGATCCGCCGGTACGGATGGGGCATGCCCACCGCCGAACGTATCCGCAGCAGCGCCTCGAACGCCGTCACAATGATCATCCAGAACACCCTGGTGCCCTACAAGGTCAAGGGCGGACAGGTTCGCCTGGCCGAACTCAAGCTGCACGAGCTGCCGTGGCCCCTGGAACAACTGCGCGACCTGGCCGAAACCACCGTCGACCTGCGCGTCACGCTCGCCTACATGATCGAGCCCAATCCCGGCCGGCGCGGCATGCTCGGCCGCTTCAGCTACGCCTCGCACGGCCTGCGCTTCGCCATCAAGGGCTCCGCCGAATCCAGCGACTCCTTCCAGAGGCGACTGGTCGAACAGGCCGAACACGAGAGCGACGGCCTTGGCAACCCCAGGGCATTCGAGTCCAACAGCAGGTGGCTGGTCGGCCCCCGCGCCCGCAATCTCGGCTCCCTGCACGCGGACATCTGGCGCGGATCGGCGGCCGAACTCGCCGACTGCGGCACGCTCGCCGTCTACCCCGTCGGAGGCTGGTGGAAGGCGAACAGGCGCAACGACCGCATCGGCCTGCCCGTCAGCTACGCCCTCCTGATCTCCCTGCGCACACCAGAGGTCTCCACCGACCTGTATACGCCCATCGCCACCCAGCTCGGCGTGTCGATCGGAGTGGCTCCACACGCCCAGACCGAAATTATGGACGGCATCCCCATTCAGATGGAATTCGGCTGGTAGCTCCCCAGGCGGGTTCATCTGTGACACCGAGCCCCGCCCCTCGACGTGAGGCCCCGGCCCGACGCCGCAGCTTCGGTTCATCGTCGGCAGATAACCAGAACGCTCGAAGTTGCGCCACAGCAAAGCGGGAGAGCCCGTGGGCATCGGCGCCCGGGCGCTATCGGGCGAGGAAGGCGCGTACGGTTTTGCCGTCCGCCTGGCGGTTCACAGTGGTGGCGCGGGCGAGGCGGTTGACCATGGGCCAGCCGAAGCCCCCGGCGCCGCCGTTCAGGTCAGGGGTGCGCATGCGGGGCACCTGCGGGCTACGGTCGCGCACGGCCACCTCGACGCTGTCTGGGTGAGCGATCAGCTCCAGCGTGCAGGCGCCACCGCCATGACGCAGGGCGTTGGTGACGAGCTCCGAGACGACCAGGACCACGGTGTCGGCCGCCTCGGCTTCAATCGCCGGTACGAGCCCGTCGAGAAAGCCCCGGGTGCTCTCGCGTGCGCCGGCGACGGACGTCGCGGAGTGGAGGGGTGAGACATTGACGCTCATCGTGTCCATCAGGTCTCCCTGGTCTCTGGATCGTCAATGCTTCCTGTGCGTCCGGGGCTTGTGCCCCGGCTGCGGCGCGTCAACCCGGTTCATCCCCAGCCTCCATCACTGTTCGAGGTCGATTACCTCGCCGTCGAACATGGGGAAATCTGTGTCAGCTGGAGTAGACATTGACCAGTGCCGTGGTTATGGTTTCTCTCGTAACCGAGATCAACACGGCTTGGCAGGGACGAACTGCCGGGCAGTAGTACCGCAGTTGTAGTTCGCAGGACGGTTCGGTGGTGGAGTTCCGAAGTCAGGGTTGTTGCAGGACGGCGACGGGACTGACGACCGAACTGGATGGCCCGCAGTGATCAGGGGCCGTCGTGAGCAGTACCGCAGTTCGGTAGGTGCAGTTCGCAGTACCCAGCAGTGAAGGAAGTGAGCAGCACCTCGGTGAAGGCGTCGGCTGCGGGCGCGCGCACCGGGAGGTTCGGCAGTGGGGTTCTAAGCCAGAGCAGACGCAGGACGGGCGACGGGGCTGGCTGCCGAAGAGTGGCGCTGTCGCAGGCCACAGAGCAGTTCGCATCACCAGCAGTAGTAAGTGATCGATCCCAGAGGGAAGAACGGAGGAGCCAGGCGCCATCAGGATCGCCCGGGCGGAAGTCTTGAGCCCGGGTACCGCAGGACATCGATAGTGAGGTGGTCTCCGGTCGAGCAACCGCGATCCCCGCAAATCCGACAGCATCTTGGTCGGGTCTGCGGAAACAGAAGGTCGGCGCAGTATCAGGGCCGGCAGATGGTGTAGCAGTTCCTTCGGGGCCCTGGTGCCAATGGCACCAGGGCCCCTCCAGCGTGTTCCACAGAGAGGTGAGATGACAGCAGACGACTCGTTCGGCCGCCTTGACGACGGCTACCCCGTCTGCCTCCTGCGCGTCCGGGACGCTGACGCGCCAGTCGGTCACCTTCGGCTACCGGAACTGGAACGGGACCTGGCAGTGCAGGAGCTTCTGGTGCGATGAGATGCCCGCGCGCATCTCTGTGCGTGGCCGACCGGCACGAGGGCGGATCGGTGGAGATGGTCGTGGGAGCCACCAGCGGCACCGCCAACACCTGCAACTACGGGGACGTCGAGTTCTACCGGATCGGTGAGTGATTCTCTGGGCTCAGCCCCAGGCTTTCGCCCGCGCGCGCAACAGGTGGTGCCTGCCGGCGGTGGGGAGTCGATGCGGCGGACCATGGAACCGCGGCCCTCGCCACCCCTGTCGTCCGGGGCATGGGTTCACTGCGCGCCTCGGATGAACAGGCGACCGGTAGGCGGAGGACGCCCCTTCGCCGCCTCGCGGCGGTGAAGTGGCCCCAGTCCATCCGAGGTTTCACCCTGCCGAGGTGCGCGGGCCGTGCCATTCGCAGAACAGGACGGTGGCGTCGTCCTCCAGTCGTCCCTGGTGGTAGTCCATGACGGCGTGCATGAGACGGCGCAGCGTTTCGTCGAGGGGGAGGTTGTCGGCTTGATGGCGGATGATGAAGTCGGTGAAGCGTTCCACGCCGAACTCGCGGCCGTCGGTGTCGCGGGCTTCGGTGATGCCGTCGGTGAACAGCAGCAGCCGGTCGCCGGGCTCCAGCTGTTCGGTGCTCTGCTGGATCGGCAGATTGAATCCGCTGCCCATCGGCCCGGCGGGCGGGCAGTGCAGCGTGCTGGCCCAGCGGCCGCCGCGGATCAGCACTGGTAGCAGGTGACCGCGGTTGACCCAGCTGAATTTTCCGGTGTCCAGCTCGAGGTCGGCGAGGATGCCGGTGGCGTAGCGGCTGTGTCCGAACTGCTCGATGAGGGTGTCCTCGATGGCCGCGCTGGCGTCGGGGATGGTGGCGCCGGCGCGGCGGTGGCTGCGGCAGGTGGCCATGGCCAGGGCCGCGGTCAGGCCGGCAGAGGTGTCGTGGCCCATGGCGTCGAAGACCGCGAGGTGCAGGACATCCTCGGCCACCGCGTACTCGAAGGCGTCCCCGGCCACCTCGTAGGCGGGTTCCATGAAGGCGCTGACCGTGACCCGCCGGTCGGAGAACGTCCGCGGCGGCATCATGCTCCACTGCAGTTCCGCCGGTATCCCCATCGGCCGGACGCGGGTCAGCCGGGCGTGGGAGTCGCTGTTGGCCCGCTTCGAGGTCAGCAGCAGCCCGGCCATCGACGCCAGCGCCCGCATGACTTCCTCATCGGGTCGGCCCCCGTCCTCGTCGCCAGGGTCGACGTGCAGGACCCCCAAGCGTTCAGCGCCGTCCCGTACCGGCACCCAGCACGCCCCGCCACGGGCCGGCGCCGTGATCTCAGCCGTCTGGTAGGTGCGGCCGGGCAGTGTGCCCTCGATCGCGTACTCCTCGCCGCCCTTGCCGGCGCTCAGACCGAGGCCGGTGACCTCGCGCAGCACCTCCTCCTGGAGATCCGCCACGAACAGCCGTGCCCCGCCCACACCGGCTTCCTTCGCGGCCGTGTCGAGAAGGAGGGGCACCTGCTCGAACGGCGCCGAATGGCTGGCTGCCAACAGGCCGGTCAGTGCTCGCGCCAAGCCGAGCGCTGTCACGCCCGTCTCCGCAGCCCAGACTCCAGCCCGCCGCCGACATATTCCTCTTCTGCCATGACCCATCCCCACCAGCGCACGACCACACAGGCCCGCGAATAGACACACGCATACGCCACCGGGAACCACGGGACCCAAGCCCGAAGAAACAACACCGGCACGCCCACCCGGGACCCCTCGACGAGGGGCCGGCCAGGACAGCGGTCCCCGCAAGTCTCCCACCTGCCGGCAGGAGACGTGTATGAGACGTACGGGCCTTCGGCTCGGCGCACCGCAGCCAAGGGAGACGACGGCAGGGTGCGTCACCGTAAGGCTGGTGGCGTCCCTGTGGGCCCGGTACCGGTTGGGCAAAGGCTCTTGGAGTTTCCGACGGTCGTGCGGTGCTTCCGGGCACCCGCACCCGTGGTGATCGTCGCGGCGGCGCGACGACGCCCTGATCGTCCAGATGAGCGGAGCTGAGGATTGTGGACGCGGTGGGACCTCTCGCACGCTCCGCCCGGTGCCAGCAGGCGGAGTGACGGCCTCACGTTCGCGGCCGGCTCGAGGACGGCAACGTCGAGCGCAGAACTGGAGACCACCCGCTCAGGAGCAGAGCCGACGACCACCAGGACCAGGTCCATCGTCCGGCCGATGGGTTCCCTGTCCGGGCCAATTGCCCTCGCCAACAAGGGGCCGCCGGGGCTGTCCGTGGTGACGGATTCGACGGTGGTGCCGGTGATGACCTCCACCCCGTGGGCGCGGAGTTCGGCGTGCACCAGGGCCCCGAGTACAGGATCGACCGTGGGCAGCGCCTGGGGCAGCGTCTCGATCTGGGTGACAGCGTTGCCGCGGGTGGTCAGCGCCTCGGCCATCTCCAAACCGATGTATCCGGCGCCGATCACCACGGCCGTGGCCCGCCGCCGCTCCTCGATGCTCCGCATGACCTCGAAGGTGTCGCCCATGCTGTGCAGCAGGTGGACGGCGTCATGCGGCCCGAGAGCGCCGGAACCCGTGAGGCCGCTTGATCGGCGGCCGGGCACTGACCGCGCCGGTCCCCACGATCAGGGTGTCGTAGGGAGCAGTTCCGTGCGGCCGTCGCGCTTGCGCGGAGCGACCCGCCGCCCGGATACGTCGATGGAGGTGGCCCGGGTATTCGTACGGACCTCCATCCCGGTGGCCTTGAGATCGTCGGCCGTGCGGTGGACCAGGTCGGTCCACCGCACGGCCTCACCCGACACGTAGTCCGGGTTGCCGCAGATGGAGAAGTTCGGGTAGGCGTCGGCCACTACGACGGTGACTTCGCTGTCCGGATCGAGCTCCCGGGCACGCAGGCCGGCACTGATGCCCGCGTCACTCCCACCGATCGCCACGATGCGCTCCGGTCACCAGGGCCTCCAGGAGCGGGCGTCGTCGTACGAATTGGAGCAGAGCACAGGACCGCATGCCTGTCCGGCACCGTGAAACTGCTGCCGGGCGGGCATGTGGTCAGCCGATGACGTCGCCGAGGTCGCGTTCGAGCGCGGCCTTCGGCTTCGCACCGACGATGGTCTTGGTGACCTCGCCGCCGATGTAGAGGTTCATCGTCGGGATGGACATGACGCCGTACTTGGCCGCCGTGGCCGGGTTCTCGTCGATGTTGAGCTTGACGATCTCGATCTTCCCGCCGTGCTCAGCGGCGATCGCCTCCAACGAGGGAGCGAGCTGGCGGCACGGGCCGCACCAGGCCGCCCAGAAGTCCACCAGCACGGGCTTGTCGCTCGTGAGGACATCGGCTTCGAACGAGTCGTCGGTAACGTTCTTGAGAGCCATGGCGGCCTCCTTGGTACGGGGGTGGTCAGACCGCGGCCGGTGTCTTGTCCGGCTCGGCGCTCTGGGTGGTGTCGGTGAGGGCGGCGAGGTAGCGCTCGGCATCCAGGGCAGCCGCGCAGCCGGAACCCGCGGCGGTGATGGCCTGCCGGTAGGTGTGGTCGACGACGTCACCGGCGGCGAAGACGCCGGGGACGTTCGTGCGGGTCGACGGTGCCTCGACCTGGAGGTAGCCCTCCTCGTCCAGCTCCAGCTGACCCTTGAAGAGTTCGCTGCGCGGGTCGTGGCCGATCGCGATGAACAGCCCGGTGACGGCGAGGTCGCGGGTCTCACCGGTGAGGACATTGCGGAGCGTCAGGCCGGAGAGCATGCCGCCCTCGTCCTTGATCTCGGCGATCTCGCTGTCGAAGGCGAAGGAGATCTTGTCGTCGGCGAAGGCGCGGTTCTGCATGACCTGGGAGGCCCGCAGCGTGGAGCGGCGGTGCACGACGGTGACGGACTTCGCGAAGCGCGTGAGGAAGGTGGCCTCCTCCATCGCGGTGTCGCCGCCTCCGACCACGACGATGTCGCGGTCGCGGAAGAAGAAGCCGTCGCAGGTGGCGCACCAGGACACGCCACGTCCGGAGAGCTCGTCCTCGCGCGGCAGGCCGAGCTTGCGGTAACCGGAGCCGGTCGCGACGATCACGGCCTTCGCGCGGTGGACGGCGCCCGCCGAGTCGGTGACCTCCTTGATGTCACCGGTGAGGTCGACGGAGACGATGTCGTCGTCGATCATCTCGGCGCCGAAGCGTTCGGCCTGCGCCCGCATGTCCTCCATGAGCTGGGGACCCTGGACGCCTTCGGGGAAGCCGGGGAAGTTCTCGACCTCGGTCGTCGTGGTCAGCGAGCCACCGACGAAGATCGCGCCTCCGAAGACCAGCGGCTTGAGGTCGGCGCGCGCCGTGTACAGGGCGGCGGTGTATCCGGCGGGGCCGGAGCCTATGACGATGACGTTCCGGATGTCGTTGCTCATGACGCGGGCTCCGGCGCGATCTCCTTGATAAGGCCCTCGACCATGACCTTGATCTCGTCACGGATCGGGCGTACGGCCGCGACGCCCTGGCCGGCGGGGTCTTCGAGCTTCCAGTCGAGGTAGCGCTTGCCGGGGAAGACGGGGCAGGTGTCGCCGCAGCCCATCGTGATGCAGACGTCGGACTCCTTGACCGCGTCCACGGTGAGGATCTTGGGAGTCTCGGCGGAGATGTCGATGCCGACCTCGGCCATGGCCTCGACAGCGGCGGGGTTGACCGCGTCGCCCGGGTTGGAGCCGGCGGAGCGGACCTCGACCCGGTCTCCGGCAAGGTGGGTCAGCCACGCGGCGGCCATCTGGGAGCGGCCGGCGTTGTGGACACAGACGAACAGCACAGAGGGCTTCTCGGACATCGGGGTCTCTCTTGTCTCACGAACGAGTCAGGCGCAAGTGACATCAGCACCCGGTGGCGTCAGCAACCACTGATGTGACAGTATCAGCACATGATGACGTCAGTCGACACTGAACTGATCCGGGTACTGGGCGATCCGCTCCGGCTCCAGATCGTGACCCTGCTCGCCCGCGAGACTCTGTGCACCAGCCACTTGGTGGAGGAGACCGGTGCCCGGCAGACCAACCTCTCCAACCACCTGAGAGTCCTGCGCGAGGCCGGGGTCGTGGAGACCGAACCGTGCGGGCGCTTCACGTACTACAAGCTCCGCCCGGACGTCATCGCCCAGCTCGCCGGCCAGTTCGCCGACCTGGCCGAGTCCGCCCGTACCGCCGCCGAGAACAAGAGGGCCTGTCCGTGACCCCCACGCAAGCACCCGCGACGACCGAGGAGTCCTCGGTCGTCCAGAAGCTGTCCACCCTGGACCGCTTCCTCGCCGTCTGGATCCTCCTGGCCATGGCCCTCGGCCTCGGCCTCGGCCGTTTGATCCCCGGCTTGAACGACGCACTGGCGAAGGTGGAAATAGGCGGCATCTCCCTGCCGATCGCCGTCGGCCTGCTGATCATGATGTATCCGGTGCTCGCCAAGGTCCGGTACGACAAGCTCGACGCGGTCACCGGTGACCGTAAGCTGATGGTCTCTTCGCTGGTCATCAACTGGATCATCGGCCCGGCCGTCATGTTCGCGCTGGCGTGGATCTTCCTGCCGGACCTGCCCGAGTACCGCACCGGCCTGATCATCGTCGGCCTGGCCCGCTGCATCGCCATGGTCATCATCTGGAACGACCTCGCCTGCGGCGACCGTGAGGCCGCCGCCGTCCTCGTGGCCCTGAACTCGGTCTTCCAGGTCATCGCGTTCGGCCTGCTCGGCTGGCTCTACCTCGACCTGCTGCCCGGCTGGCTCGGCCTGGGCGAGGGCGAGACGCTCCACATCTCCTTGTGGAAGATCGCCTTGAACGTCGTCATCTTCCTCGGCGTACCCCTGCTCGCCGGTTTCCTCACCCGCCGCCTGGGCGAGAAGAAGATGGGCCGCGAGTCCTACGAGGCGAAGTTCCTGCCGAAGATCGGCCCCTGGGCCCTGTACGGGCTGCTCTTCACGATCATCATCCTCTTCGCCCTGCAGGGGAAGACGATCACCTCTCAACCGCTCGACGTGGTCCGCATCGCGCTGCCGCTGCTCGTGTACTTCGCGATCATGTTCTTCGGCAGCTTCCTGATCGGCAAGGCCATCGGCCTGGCCTACGACCGCACCGCGACCCTCGCCTTCACTGCGGCCGGCAACAACTTCGAGCTGGCCATCGCCGTGGCCATCGCCACCTTCGGCGTCACCTCCGGTCAGGCGCTCTCCGGCGTCGTCGGCCCGCTGATCGAGGTCCCGGTCCTGATCGCCCTCGTCTACGTGGCTCTGGCCTGGCGTAAGAAGTTCACCCCGTCCGCGCTCACCACCAGCACCACCCAGCACTGATGCACAGCCTCGGCTCCCGCCCGCACCCCGCCGTCCACGCCCCGGCCCGCGTCGCCATTCAGCCGGTGGCGGGAGCAGCGCTGCGCAGGGATGCAGCGGGAGCCGAGACGCCCGGCGCCGGTACGGCGGTGATCTGGTGACGCGAACGGTGGATGTCGTAGTAATTGGCGGCGGCCAAGCAGGACTCGCCGCCGGCTACTACCTGCGCCGCCAGAACCTCGACTTCGTCATCCTCGATGCCCAGCCAACCCCCGGCGGCGCATGGCAGCGCACCTGGGATTCGCTCCACCTCTTCTCCCCGGCCGCATACTCCTCCCTCCCGGGCTGGCTGATGCCCGTCCAGAATGGGGCGGAGTACCCGGACGCGGACCATGTCGTCCAGTATCTGGCCGCCTACGAGGAGCGCTACGCCCTGCCCGTCCAGCGGCCGGTCCGGGCAAGGGCCGTACACCGTGTTGGTGAGCAGTTGCGGGTGGAGACGGACACGGGTGCCTGGTCCGCCCGCGCGGTCGTCTCGGCGACCGGGACCTGGTGGCGGCCCTTTCTCCCTGCCGTCCCCGGCCGCGAGATCTTCGCCGGCCGTCAGCTGCACACCGTTCAGTACCTCAGCCCTCGCGAGTTCGCAGGGCAACGGGTCATCGTTGTCGGAGGCGGCAACTCCGGCGCGCAGATCGCCGCCGACCTCGCGCCGCACACCGATCTGACCTGGGTCACCCAACGGCCCGCGCGTTTCCTGGCCGACGACATCGACGGCCGCGCACTCTTCGACGCCGCCACCGCACGCCGCCGCGCCCTGGACACCGGGGACACGGACACAGGGGGCGTCGCCTCACTGGGCGACATCGTCGCCGTCGAACCGGTCCGCGCCGCACGAGACGCCGGCCTCCTCAAGGCCCAGCCGATGTTCGCCCGCCTCACCGAGGACGGTGCGGAGTGGGCGGACGGAACGAGAGCGGAAGCCGCAGCGGTCATCTGGTGCACCGGCTTCCGCCCCGCCCTGTCTCACCTCGCCCCGCTGGGCCTGCGCGGCGATCGCGGCCACATCCCCACCCACGGCACCCGGGCGGTGGGCGAACCGCGCCTGCATCTCCTCGGCTACGGCGATTGGACGGGACCCGCCTCGGCCACGCTGATCGGCGTCGGCCGCCCCGCGCGGGACGCCGTCCGCGAGATCGCCGCCCTGGGCTGACGTCTCCCCGGGCGGAGTCAGGGCGAGTCGAGGGCCGCGCTGTCCACCCAGCGCGCCAGGACGCTGAAAGCCGCAAGCTGTTCCAGGGCCTCGTGCTCCGGCAACTCCGGCAGCCCGTCCTCATGACTGTTGGGATTCCGGATGCCCGCAAAGCAGCCCTCGGCGAAGGACATCGCACCGCGGTGCACACTGCGGAAGGTGTCACTGCCGTCGTCCGCCATCAGACGCAGGCGAGGCTGACCGGGCTTGGCCGCGTCCTTGGAGAACACACTCTGGAACAGGGCGGTTTCGCTCACATCGCGGCGTGCGACCTTGTTCTGTGTTTCGGCGTTGACCTTCCGGGCAGCGGCGGTGACCGCCTCACGGAAGTGCCCGCTTCGCCACAGTGCTCTGGCCCCGTCCCACACCCATCGGTGCATGGTGCCCGCACTGAGCTGGGGTGAGTCGTCCCCGAGTCGCTCGCGAACTTCCGCGTCCCGCAGCAGGACGGCGTCAGCACGCTGGACCGCTTCACGGTGCTGGCACCAGCGGTTGACGGACTTGTTGCGGTCGTCGGGAACCTCGGTACGCCATCGCGGCAGGACCCGGTCCAGGATCTGTTCCACGACCTGGGCGCTGGCCACGATCTCGCGGCCTCCGCCGCGGTTGGCCAGGCTGCTGCTGATGACGAGCACGCCGGGCGGGTCGGGAGGTGAGTACAGCTCGGTCAGCTTCAAGAAACTGGCCAGCTCGGCTCGGGCCCATTCGATGTCGATGCTCATCAGAACATCATCCCTGCGGCCACTGACACCACACCGGCCTTTTACCAGCAGCGGAGGGTGGGCCTGCCTGGAACGTCAGGCAGCAGCAGACAGCAGCTGCCCCATGGCCGCAAGGACAGAGGGCTCCACGCGGTAGTAGACCCACGTCCCGCGCCGCTCGGAGCTGAGCAGGCCCGCCTCCCGCAGCTTCTTCAGGTGATGGGAGACCGTCGGCTGGGAGACGCCCACGTCGGAGATATCGCAGACGCACGCCTCGCCGCCCTCATGCGAGGCGACCGCGGAGAACAGGCGCAGCCGGACAGGGTCACCGAGCGCCTTGAACATCTTCGCCGTCCGCTCGGCCTCCTCCGCACTCAACGGCCGTTCGGTCAGCGGCGGGCAACACGGCACGACGACCGGCTCCAGCACGGGCAACGACCTGGTATTCGACATACGCCTATGTTGACACACATCGAATCAGCGAGCGAGGGGGTGGCAGCCCGCGCCCCTGCGAGACGGTCGGGCCGGGGGCGGGTCGGAGGGCGTCTTGCCCCTGACCCGCTCCCAGCCTCGCGGGCCGGCGGCTCAGAGGCCGGCGGCGGCCGGTGCCTTGCGGATGTGGGCGGCTAGGGGAGGAATGACGTATTCGGAGTCGCGGCCCACACCGCGCAGGGTGTTGGAGGCGAAGGACCGCTGGAATTCCAGGCCCAGATAGACCAGGCCGGGATGGGTCAAGGACAGCCCGCCGCTGTGCAGCGGCATGCCGTCGGCGTCCAGGGCGCCGAGCGGCTTGAGATAGTCCAGGCTGGGCCGGTATCCGGTGGCCAGCAGCACGGTGTCGGTCTTCTCGCGGCTGCCATCGGCCCATACGACTGCATCGCCTTCGAGGGCGGTGAACATCGCGCGCCTGGCCAGATGACCGCTCTCCAGGGCCTTTCGATAGCGACCGCTGTCCAGGACGAGGGTGCCGCCGACGTAGTGGATCAGCCAGGCCGGCGGCAGCTGGTCGAACCCGGTGGACGTCAGCCAGTGGTGCACGTCCCGGCCCTCCCGTATCCGTGAGAGGAACTGCACGGGGTTGCGGCTGGCGAGCGCTACCTCAGCCACCTCCGCGAGTTCGCATCCGACCTGGACAGCTGTATTGCCACCCCCCACGACAACGACCCTCTTGCCCGCATACGGTGCGGGGCTGCGGTAATCGGCGGCGTGCACCACCTCGCCAGTGAAGCCCTCCTGGCCAGGCAGGGCGGGCAGCAGTGGATTACCGAAAGCACCCGTGGCTGCGACGATCCCGGCCGCCCCCACGTTCCGGCCGTCGGCGGTTGTCACGCTGAACCCGTCCCCGTCGCGCTCGACGCTGACGACGCGGGTGCGCGTACGAACTTCGACATCCAGGCGGTCCGCGTAGCGGCTCAGGTAATCGACCACCTCTTCCCGGTGGGGATAGCGGTCTCCGTCCCCGCCGAACGGCAGGCCCGGCAGGGCACTGAACCGTGCCGGGGAAAACAGCGTGAGGCTGTCGTAATACCGCGGCCATGAACCGGCCGCATGGTCCGAGGCTTCCAGAACGACCGGCCGAAGCCTCTCCCGCACCAAAGCTTCGGTAGCGGCAAGGCCGGACTGCCCGCCGCCGATCACCACAACATCGAGTTGCTCCATCACGCACTCACACCATTCCGAGTTCGATGAATGTCTATGTTGACGTCTATCAATACAGGTGGCATGCTGACTGTGCAAGCCATCGACAGACGTCGAAACAATCTGGGGAGTCACCGTGAACGCGCCCACCACCGCCCTGCCCACCGTGGTGATCGGAGCCGGCCCCGCCGGCCTGGCTGCCGCCGCCCACCTCACCGGGCACGGTATGGAAACCCTGGTCCTGGAGGCCGGCCCCGCAGCGGGCAGCGCGGTGCGCGAGTGGGGGCACGTGCGGCTGTTCTCGACCTGGTCCGAGGTCGTGGACCCGGCCGCCGAGAAGCTCCTGTCCCCCACCGGCTGGACCGCACCCGACGGCAGCACATACCCCTCCGGTGCAGACTGGGCGGAGAAGTACCTCCAGCCGCTCGCCGACCTTCTCGGTGACAAGGTCCGCTACGGCGCCACCGTCACCGGCGTGTCCCGCCTCGGCCGCGACCGCATCGTCGACGCGGACCGTGAGCAGCAGCCCTTCACCGTCCGCGTCAAGAGCGCGGACGGCACCGAGGAGCGGATCCTCGCCCGGGCCGTGATCGACGCCTCCGGCACCTGGTCCACCCCCAGCCCCATCGGCGCCGACGGACTTCCCGCCCTCGGTGAGCACGCCGCCTCGGCCCGGATCTCCTACCGCATCCCCGACCTCAAGGACCCCGCCGTCCGCGCTCGGTACGCCGGAAAGCGCACCGCCGTCATCGGCTCCGGCGCCTCCGCCTTCACCGCTCTCGCCACGCTCGCCGACGTCGCGAAAGACGAGCCTGGCACCCACTCCGTGTGGATCCTGCGACGTGGGATCAGCGGCTCCACCTTCGGCGGCGGCAGCGCAGACCAGCTCCCCGCCCGTGGCGCCCTGGGCCTGGCGGCAAAGGCCGCCGTCGACGCCGGACATGCCGATGCCGTCACCGGCTTCCGCACCGAAGTCATCGAACGAGGTGACGACGAGCGCCTGACCCTGGTGGCTGAGGACGGACGCCGCCTCGACCCGGTGGACGAAGTCATCGTCCTGACCGGCCTGCGTCCCGACCTGTCGTTCCTGTCCGAGCTCCGCCTCGGCCTGGACGAGCGCCTTCAGGCACCGACGGAGCTGGCTCCGCTGATCGATCCCAACCAGCACTCCTGCGGCACCGTCTACCCGCACGGCCACCGCGAACTGTCCCACCCCGAGACGGGGGTCTACCTCGTCGGCATGAAGTCCTACGGCCGTGCCCCTACGTTCCTCGCCATGACCGGATACGAGCAGGTCCGCTCCATCACCGCCGCCCTCGCCGGCGACACCGAGTCCGCCGACCGCGTCGAACTCACCCTCCCCGAAACCGGAGTCTGCGGCGGCGCCGGACTCTTCGACGCCCCCTCCGCAGGAAAGGCGGACGGCGGCGGCTGCTGCGCTCCGGAACCCGCCCTGGTGCAGATCGGTGCCGCCGCGCCCGCCTCCGCTGCGGCTGCCGAGGTGCCCGCACCGTCTGGTGGCTGCTGCGCGTGACCGAGACCGACGCCCGCGGGGCCGCGACCGGAACAGGGGACCGGTCGCGGCCCCGCGGCGTACTCCCAGCCCTGTGCGCCACACAGATCACCAGCTGGGGCATCGTCTTCTACGCCTTCCCCGTCCTCAACCCCCAGATCACCGAGAACACCGGCTGGTCTGCCGGGGCGACCACAGCCGCGTTCTCCCTCGCGCTGCTCATCTCCGCGTTCGCCGGAATACGAGTGGGCCGGACCATCGATCATCGCGGTCCGCGTACCGTCATGACGGCCGGCTCCGTCCTTGGCGTGCTGAGCATCCTCATCGTCGCCGCCGCCCCGAACCTGATTCTCTTCTTCACCGGTTGGGTGTTGGCGGGATTCGCGATGGCGGCCACCTTCTACCAGCCCGCCTTCGCCGCCGTCACACGCTGGTGGGCCCCCGACCACGTCCGCGCACTGACCATCGTGACCCTCGCCGGCGGACTGGCCTCCACCCTTTTCGCGCCCCTCACCGCAGCCCTGGCCGACCACCTCTCCTGGCGCATGACCTACGCGGTGCTGGCCGTCATCCTCGCCGCCGTCACGATCCCCGCCCACGCGCTGGCGCTCAGAGCCCCCTGGCCCCCAGCACCATCGCTCTCGACGGTCCAGGCCGGTCAGTCCGCGAAGACGGTGGCCCGCACTCAACCCTTCCGCATGCTCGCGGTGGCACTCACCCTCTCCTCCTTCACCGTCTCGGCCGTGGTCGTCGCCCTGGTCCCGCTCCTGCTGGAACGCGGATACTCAACCAGCGAGGCAGCGTGGGCCCTCGGACTGGGCGGCGCCGGACAGACCCTCGGACGCGCCCTGTACGCGACTCTCGCCCGTCGCACAGGAGTCACCGCCCGCACCACCACACTGATCGCTCTCGGCGGCCTCACCACCGCGGCACTCGCGCTCACCCCCGGCCCATACGCCCTCCTGATCGCCCTTTCGACAGTCGCAGGGATAGTCCGCGGCAACCTCACCCTGCTCCAGGCCACCGCGATCACCGACCGATGGGGCACCACCCACTACGGCCGCCTGTCCGGACTCCTCGCGGCACCGACCACCACCGCCTCCGCCCTCGCCCCGTTCGCAGGTACCGCGCTGGCGATGCCGCTGGGCGGCTACCCGCAGCTGTTCGTAGCACTGGCAGCCATCTCCGTACTTGCTTCCGTAGGCGCACTCAGGGCCGCTCCACGTCGCACCGTCCCGTGTCGGTAACGACGCGCTCCGGCGGCATCCCGAAGGCGTACGTCCACACCCCATCCCGTTCGACCAGCGGCCTTGTGGCGGACGGGGCCCGGCGCAGAGTCGAGGAAGCCGGTCGCTCCGGCGTTGTGGTGGAGTGCATACGCTGAAGCGGCATCTCCATTACAGGGCCCCCGCGTGCAGAAACGCCGCTTTCGAGCGGATCATCCCAGCCACCGCCCCAGCACGGGAGCTATCTCAGCACCATGCAGCGACCAGACGCCCCGGCGGCCTGATTGGCTGTCCGTGGGCCGGGCACTTCGCCAGGCTTCAGGACCACGAAGCCGGAGTCGGCCCTCTCGACGGCTGGTATCGCCGGGCCTTCGCGTGTTCGGTGAGCGCCCGGTAAATGCTGGCCAGACTGGGGTGCGCGTGGCGTGCACCCATGATCACGCCGCCGGAGGTCTGGCCGGGGTCTTCGCCAGCAACCGGGTAAGGACCGTCGAAGCCGCTGACGCCCGCCGTACCTGTGATCAGTATGGGACCATCACAGCTGGTGGCCGGTGACGTCCCCACCTGGATCGTCGGCCAGCACGATGGCCGTGGAGATCCGCTTGCCCACGGGTTCGCGGTGTACCGCGAAACTCTGGCCGACCCTCATGACGATCTCCAGTCCGTGCTGGCCGATCCGGGTAGGGTCTGGCGCGAGAATCGCTGGCGGCGTCGGGTTGCTGTCCCACACGGTCACCTCGACCGCGCCGCCGTTGACTACCAGTGTCAGAAGACATGGGCCAGGCGCGTACTTGCGGGCGTTGGTCACCAGCTCACTGACCACGAGCTGCACCACGCCCATCGCGCGCCCGGACACCGGCAGACCGTGAACGGCCTGCACCTCGGTGAGGAAAGTACGGGCCACATCACGGGCGACGGCGATGTCTTCGCTGCCCTCGAATGCCCCGGACACCGAGATGACGTCCCCCAGTACCGACCGGTACTTACCGCCCGCTGTCTGCTCCATACCGGCAACCGTGCCCTCCCGTGCGCCACATCTGCCGCAACCCGTTTACCCCCGGACTCTCACATCAGACGTACACGGATCAGGTGCAGGACGGCAGTCTTGAGGGCGTCCGGGCGTCCGGGCGTCCGGGCGTCCGGGCGAGCGGGCGAGCGGGCGTCGACGCCGTGGCGTTCGACCAGCCGTTCGATGAGCCTCTGATGCTCGGCGGCCACCGCGGCGATGAGCGCGGGGGTGCTCGTCCACGGCGGCGTTCGCGGCGACCTCGTGGAGGTAGTAGGCGATGAAGGCCCGATCCCTCGCGTCGTCGTCCTCGGCCTCCACCTCACCGGCCTTCCTCCGGGGCCGGCGCCGCCTCGCACCGATCGCCAGATGAAGTGCTCAGAAGCAGAGGGCCCTGGCCGAACAGCGCGCGGGTCAGACGTGAGTCGCCGAAGCCGGGGGAATGGTCCTCTCGCTGGAAGCCTCCGCGAGTCTGGCGCGAAGGGTGCCGGCGAACTCTTCGGCGCGGGCCAGCTGGAGACGCAGTTCCTCAATTTTCCGGGCGGCGGCCTGCTCGTAGCTTCCAATCCGCTCCAGGAGCGCTGCACGTCTGGTGCTGTCGGCCGGCTGGGCGTCGAGGCGGTCGGTGGCATCGAGCAGGTCGCGCATCTCGTCCAGGGTGAAACCGAGGGGCTTCATCCGACGGATGACCATGAGCCGCTGCACGTCGGTTTCGGTGTAGAGGCGGAAGCCACCCTGAGAGCGGGCGGAGGGCAGGACGAGGCCGGTTTCCTCGTAGTGGCGGATGGTGCGCAGGGACAGTTCGGTCCGTGCGGCGACTTCGCCGATCTGCATGTGCTCATCGTCCACGCCTGTGGTCCTGGCCCTTCTCGTCGTGGTGAACCGCGTCCCGTGCGACCCACCGATCACCACTCTAACGTTAGGGTAGAGTTGCTGATGCGGGAGCGGCCCGGCCTATCCCGTTCTGCCGTCCCGGGGCCAATGGCGCCCCCGGCGAAGACCACTCGATTCTGCAGGAGAGAGCGTGCGCGAGCCCATGACGCCCGTCGCCGCCGCCTGCCCGCCGTGACCCTTCGCCCCCAGATGTGAGCTGCCCGGCCGCGTCCCCCGCGCCAGGCCGGTTCCCATCCTCCCCTTTGCCTTCCGGCCCCGTCAGGGCCGTCCGCAGGGTTCCGATCCGGCCCCTGCGCGCCCTTCCCGCACGCCCCGGCCTGCCAGTGGGCTGTGCCTGAGCCCGACAGGTACCTGTTTCCTTGTCTTCTTCCGTAGTGACTCCCGCCACGCGGCTACGCGGTCTGCGCCCGGACTGGCTGAACAACCCGAAGGTCTGGCGCACCGAGATCCTGGCCGGCCTGGTCGTCGCCCTGGCCCTGATCCCCGAGGCGATCTCCTTCTCGATCATCGCCGGTGTCGACCCCGCGGTCGGCCTGTTCGCCTCGTTCACTATGGCCGTGGTCATCTCGATCGTCGGCGGACGTCGGGCGATGATTTCCGCCGCCACCGGCGCCATCGCACTCGTCATCGCCCCCCTGAACCACGAATACGGCCTGGGCTACCTGATCGCCGCCGTCATCCTCGCCGGGATCATCCAGGTCGCCCTCGGCGCGCTCGGCGTGGCGAAGCTGATGAGGTTCGTGCCGCGCTCGGTGATGGTCGGCTTCGTCAACGCCCTCGCCATTCTGATCTTCATGGCCCAGGTCCCCGAGATGCACGACGTCCCCTGGCCCGTCTATCCGCTGATCATCGGCGGTCTCGCGCTCATGGTGTTCTTCCCGAAGATCACGAAGGTGATCCCGGCGCCGCTGGTGTCCATCGTCATCCTCACCGTCATCACGGTCGCGGCCGGGATCGCCGTGCCGACCGTCGGCGACAAGGGCGAACTCCCCTCGTCCCTGCCGGTGCCCGGCCTGCCGGACGTGCCCTTCACCCTGGACACCCTGACCACCATCGCCCCGTACGCCTTCGCAATGGCACTGGTCGGCCTGATGGAGTCGCTGATGACCGCGAAGCTGGTCGACGACATCACCGACACCCACTCCTCCAAGACCCGCGAGTCCATCGGCCAGGGCATCGCCAACATCATCACCGGCCTCTTCGGCGGCATGGGTGGCTGTGCCATGATCGGCCAGACGATGATCAACGTGAAGGTCTCCGGGGCCCGCACCCGCCTCTCCACATTCCTGGCGGGATCCTTCCTGATGGTGCTGTGCATCGCGTTCGGCCCGGTCGTCTCCGACATTCCCATGGCAGCCCTCGTCGCCGTCATGATCATGGTGGCCTTCGCGACCTTCGACTGGCACTCCATCGCCCCCAAGACCCTCAAGCGGTTGCCCGCCGGTGAGATCGCCGTCATGACCATCACCGTGATCGTTGTGGTCGCCACCGACAACCTCGCCATCGGCGTCGTCGTCGGCTCCGTCACGGCGATGGTCATCTTCGCCAAGCGCGTCGCCCACCTCGCCCGCGTCACCGCCATCACCGACCCCGACGGCAACACGGTGGTGTACTCCGTCACCGGCGAGCTGTTCTTCGCCTCCTCCAACGACCTCGTCGGCCAGTTCAACTACGCCGGCGACCCCGACCGGATCGTCATCGACCTGTCCGCAGCCCACATCTGGGACGCCTCCTCGGTCGCCGCGCTCGACGCCATCGAGACGAAATACAAGCAGCGCGGCAAGACAGTGGAGATCATCGGCCTGAACGACCCGAGCGCCGACCTCCACGGGAAGCTCACCGGCGAACTCACGAGCCACTGACCCCCGCCCGCGACCCTCACGGCCAAGGACCCAGGCGCTTGTGCCGAGGTCCCTTCGGCCCATTCCTGAGGTCCTACGTCGGCGAAGGACCGCGGTAGATGCCGAAGGTCCACAGGTTGCCCTCGGGGTCCCGCACGGCCAGGAATAGCAGGAAGAACATCTTCGCCCCCGCCTGCCCGGTGGTCGCGACCTCCACGGCCATCCGGTCATTAATCGTAGCCACCGACATTCATGCCAGCCGCGACCACGTGCTGACCCGCTGGGAACGAGCATTCAAGGACGGTACGCGCGCCCTCGGGGAGTCCAGCCCCGCCGGCGTACGGCTCGCCGAGACGGCGAAATTCTTCGAATTCGTCCAGTCCGAACTGGCGGGCATGATGGAACGCTGGCGCGAGACCCGCGGGGCTTGATGCGCTGCAGTACCCGTCGGATTCAGAGGGATTTGCCCTCCAGGGCTGAAAAGCTAGAGCGATGGCCGACGGGGCCGGGACGAACTAGTCCCGGCCCCGTCGGCCACTTGTACTTTGGCCCTGAACTCCCTCACGTCAGCGACGTGGTGACATTCATAGACTGAAGCGGAACTCCACCACAACCGGTTTGACCTGCGGATATGCGGGCGCGTCCCAGCACCATCCCAGCACGGGAATCTCGACAAAGTACAAGAAGATTCGACGCCGAGAACGCTACCTAACATGTGCGGGCGCCGGTGCACGGATGCTCGAAGCTCTGACCTGAGTTTCAGCCGCAGTCCTCGAACCGCACCATTGAGCAGATCCACAACGATCCGGCTGACGACGAGCAGGCCCTGCCCTCACC
Organism: Streptomyces sp. ISL-99; assembly: GCF_018614005.1. NCBI lineage: Bacteria > Bacillati > Actinomycetota > Actinomycetes > Kitasatosporales > Streptomycetaceae > Streptomyces > Streptomyces sp. ISL-99. The sequence continues at coordinate 54,843 of NZ_JAGGPC010000032.1, forward strand.
CGTCGAGGCATGCCCTGGCACGGCATGCGCGTTCCCGGCTCAGTCGGCGGTGCCGGGCTCCACGACCCACTCGGCTTGCAGCCCGCTCACCGAGGCGATCATGTCGAAGTCGCCGTCGTAGTGCAGGACCGTGGCCCGGTGCCGTTCGGCGGTTGCCGCGATGAGGACGTCGGCCAGCGACAGCGCCCGGTGAAAACCAGCGTTCAGCGCCAGTGCCTGGATCGCGAGTGCCCGCTCGAACTCCTCGTCATTGCAGGGCACGTAGTCGAAACCACGGAGCAGAGTACGCAGGCGCAGCGCCTCGGGCTTTCCGCGCGCCGAGTACAGAACCTCGTACTCGGTCGGGGCGCACACCGTTAGGAGCCCGTCACGGTCCAGCGCATCCAGCCGCGCCCGCACCGCCGGCTTGCCCCGGCGGGCCAGCGCGGACTTGTCGATGAGGTAGCGCCCCTTCACGCCGCCGAAGCCCCGCCTTCGCGCTTTAGCGAGCCGTCCGGATTCCGTGGCCCCGTCTGCGACCGGATCTCCGCGAACGCGTCCTCGAACTCACCCTCGTCAATGGCATCGAACAGCTCCCGGCGCAGCCGCAGCCTCACCCCCTCCTCCATGGCCGCCCGCACTGCGGCGGCCTTCGTCTTCACCCCGTACACCCGCATCGCCTGCTCGACGATCTCCTCGTCCAGATCGATCACAGTCCTGGCCATCAGTTATCCCTCCACAGCCCGACGACCCACCGATGATATCAATTCAGACTTAGAAATGACATCAGGAAGCTGAGGTGTCCCGAGGGCACCTAGATCAGGGGCCGAGTCGCTCCGGGCAGACCAGTCCTGTATCCGCCCTCACTATGCAGCGGGCGTACGTGAAAAACAGAGCGGGGACGTTGTTGCCGGCCCCATCGGCTGCCTGGGGCAGGCAGGAGGCGGCGGAGGGCCACATCCGTTGCTGCGGCAAGTTGTACTCGCGGGGCAGCCCATACCGCCGGGCCTCAGCGGAGTGAGCGATGAGGGCGCGGAAGATCGCAGCCTGACCGCCCCAGTACCTGGCGTTCGCCTCAACCCAACCAGTTCTCTCCCTAAACTGTCGCGCGAAGAGAGCGCAGACAGTGGGGTGGACCTATGCACCGGACCGTACGACTGGAACTCCTGGGGCTTGCTGACACAGACGATGACGAGTTGCTGCGCCTTGGAGGACAGCTGCGGCGCTCGCTCCAGGAGTTGGACGTACTGGACGTACGGTCCGGGCGCTCGGCAGGCCATATCTCGGAGGGAGCGAAGAGCAGCGAGCTGATCGCCGCTGGGTCGGTTGTCGTTACGGCCGCGTCGCTTGCTCTGCGTCAAGTCCTCCTACTCGCCGACACCTGGTTGAAGAACCGGCCTGTGCGCGGCATCAAGGTGGAGATGGAAGGCCGCGTGATCGAGTTGAGTGATGCCACGGCGGCCGAGCGGGCTCGTTTGATCGACGAGTTCCTCGCTCACCGCGAGGTTCCGGCCGAGGGCCAGTCCGAAGAGCGCTCCGCCGACCAGTCCTGACGATATGACCCCCCAGCCGTTCGGCAACGGAAACCGTGGGGCTCTGCTCATCGGTACAGGGACATACGATCACCCGGAACTGCCGGAACTCCGTTCACCCGAGGTGGACTGCACTCGCCTGGACGCCCTGCTGCGTGACCCAAAGATCGGCGCCTTCGAGGTGCAGACACTCATCGATGCCAACCGCGCCACATTGGAGCGGGCAATCGGCGAGTTCTTCCTCAGTGCTTGGGGCGACGACGTACGTCTCCTGTACCTCTCTGGTCACGGGATCGTTAGTCGTAGCGACAAGCTTCACTTCGCCATCCGTCAGACGGATCCCGCCCGACCTGCCTACACAACGATCTCGGCGGCGTTCATCCACGAGGTCATGGATGAATGCCGCGCTCGGAGCATCGTCGTGATCCTCGACTGCTGCTACAGCGGCCTCTTCCTTCCAGGGGCTAAGGGCGACGAGCCGGCAAGATTCGAGGAGGCGCTTGCCGGGCACGGCCGCGTCGTCATCACTGCTGGTACAAGGTCACAGAGAGCCTGGGAAGGGCAGCACCTCGACGCCGAGAGGCCCGCGCCGTCCCTCTTCACAGGGATGCTCATCGAAGGCATATCCAGCGGCGCTGCCGATCTCAATGGCGACGGTGTTGTCACCCTCCAGGAGCTCTACCGATTTGCCTGTGAGCGTCTCCACCAAGAGGGGGTCACGCAAACACCCCGTATGGGTGGCGAGATGCAGTACGACATCGCGCTCGCCAAGGTGCGGAAGCAACGGAAGTCGCGGTCCTCGCGAACAGACCGTACGGGCAGCCGGAATCGTAGATCTGCGGGGCCCCCAGCACGGCGCAAGCCTGAGCCCTGGCAAACCCGCGCAGCCTTCGGCCCTGCTCGACAGCCCATCCTGTCCGACGGCGTGCTTGTGGTGCATGAGCCATACAGGCTGCATGCGATCGACCTTGAATCTCGGCAACGGTCGCCCCTGATCAGGATGTGGTACCCCGGCAGCCCTGCCCTTTATGGGGGCGCCGCTTACTTCCCCGGTAAGGGCGGCCACTTGCAAATGACTGACCTGCGGACCGGGAAGCACCGAGCATCGCATCCGGTGGCAATCCGCGACGATTTGCTGGGCATTTCAAAGGATGTACTGTACGCACCTTCTCAGGACGGCACCCTGTGCGCCTTCGCCCCCTCGACACTTAGCCCCCTCTGGTCGCTTCCCTCAAACGGACTCACTGTCACCTCCGCACCCCAGGCAGCCGCCGGATACGCGCTATTCACGGCTGCAGAATCCCGGATGCCCGGCGACGCAGCAACCGTCAGCGCGGATCACATCGTGGCTATCTCCGAGGGAAGGGTGGTTTGGTGCTACAAGGCCGAGGCCCCTCTGTCTCCGGATTGGGCGGTGACGGACCACGGCGTCTACATGGCCTTGCAGCCGGAAGAACCTTCCTCATATCAGCGAATCGTGGCGGTAAACCCTGAGAACGGACAAGCGCTCTGGTCATTCGACACAAAGGCGCACCTCGCTGCGGCTCTGGTTGCAACGGAGGAAGTGTTGCTCTTCGGTGACACGGACAACCGGCTTGTGGCTCTCGACGCTAAGACTGGAACCCTTCGCTGGGATAAAGAGAAGAAGACCGACGGCCGCCTTCTCACCCGACCGTCTATTTCCGGTGACACTCTCTTCACAGCCGACCGCGCCGCGAAACTGGTTAGATGGAATCTGCTGACAGGTCGAAAGGTCCGAGCGCATGACCTCCTTGTGAGTCCGGACCGTCAAGGATTCCCCGCGATCATCAACGGTGTCGTGTACGCGACTGACGCCCGAGGTGACATACACGCGCTGCCCATATGAGTTCACCAAGCTGGCCCCTCACAGGTGCAATGCCGAACCACGGTCGAGTCCGTCGACGTTTGAGTTTCACTTTTGCGGAGAACGACTCACGCACGGCTCGTTCAGAAACTCAAGGTGGCACCCGTTAACAGCACCCGCTCCACCAGACGATTCCGAGTACCCCAGGGCGACCAGTGCACCGCCCGCCAGAGGCGCAACGACCTCCACCGATACACCCTCGGAGTGCCTCAGACGCGACGCCTTCAGCCTCGTCGGCCAGGAGGTCGGAAGTGTTGGGCGGGGTGACTGTGCGAGGTTGAGGCTCACCAGCCTACGGAAGGCGGAGGTGCACCCAAGGCATGGGCGGTGCGGTCCCAGGGGGCGGGACTACCTAGGGCAGGGGGCAGGTCACCTCCCAGCACTGAGCAGCTGCTGTTCCCAGCCCTCCTCCAGCATCGACGCGATCTGCCCGACCCTTACCAGGGCTTCGTCCGCTGCCTCGCCATCGAAGTCCCAGTCCGGAACGTTCCCTCGCCACTGGACGTCAACGTCATCGATCAACCGGTGCGCGAAGGAGTTGCGTCGTTTCCGAAGCCAGACCACATCCTCCTCAAGGGCTGCGGCGTCCAAAACCTCCGACCACCGGATAGCGAACTCACGAGCCTTTCGCGTCAGGCCGGCCCGGTGTAGAGCCGCGTCGCCGGGCTGGTCCAAGATCTGGTTCATGAGGGACTCAAGCGCGGCAACAGCAGCCACGATGATCACTCCAGCACTGATCTGCCGGATGTCCGAGTCCAGCATGAACACCGACTCATCGAGCGCCTCATCGGACTCGCCCTCCCAACCCTTGACCCTGTGCGAACTCGATGCGTGAGTGTCTACTGGAGAAGCACTCCTCAGCGTGTGCGGGGATGTACATCTCCTCATCCACTCCGCCCAACGGCTCGTTCGGCTCTTCGAGCATGCGTAGCCCCCTTCACACCTGTTCAGATCAGCAAGCATTCCACGTGTTCAGTGCTGGATCACGACCACTCCGGAACTGGCGGGAACGCCCCCGCCCAGGTGGCTGTAGACACAGAAGAGCTGAGCTGTACGCCAGGTTCAATCCCAGCACGGGCAGCCCACCCGCATCCCAGCACGATCCCAGCACGGTAGGGATGAGTAGGGGTGATGACGGGTGACGAGGAGTCAGCTATCCCAGCACCATCCCAGCACGGGAAAAAGCCAAGGGCCCGACCCCGAAGAGCCGGACCCTTCCTGACCTGCATGTTTGCCAGATCAGCGACGTGGTGGCATGTCGGCCGTTACACGTTGAAGCGGAACTCCACCACGTCGCCGTCCTGCATGACGTAGTCCTTGCCCTCCATGCGGGCCTTGCCCTTTGCGCGGGCCTCGGCGACCGAGCCCGTCTCGACCAGGTCGGCGAAGGAGATGACCTCGGCCTTGATGAAGCCCTTCTGGAAGTCGGTGTGGATCACACCGGCCGCCTCGGGGGCCGTCGCGCCCTTCTTGATGGTCCAGGCGCGGGTCTCCTTCGGGCCTGCCGTCAGGTAGGTCTGGAGGCCCAGGGTGTCGAAGCCGACGCGGCCGAGGGTGGCCAGGCCTGGCTCCTCCTGGCCCATGGACTGGAGGAGTTCCAGGGCCTCGTCGTCGTCGAGCTCGATCAGCTCGGACTCGATCTTCGCGTTGAGGAAGATCGCCTCGGCGGGGGCGACGAGTGCGCGCTGCTCGTTCTTGAAGTCCTCGTCGACCAGCTCGTCCTCGTCGACGTTGAAGACGTAGAGGAAGGGCTTGGTGGTGAGGAGGTGGAGCTCGTGGAGGAGCTGGCCCTTCTCCGTGCCGGCGGTGATGCCGGCGGCGAAGAGGGTGGTGCCGGCTTCCAGGATCTTCTGGGCCTCCTCGACCGCCGCCAGGACCGCGACCTTCTCCTTCTGGAGGCGGGACTCCTTCGTCAGGCGCGGGACCGCCTTCTCGACCGACTGGAGGTCCGCGAGGATCAGCTCGGTGTTGATCGTCTCGATGTCGTCCTTCGGCGAGACCTTGCCGTCGACGTGTACGACGTTCTCGTCCTTGAAGGCGCGGATGACCTGGCAGATCGCGTCGGACTCGCGGATGTTCGCCAGGAACTTGTTCCCCAGGCCCTCGCCCTCCGAGGCGCCGCGGACGATGCCTGCGATGTCGACGAAGTCGACCGTGGCGGGGAGGATCTTCTGGGAGTTGAAGATCTCGGCGAGCTTGGCCAGGCGGGGGTCGGGGACGCCGACCACGCCGACGTTCGGCTCGATGGTGGCGAACGGGTAGTTGGCCGCCAGCACGTCGTTCTTGGTCAGGGCGTTGAACAGGGTCGACTTGCCGACATTCGGCAGGCCGACGATTCCGATCGTGAGCGACACGTTGGCGACTTCCTGGAGTGAGGACTGGCCCGGGAGTGGACCGATCCCCCAGTTTACGGGCGGGGGGTGCGGGGTCGACGACGGGAACCTGGAGGGGAGCCCGGCGCGGGCTTCAGGGGGGCGTCGGCGGGCTCCTATCGGCCACGTGACGTCGAACGCACGGCCAAGGTCGGCCAAAGGGCGTGTCCCGCGCCTCATTCCTCCCTCCCCGCGACCTACGTTGTCCGGGTGGAGCAACACAGGGCACGTCCCCCTCGTCCCCAGCAGCGGTCGCAGACCCCCCTGCTCCCCTCGGGCGGGTCCGCCGACGCCGCCGCCGTCTACCGGGTGGCGGCGAGACCGGCACGTCCCGTGCCGCCCGTCGTCCTGGCCCTGCGGCGGCTGCCCAATCCGCGACTGACCGGGCTCGGCAGCGGACTGTTCGCCGCCGCCGTGATGCTCGTTCTCGGCGGGCTCGACCGGCTGCTGTTCGGCGGTTCACCGATCGTGTACGGGCTGCTGTTCCTGCCGGTCAGCGCCCTGACCGCACTGTGGGTGCGGCCCGCCGACCTGGTCACCGCGCCGATCGCCGTACCCATCGCCTTCGCCGTCGGCCTGGTGCCGATCGCCGGGGGCGCGAGCGGGTTCGGCAGCCGGATCATGGCGGTGGTCACGGCGCTCGCCGTGCACGCGGGCTGGCTGTACGGCGGCACGCTCGTCGCCGGGCTCATCGCGACCGTACGCAAGGTGCGGCTGATGGCGCGGCGGCGGGCGGCCCAGGCAGCCGCTCAGGCCGCCGCCCAGCGCGCCACCCGGCGCACAACCCCGGACCCGGTGGAGTAAGGGAGCAAGAAGCGGCGCGGCGCTAGGGGGCGGGGGCGGCCGCCGCCATCGCCGCGCCCACGATGCCCGCGTTGTTCTGGAGCTGCGCGGGGACGATCTCCGCGCGGACGCCCTCGATGAGCGGCAGGAACTTCTCGGCCTTGCGGCTCACCCCGCCGCCGATGATGAAGAGCTCCGGCGAGAACAGCATCTCGACGTGCGCCAGGTACTTCTGCACCCGGTGCGCCCAGTGCTGCCAGCTCAGGTCCTCGTCCTCCTTGGCCTTCGTGGAGGCGTGCTTCTCCGCGTCGTGGCCGTTCAGCTCCAGGTGGCCCAGCTCGGTGTTGGGGACGAGTCTGCCGTCGATGAAGAGTGCGCTGCCGATGCCCGTACCGAACGTGAGCAGGAAGACCGTGCCCTTGCGGCCCGCGCCCGCGCCGAACGTCATCTCGGCGACGCCGGCCGCGTCGGCGTCGTTGAGGACGGTGACGGGCAGGCCCAGGCGCTCCCCGAGCAGGGCGCGCGCGTCGACGTCGATCCAGCCCTTGTCGACGTTCGCCGCGGTACGGGTAATGCCTCCCGTGACCACGCCGGGGAAGGTGATGCCGACCGGGCCGCTCCAGCCGAAATGGCTGACGACCTCCTGCACGCACCCGGCCACGTCGTCGGGCGTCGCCGGATGCGGGGTCAGTACCTTGTGTCTCGGTTCCGCCAGGTCGCCGCGCTCCAGGTTCACGGGAGCGCCCTTGATGCCGGATCCGCCGATGTCCACTCCGAACACGTTCATGGATCCAACGTTACGGTGTGCCGCTGACAGCGTCGCTGAAAGTTACTTTCCGGAGAGGCGGGCCGCTTCGGCGCGCAGGTCGCGGCGGAGCTCCTTGGGCAGCGAGAAGGTGATCGACTCGTCGGCCGTCTTCACGGTCTCCACGTCGGCGTAACCGCGCTCGGCCAGCCACTCCAGTACGCCGTCGACCAGGACGTCCGGGACCGAGGCACCGGAGGTGAGGCCGACCGTGGTGACGCCTTCCAGCCAGGCCTCGTCGATCTCGTCGGCGAAGTCCACCAGGTGCGCCGCGGGGGCGCCCGCGTCGAGGGCGACCTCGACCATGCGGATTGAGTTGGAGGAGTTCTTGGAGCCCACGACGATGACGAGCTGCGCGTCCTCGGCCAGCTTCTTCACCGCGATCTGACGGTTCTGCGTGGCGTAGCAGATGTCGTCGCTGGGCGGGGAGAGCAGGTTCGGGAACTTCTGCTTCAGGGCGTCGACCGTCTCCATGGTCTCGTCGACCGACAGCGTGGTCTGGGAGAGCCAGACGACCTTCGACTCGTCGCGTACGGAGACGTTGGCGACGTCTTCGGGGCCGTCGACCAGGGTGATGTGGTCGGGGGCCTCGCCGGACGTGCCGATGACTTCCTCGTGGCCCTCGTGGCCGATCAGGAGGATGTCGTAGTCCTCCTTGGCGAAGCGGACCGCTTCCTTGTGGACCTTGGTGACCAGCGGGCAGGTCGCGTCGATCGTCGCGAGCTTCCGCTCGGCGGCCTCCTGGTGGACGGTCGGCGCGACGCCGTGCGCGGAGAACATGACGATCGAGCCCTCGGGGACCTCCGCCGTCACATCGACGAAGATCGCGCCCTTCTTCTCCAGGGTCTGTACGACGTACTTGTTGTGGACGATCTCGTGCCGGACGTAGATCGGCGCCCCGTACTGCTCCAGGGCCTTCTCCACGGCGATCACGGCACGGTCCACGCCCGCGCAGTAGCCACGGGGAGCGGCGAGAAGGACACGGCGGGCGGCGGTAGCAGTCATGTTCACCATCGTAAGGCCGCGCCACGGGCGCCAAAGGTCGCCTCGGTTCGCCTCTGTGATCAAGACTGGTCGCCCGGATCTACGTACGGAGGCGCGATGACCGTGACCGGGAGTAAGACGGCGGGGCTGCGGCGCAGTCTCGGATTCCGGGATCTCGTCGTCTACGGGCTGCTCTTCATCGCCCCCATGGCGCCCGTCGGCGTCTTCGGGACGCTCGACGCCAAGTCGCACGGCGCGGTGGCGCTCGTCTATGTCGTCGCGACGGTCGCGATGGCGTTCACCGCGTTCAGCTACGCCCAAATGGTGCGGGTCGTCCCCCAGGCGGGCTCCGTCTTCGCGTACGCCCGCAAGGCGCTCGGCGAGGGTCCCGGATTCATCGCCGGGTGGATGGCGATGCTCGACTACGTACTGATCCCCGCGGTCGCGTACCTCTTCTCCGGAATCGCGATGCACGCGCTCGTGCCGGCCGTTTCGCAGTGGGTGTGGACGGCGCTCGCGGTGGTGGTGACGACCGGGCTGAACATGTGGGGCGTACGGACGGCCGCGCGCGTGGGCTTCACGGTGCTGGCCATGGAGATCGTGGTGCTGCTGGTGTTCGTGGTGGCCGCCGTTGTGGTGCTCATGCAGGACGGGGCGCGGCGCGGCTGGCTCTCGCCGCTGTCCGGCGACGGTTCCATGGGCAGCTTCTCGCTCGCGGCGGTCGTGGGGGCGGTGTCGGTGGCCGTGCTGTCGTATCTCGGCTTCGACGCGATCGCGTCGTTCGCGGAGGAGGTGACGGGCGGATCGGCGAAGGTGGCTCGGGCGGTGCTGTTCTGCCTGGGGCTCGCGGGCGTGCTGTTCGTGACGCAGACGTATCTGGCGGCGCTGCTCCAGCCGGTGTCGGCGGCGGAGCTCGCCGCCGGTCCGGGGAAGCAGGGGACCGCCTTCTACGACGCGCTCGATACGTCGATCGGGACCTGGCTGGGCGATCTGGTGGCGGTGAGCAAGGCGATCGGCGCGGCGTTCGCGGCGCTGGCGGGGCAGGCGGCGGCCGGGCGGCTGCTGTTCGCGATGGCCAGGGAGCGGCGGCTGCCGCGCGTACTGGCGAAGGTCGACGCCGCTTCGGGCGTTCCGCGGATCGCGCTGGGGCTGGCGGCCGTGGTGACGCTGGTGGCGGCGGTGTGGGCGTCGCGGCGCGACGACGGTCTCGACCATCTGGTGTCGGTGGTCGACATCGGGGCGCTGACGGCGTTCGTGCTGCTGCACGTGTCGGTGGTGAGCTGGTTCGCCGTACGGCGGATGGAGGGGCCGCCGGTGTGGTGGCGGCATGTGCTGCTGCCGGTGCTGGGGGCGGCCGTTGCGGTCGCGGTGATCGTGGAGGCGTCGGGGACGGCTCAGGCCGTGGGGGCGGTGTGGCTGGTGGTGGGGCTGATCGTGGTGGCCGTGCAGCGGGGGCGTCGGACCGGTCCCGGTGTCAGTGCCGACGGCTAGCCTTCGTACATGGCTCTGAATACGTCCGCGGACGCCCCGCTGCCGGTCGGTCAGGTCTCGCGCCTCATCGGCGGGTGGATCGACCGGCTCGGCGCGGTGTGGGTGGAGGGACAGATCACGCAGATCTCGCGCAGGCCCGGCGCCGGGGTCGTCTTCCTGACGCTGCGTGACCCGTCGCACGACATCTCGGTGGGCGTGACGTGCTTCCGGCAGGTCTTCGACCCGATCGCGGACGTGGTGGCGGAGGGCGCGCGGGTCGTGGTGCGCGCGAAGCCCGAGTGGTACGCGCCGCGCGGGCAGCTGTCGCTGCGGGCGACGGAGATAAAGCCGGTGGGCATCGGCGAACTGCTCGCGAGGCTGGAGCGGTTGAAGAAGTCGCTGGCGGGCGAGGGGCTGTTCGCGCTCGACCGCAAGCGGCCCCTGCCGTTTCTGCCGCAGCGCATCGGGCTGGTGACGGGCCGGGCTTCGGCGGCCGAGCGCGACGTCCTGGAGAACGCGCGCCGGCGCTGGCCGGCGGTCCGCTTCGAGGTGCGGAACGTCGCGGTGCAGGGCGTGAGCGCGGTGGCGCAGGTGGTCCAGGCGGTCAAGGAGCTGGACGAGCTGCCGGACGTCGACGTGATCATCGTGGCGCGGGGCGGTGGCAGCGTCGAGGATCTGCTGCCGTTCTCGGACGAGCAGCTCGTACGGACCGTGTTCGGGTGCCGTACGCCGGTCGTGTCGGCGATCGGGCACGAGCCGGACTCGCCGCTGCTCGACCTGGTGGCGGACCTGAGGGCGTCGACGCCGACGGACGCGGCGAAGAAGGTCGTGCCGGACGTCGGCGAGGAGCTGGACCGCGTCCAGCTCCTGCGCGACCGGGCGCTGCGGACCGTACGAGGGCTGATCGACCGCGAGGAGCGAGGGCTCGCGCACGCGCTGGCCAGGCCGGTGATGGAACGGCCGCACCGGATGGTGGAGGACCGCGAGGCGGAGGTCGACGCCCTGGTGGCACGCAGCCGGCGCACGCTGGGGCATCTGCTGGACCGCGCGGACTCGGAGCTGTCGCACACCCGGGCGCGGGTGGTGGCGCTGTCCCCGGCGGCCACGCTGGAGCGCGGGTACGCGGTGCTGCAGCGGAGCGACGGTGCGGTGGTCCGCTCCCCGCAGGAGGTCACGGCCGGTGACGAGCTGCGGGCGCGGGTGGCGGACGGCGAGTTCGCAGTGCGGGTCGCGGAGTGACACCGCCGCCGGTCGCGGCTTCGCCCGGCCGCAGTCTTTTCACAGCTCTTACCTAAGGTGGATCACATGGCAGAGACGGACGAAGCAGCGACGACGCTCGGGTACGAACAGGCCCGGGACGAGCTGATCGACGTCGTACGGCGCCTGGAAGCGGGCGGTACGACGCTGGAGGAGTCGCTCGCGCTCTGGGAGCGCGGCGAGGAGCTGGCGAAGGTCTGCCGACGGTGGCTGGACGGGGCCAGGGCCCGCCTGGACGCTTCGCTCGCCGAGGAGAGCTGACGGCAGGCGCGGGGCCGGGGCAGCGCGGGGCCGGGGCAGCGCGGGGCAGTGCGGCGCGGGGCGAGGCGGGGCGAGGCACGAGTGCGTCTGCTGTGAGGCGGATCACCGCGTACCGGTTTTAGTTGAAACTTAACCTACTTTCGCTTACGGTGAGGTCACAGCCTGATCCCCCTGCACGTCCGGAAGGTAAGCCGCATGTCTCTCGTACTTGACCCCGCCGCCCAGGACCTCCTCTTCCGCGAGGCCCGCACCGCGAACACGTTCACCGACGAGCCGGTGACCGAGGAGCAGGTCCAGGCGATCTACGACCTGGTCAAGTTCGGCCCGACCGCGTTCAACCAGTCGCCGCTGCGCGTCGTCCTGGTCCGCTCCCCCGAGGCCCGCGAGCGCCTTGTCGCGCACATGGCCGAGGGCAACCAGCCGAAGACCGCCGCCGCCCCGCTGGTCGCGATCCTCGCCGCCGACAACGAGTTCCACGAGGAGCTCCCGGCCCTGCTCCCCCACTTCCCGCAGGCCAAGGACATGTTCTTCTCGGAGCGCCCGGCCCGCGAGTCGGCCGCCGGCCTCAACGCCGCCCTTCAGGCCGCGTACTTCATCGTCGGCGTCCGCGCCGCAGGTCTGGCCGCGGGCCCGATGACCGGCTTCGACTTCGCCGGCGTCCAGAAGGAGTTCCTGGACGACGACCACACCCCGCTGATGATCGTCAACATCGGCAAGCCGGGCGAGGACGCGTGGTTCCCGCGCTCGCCGCGCCTGTCCTACGACGAGGTCGTCACCACCGTCTGATCTTGCGACGCGACACCGCCTGATCACGTACGACGAAGCCGCCGCAACCCCGAGGGGTGCGGCGGCTTCGTCGTACGCGAATCACGCCATCAGGACTTCTTCGCTTCGAGCGCCTCGGCCATCTCCGTCAGCCGCTTCTGCGACGCCGTGCCCGTGATCACCGTCGTCGCGCCCTTTTCCTCGCGCACCAGCGCGTCGTACTTCGGGCCCTCCCAGCGCTGCCAGCTCTCCCCGCCGACGCGCAGGGTCTTCCCGGTCTTCGTCGCCTTCTGGCTGACCTTGTGGACGAACTTCTCCGCGGGCCCGCTCGACTGCTCGACCGCGACGTACTCCCGCTCCGGGTCGAGGAAGCCCAGATGCCAGGCGTCGCCGTCCTGCCGGTCGTACGAGACCGAAGTCGGCTTCCAGGTCTCCGGGAGCCCCACGGGGGCCGCCACGGGGTACGGCGCCGCCCGCCGCGCCGTGATGAGCTCGACCCGGTAGTCGACCGGCTTGACCGGGTCGGCCGAGTCGTCGTGCGGGATCAGCGTGTAGATCCCCGCGACGACGACACCGATCGCCGCCATCGACAGCATCATGTCCCGGACCGTCTGCTTGCCTTTCATACCTGCCACGCCCCCCATCGTCCCCCATGCCGCACCGCGGCCCGCGCGAGGGGCATCTCATCCCGATATGCCGCTCATACGTGCCCCCCTCTGCTCATTTTGTCGACGTACCGATAGAGTCGACACCACCCTCTACACTCCGGCCGTCGCCGTACAGAAAGGTGCGCTCCGATGACCGAGCACCATCTTCCGTCTCAGCTCGAGGTCTCACCCGAGGCCCCCGACCGCAACCTGGCCCTGGAGCTCGTCCGGGTCACCGAGGCCGCCGCCATGGCCGCCGGGCGGTGGGTCGGCCGCGGTGACAAGATCGGCGCGGACGGCGCAGCGGTGAAGGCCATGCGGACGCTCGTCTCGACCGTATCGATGAACGGCATCGTCGTCATCGGTGAGGGCGAGAAGGACGAAGCCCCGATGCTCTTCAACGGGGAGCGCGTGGGCGACGGCACCGGCGCCGAGGTCGACATCGCCGTCGACCCGATCGACGGCACCACGCTCAACGCCAAGGGCATGCCGAACGCCATCGCCGTGCTCGCCGCCGCCGACCGCGGCACCATGTTCGACCCGTCCGCGGTCTTCTACATGGAGAAGCTGGTCACCGGCCCCGAGGCCGCCGACTTCGTCGACATCAACGCCCCCGTCTCGGTCAACATCCGCCGGGTCGCCAAGGCCAAGCACTCGACGCCCGAAGACGTCACCGTGATGATCCTCGACCGCCCCCGTCACGAGGGCATCGTCAAGGAGATCCGCGAGACGGGCGCCCGTATCAAGTTCATCTCGGACGGTGACGTCGCGGGCTCGGTCATGGCGGTCCGCGAAGGCACCGGCGTCGACCTGCTCATGGGCATCGGCGGTACGCCCGAGGGCATCATCTCGGCCTGCGCGATCAAGTGCCTCGGCGGCACGATCCAGGGCAAGCTGTGGCCGAAGGACGAGGCCGAGCGCCAGAAGGCTCTCGACGCGGGTCACGACCTGGACCGCGTACTGCACACGAATGACCTGGTCAGCGGCGAGAACGTGTTCTTCGTCGCCACCGGCATCACGGACGGCGAGCTGCTGCGCGGCGTCCGCTACCGCTCGGAGACCGCCACCACGCAGTCGCTGGTGATGCGGTCCAAGTCGGGCACCATCCGCCAGATCGACTCGACGCACCGCCTCTCGAAGCTGCGCGCCTACAGCGCCATCGACTTCGACCGCGCGAAGTAGAGACAGCGGCGGCCCCAGGGCCACGCGACGGCGCCCCTCGCACGAGGGGCGCCGTTCTCCTACCCACCCGTCCTCGTACCCGTTCTCACACGCGCACGGCGAGCAGATAAAAACGCGTGATCTGAACCTCGTTGAGGTTGTCGTCCGAGACGAGATAGAGAGGCCGCCAGCCCTTCCGTTTCCCCGTGGTCCACGGCTCACCGAGCGCCATTCCTTCCGCGTTCTGGAGCAGCGGGTTGGCCTGCGGGCCCTTCGTCGCCACCTGCCCCGGGTCGCCGGGCGGGCACTCGGCGAGGTCGAAGAGCTTTTCGCTCCGTACGAACTCGTCGGCCGGCCTGCGGAACAGCGCCTGCTCCCCCGTCACGTCCTGCGCGCCCGTGAGCGACAGCCGCTGAACGCGGACCGCGTTGCCGATCCCGACGGCGTACTGCCGCTCCAGCGCCAGCAGTTGGTCCGCGCCGACCGCCACCAGTTCCGTCAGGTAGAGCCCGTCCGCGGCCCGGTAGGCGTATTGCCGGTCCGGTACGTACGTTCCGCCCGGCGTGCCCTTGTAGCGCTGGATGCGCAGCAGGTTGCGGCCGCGTGAGTCGCCGTCCTGAGACAGGGACGCTTCCATTCCGGCGTACAGATGCCGGCCGTCGGGAGAGAGCGCGAGCGCCTCGATGGTCCGGCCGGTCTGGGCGCCGCCGACGGGCCAGGGTTTGAACTCCTTCGGCACGGGCAGGTCGGCACCGATCTGGCGGCCGGTCGCCAGGTCGAATCTGCGGATGGCGGGGCCCGTCTCGGCCGCGACGAGGATCGTACGGCCGCCCTTCTCGACGACCAGCGCCTCCGCGTCCATCCAGGCGGGCAGTCTGCCGCCGGGCGCGGGGCGCAGGGTGGTGGCGGTCCGCGCCGAGGGTTCCAGGGTGTCGGCGCTGCCGGAGGGGCCGAGCCGGAGCGGGAACACCCGGTTGAATTCGTTGTCGGCGAGTGCGAGCGCCTCGCCGTTCCCGCCGGGGAGGAGTGCGAGGCCCGAGAGGCCCGCCAGCTTCTCGCCGTCGGCCTCCTGCTTGTTGAGCACGTCGGAGTGGTCGAGCAGGAAGGCCCCCGTGGCGCACTGCCCGGTCGCCGGGACCGGCTCGCGGGTGTGCTCCTGCCACCGGTCGACGGCCGGCATCGCGGCGAACCCGATCCCGAGCCCGAGCGCCCCGGCCACGACGGCCCACGGCCAGCGCCGCCCGCGCGGCGCGGGGGCGAGGGGATCGGGCGCCAGCAGCGGCGGCAGTACGGCGAGATTGCGGACGAACTCCAGGTCGCCGACGCCGTTCTGGCTCTCGTCCTGGGGCTCTTGCGGGGTGGGCAGATCGTCCCGCTCGACGACCCGGTCCCTGACCTCCCGGAAGACGGCGTGCAGCCCGAGCATCTCCGGACCGTCCGGGATGCCTTTGCGCAGTACGTCGACGAGCTCCCCCGTGAAGGCGCTGCACTCGTCCGGGTCGGGCGCGTGGGACGGGCGGTCGTGGGTCGCGGAGGTCATCACGTACGAGCCCTTGATGTCCCGCAGCGTCTTCACCGCCGCCCGCACTCCGAGGTCCGCGGCCACGGTCCCGGTCGGCGACATCTGGAGCACCTTGCCGCTGAAGCAGCAGTCGAGGATCAGCACCCGGCGCATCGCGGCGCCGTTGCCCTTCATCGCGCGGCGCACATAGCCCGCGTCCACGCAGGTCTCCGGCTTGTCCTCACTGGAGCCGGGGAGGGTGAGGCAGAGCCTGCTGTCGTCCCGGTCGAGCAGGCCGTGGCCCGCGTAGTAGACCAGGAGGGTGTCCATGGCCTGCTGGGCCGCGACCCTGATCGGGTCGCAGATGTCGGCGGACGTCCTCGGGTTCGAGACGGTCACGATCCGGTCTTCGGGGATGCCCCAGACCGACCTGTCGGTCAGCGCCGCGCGCAGTTCGATGAGGTTGTGGCGGACGCTGCGCAGCGGGGCGAGGCCCTTGCCGCCGGGGTATTTGTCGACACCGATCAGTACACAGGCGGAGCGGGCCGGGTCGATCCGCTGCGACCCGCTGTCCGGTAACGGCGTGGGGCCCGCGGGGCGGACGGCGGCCGTCACGGGAGGTGCCTGTCGGGGCGCGGTGGAGTGCCGTCCGGGGAGCCGGGGTCGACTGCCGCTGGAGGCTCGGGGGCGACTGCCGCTGCGGGTTCGGGGGCGGCCGGCGCTGCGGGCTCCGGGTCCGGTTCGGGCTCCGGCGGGGTCTGTCCGTGCGCGCGCATGATCTCCGCGATCCGCTCGGCGTCCGCGCCGAAGACATTGATCGTGATCGGGCTCCGCGGCCTGCGTGCCCGCCGCCACGCGTCGAACGAGAGCGGCAGCTGGGCCACCGCGGCGGCCGTGGACACCAGCGCGGCCACGGCTTCCGCGTCGATTCCCATCCGCCCCGGCACAGCGGTGCCTTCCGCGACCTTGTCGATGCGCGCGTGACCGCGCAGCGACAGGTCGTCCGAAAGCCACTTGTACAGGGACCGCAGATCCGCGTCACAATCCGGTCCCTCGGCCAGCTCGAATCTGATCTCCGTACCGTCCATGCGGTCCACGCGACTCCCCGTGCGCTCGGTCCCGTACAGGGTGGCGCGCGTCACACACACCCCACCCGATACTGGCACAACTGGCATGAAAGATCCGCCGGTTGCGGCCAGAAGCGAGGGAGAGCGAAGAGGAGTGGCCGGGGGGAGGGTCAGCCCGCGGCGGCGATACGGCTGCCGGGCGAGGAAGCCTTCAGTTCCATCTCGCGCCGCCTGCGCCTCGCCAGCACCACCCGGCGCTCGGCAGCGGTCAGGCCGCCCCAGACGCCGTACGGCTCAGGCTGGAGCAGCGCGTGCTCCCGGCACTCGACCATCACGGGGCATCGCGCGCAGACGCGCTTCGCGGCCTCTTCCCGCGCCAGCCTCGCGGCCGTCGGCTCCTTTGACGGGGCAAAGAACAGCCCGGCTTCGTCCCGGCG
This sequence comes from Streptomyces sp. ISL-99, assembly GCF_018614005.1. Taxonomy (NCBI): domain Bacteria; kingdom Bacillati; phylum Actinomycetota; class Actinomycetes; order Kitasatosporales; family Streptomycetaceae; genus Streptomyces; species Streptomyces sp. ISL-99. Next base: position 71,749 of record NZ_JAGGPC010000032.1, read on the forward strand.
GCACACCGCCTCCGTGTGCCAGGGGCCGGCCTGATCCCGGGCCGGCGCACGCTGCGACGGAACGGCGGCGACCTGCAGGGACTGATGCGGCGGAAGCGGCACGGTCTACTCCTGACGACGGCTTCGGGAGCGAGCAGCGATGCAGCACTCCCTACCCGCTGTGCGCACGCCTATGCACAGGGTTTCGAACCGTCTCGGCTCGCGTCAGTGTCCGAGGTGTTTGCGCATGCGACCGCGCAGGTCCGCGACGCGCTTTCCGCGCTTGGGTTTCGCCTCGATGTTGCCGAACACCGAGTAGCCGTTGACCACCACGACCGGCGCCTCGGGGTCGTTGGCTTCGAGGGTGTCGACCTCGAAGTTGCCGAAGATCCCGGTACCGCCGCCGCGCAACGTGATGTTCTCGGGGACGCGCACTTCGACGTTGCCGCAGATCGAGGTCACGTTGATCACCGTCAGCCGCTGGCCGAAAAGCGCCTCGGTGAGGTCGATCTCGACGCTGCCGAAGAGCGCGAAGGCGTTCGTCCTGCCGCCGATCCGCCAGCGGCCCTTGCGCGTCGAGCCACTGAAGACGGCGACCAGGTTCTCCGCCGCGGCCGGCACCGAGGGATCGACCGGGTCGTACGCCGCCGGGGCCGGCTCGCGCCGGGCCCCGCCGCCGGGGGCGGGCAAGTCCTGGACCAGGGGCTCCAGTTCGGCGACGGTCTTGGCGCGGTAGACCGAGTCGATACGGTCGGCGTGCTCCTCGGCGGTCAGCCTGCCCTCGACCATGGCGTCGCGCAGGATGTCCGCGATCCGGTCGCGGTCCGCGTCCGACGCGCGGAGGGCCGGCTCCCGGGGAGCAGGCTCGGCGGGCACCGCGGGGGCGTTCGGCTGCGGCTGCTGGGGGTGCTTCTCGGCGTCCACCGCCCCAGCGTACCCAAACGCGATAGATCGCGACTAGTGCGCACGTCCGCCAACTGAGCCTTACCTCACAGACCCGGCGCTCCGCCGGAGTCTTACGCTGGTGGACGGGCTGCGCCAATGGAGGCCAGTTGCCGTCTGCCGAGTGAGGAATGGCCGTAATGCCAGAGTTTGCGTACTCCGATCTGCTCCCCCTGGGAGAGGACACCACGCCGTATCGCCTGGTGACCGCCGAGGGTGTCTCCACCTTCGAGGCCGACGGCCGTACGTTCCTCAAGGTTGGCCCCGAGGCGCTGCGCACCCTGGCCGCCGAGGCGATGCACGACATCTCGCACTACCTGCGGCCCGCGCACCTCGCCCAGCTGCGCCGGATCATCGACGACCCCGAGGCGTCCTCGAACGACAAGTTCGTGGCACTGGACCTGCTGAAGAACGCGAACATCGCGGCTGCGGGCGTCCTGCCGATGTGCCAGGACACCGGCACGGCGATCGTCATGGGCAAGCGCGGCCAGAACGTCCTCACGGAGGGACGGGACGAGGAAGCCCTCTCGCACGGCATCTACGACGCCTACACCAAGCTCAACCTGCGCTACTCGCAGATGGCCCCGCTGAACATGTGGGAGGAGAAGAACACCGGCTCGAACCTGCCCGCGCAGATCGAGCTGTACGCGACCGACGGCGGCGCGTACAAGTTCCTCTTCATGGCGAAGGGCGGCGGCTCCGCCAACAAGTCCTTCCTCTACCAGGAGACGAAGGCGGTCCTCAACGAGGCCTCCATGATGAAGTTCCTGGAGGAGAAGATCCGCTCGCTGGGTACGGCCGCGTGCCCGCCGTACCACCTGGCGATCGTCGTCGGCGGCACGAGCGCCGAGTTCGCGCTCAAGACCGCGAAGTACGCCTCCGCGCACTACCTGGACGAGCTGCCCTCGGAGGGCTCGCCGACCGGCCACGGCTTCCGGGACAAGGAGCTGGAGGAGAAGGTCTTCGAGCTGACGCAGAAGATCGGCATCGGCGCGCAGTTCGGCGGCAAGTACTTCTGCCACGACGTGCGCGTGGTGCGCCTGCCGCGCCACGGCGCCTCGCTGCCCGTCGCGATCGCCGTGTCCTGCTCGGCGGACCGCCAGGCCGTCGCGAAGATTACGGCTGAGGGCGTCTTTCTGGAGCAGCTGGAGAAGGACCCGGCACGGTTCCTGCCGGACACGACGGATGAACACCTCGGCGAGGCTGCCGAGGCCGGGGATGTCGTACGCATCGACCTGAACCGGCCGATGGACGAGGTCCTCGCGGAGCTCACCAAGTACCCCGTCAAGACCCGTCTCTCCCTCACCGGCCCGCTCGTCGTCGCCCGCGACATCGCGCACGCCAAGATCAAGGAGCGGCTGGACGCGGGCGAGGAGATGCCGCAGTACCTGAAGGACCACCCGGTGTACTACGCCGGGCCCGCGAAGACGCCCGAGGGTTACGCGTCCGGCTCCTTCGGCCCGACGACGGCCGGCCGCATGGACTCCTACGTCGAGCAGTTCCAGGCGGCGGGCGGCTCGAAGGTCATGCTGGCCAAGGGCAACCGCTCGAAGCAGGTCACGGACGCGTGCGGTACGCACGGCGGCTTCTACCTGGGCTCGATCGGCGGCCCGGCAGCGCGTCTCGCCCAGGACTGCATCAAGAAGGTCGAGGTCGTCGAGTACGAGGAGCTCGGCATGGAGGCGGTCTGGCGGATCGAGGTAGAGGACTTCCCGGCGTTCATCGTGGTCGACGACAAGGGCAACGACTTCTTTAGTCCGCAGCAACTCTCCCAGCCCACGTTCATGAGCATCCCGGTCCGCACAGCGGACTGACCCAACAGAGCGGTCTACGGAGCCCCCCTGCGTCCGCCGGGGGGGCTCCTGCGTGAGCGGCTGCCGGTTCCAAGTGCATGCATGAGCCCCGCCGCCCTCGGGCGGGCAGCGGGGCTCCGGGTGCTTCGTGGGGGTCTACCGGGGAGGAAGCTCCCCGCCACGGACGGCAGAGACGAACGAACTGAAGGCGGCAGCGGGGAAGACGAGAGCCGGACCTTGAGGGGCCTTTGAGTCCCGGATCGGGACAACGCCAGCGGCAAGGAAGGTGCGGGCGAACTCGACGCAGTTGCCGCCGTCGGTGTTGCTGTACGACGACTTGAGCCACTCGGCGCGGGACAGGTCAGGGGTGTTGCTCATGAGGTAGTTCCTCCATCGCGGATCTGATCAGCGCCGCTGTGCGCCGTGGCGACAGGGCGTGCGCCCTGAGCAAATCGTATGACCGGAGGCGGGTGCTGACAGTGTCTGGGTCCTCGATCAGCGCGCCTGAGTTGATCCCTTCCTCATAAGCGACCATCGCCCCGCCAGCCAACGTGAGGAGGGTGAGCGATCCCCCGAGCAGAGCATGTTCCCCATGGGCGAATGGGAGAACCTGAATGACGCTTGTGGGGGCATCTACGCGAGGCAGTAGCTCGGCAAGCTGACCACGCATAACTTCAGGCCCTCCGATGGGACGCCGAATGGCAGCCTCATCCATGATCACCGAAAGGTCGGGCGCGGTGTCGGCGGTGAGTATCGCCTGGCGACTGAGCCGAGCACGAACCTTTTCATTGATCTCGTCGTCACTCCCTCGGGGATTGCCGACCTTGAAGAGCGCACGTGCGTACGCATCCGTCTGGAGCAAACCAGGCACGACGTGACCGGCGTACTCGGCGATGACCTGGGCCTGTTCTTCAAGCTCCATGCGCTTGCGGTATCGGTCGGGGAACCACTCGTGCCGGGCAATGCCGTACAGACGTGCGAAGTGGCCGTCTGTGCCGAAGGCTGCGTCCAGCTTCTCGGACAGGTCGGGCGGCGGCATGTGCTCGGCTGCTTCGATGCGGGACAGGTGACTACTTGAGTAGTTCACGATCTCCGCTAACCGATCAAGCGACATGCCCTCGGCCTTCTCGCGACAGCGCCGGATCTCCGCTCCGTACAAGTGCCGCGCGGAGGCGTCCGGCGTGAGTTCGCGCGGTCTACGTCCCATGGCAACTCCCTTTTTCCCAGGCTGCGTTACGGGAGAAATCTCCCTGGTGAGCGTACGGGGAAACCCCCAACCTTGGGTTGAGCACGAGCCAATTGCAGCCACGACGTGAGGGGCGCAGGGACCATGGCGGATCACCTACCGAAGCGGCCACCCCGTGACGACCTGACGAAGCTTGAGGCTGACATTGATCGGCTTGACTTCTGGAGACTCGCGCCGGAAACGGTGAGCTTCCCCGACTGGGTGACGCTGCCTGCGGAAGTCCCACACGGTCCGTACGTCACCCCGACTAAGGCACTCCTCAAGGAGGTTGAGGCAGGGTTGGAACGGTTGGCGGAATGCGAGATCGGGACCGACCTTGAGCCCGTGCCTGTCACGGGATGCGACGTCTGCGCGGCGCTGAACAGGCAGCGCGAGTCCGCACGCGCCGTCGGGAGCTGGGCGACGGTCAAGAGCTGCAATGCCGAAATGACCAATCACACGCACCGCAGGGCGGACCGGTCATGAGCCTCGGATACCGGGTTGTTCGACCCCGGCGAGCTGAACAGAGATCACCAAACTTCGGCAGTCCACTCGACATTGACCTAGGCATGGTCGTCGTTGACCGGGATGACGACATGGTGGGCAGAGTCCGTGCCGTGCACGGGAAGTACGTCGAGATTGAGCGCCCCGCCGGATTGCGGTGGACCACGAACTACACCCGCCTCCGCCGGGCGACCGAGTACGAAGCCCGGCAGCTTAGGGCACTGGCGAAGCTGCTGCGTGATCAGCGGCGAGGCAGGCACCCGCTCCCCTAGATTTCGTCCCTGCCGGACGAATCCGCAGAGGTTCCCCCGACTTCGCGCAATCCCGGCAGGGACGGATTAAGCCCCCGCCCCACGGGCGGGCTATTACGCACATAACGGCAAGGAGATCAAGAGCCATGAGCGTGATCACAAACAGCGGCGGCGACAAGCTTCCCGGTAATCCCTACCCCGGCCCGCACCAGCCACCGACCCCCGATGGTGGCCCCGGCGTCCCCAACCCGCCCAAGATCTACGCGGTCGCCGCGCGGTGAGCACCGATACGCACGAGACACGTCCCAGCCTTACCGAGCTGGGACGTGTCCTCATGTCTGGTGACGCCCTTTCATCGGATTGGGCACCTACGTTCGCGGCCGTGCCCCGCTCGGCGTTCCTGCCGGAACTGATGTGGCCCTTCGATATGCGCGCCGGCAAAAGCGTGGCCATTTCGAAGAGCGACGATCCGACGGCATGGTTGGGGTATGCGGATTCTGACGTTCCGATCGTCACACAGTGGGACGACGGTACGCACAACGGCATAGAGCCGGGGCAGGTTTCAACTAGCTCTGCCTCTATGCCGAGCGTCGTGTTCCGGATGCTTCGGGACTTGGAGGTACAGCCCGGTAACCGAGCCATGGAGATCGGCACGGGGACGGGCTGGAATGCCGCTCTGTTGGCGCACCGATTGGGTGCGCAGAACGTCGTCACGGTCGAAGTTGACGATAGCGTGGCCGAGCAGGCTCGAACGGCTCTCGACCGGTTCGGGCTGCCCGTGCGCGTCGTCCACGGTGATGGCTTCAAGGGGTTTCCGGACGGGGCACCGTACGACCGGATCATTGCCACATGCGGTCTTCGGTCTATCCCGTTCGCGTGGGTGCAGCAGTGCAAACCGGAAGGGGCCATCGTTGCCCCCTGGGGGACGCACTACAGCAACGGTGATGCGGTCGCCCGACTCGTCGTTGCCGACGACGGAGAGAGCGCTTCAGGGCACTTCACGGGCCCTGTTGAGTTCATGAAGCTCAGGGCACAACGTCGCCCGCACGTGGACCATGACGCGTACGTGACCGGCAGCGTGGCCGATGGCGACGAGTCGTCAACAGATATCACCGAAGAAGAGTTCATCGGCGGGCAGTTCGGCCCCGAACGCTTCGCCCTCGGGCTCCGAATTCGCGACTGCTGCCACACCGTGGCCGAGAAACATGACGGGGCACGGCCTGTGTGGTTCTACGGGCTCGGCGATCATTCGTGGGCCTGCGTCATGTTCCGCGACGGGAAGAGCGCACGGGTCTGGCAGTCGGGTCCTCGACGACTGTGGGATGAGGCCGAGGCTGCATTCCGCTGGTGGGAAGGCAAGGGAAAGCCGGGGCATGAGCGGTTCGGGCTCACCGTGAAGGCGGAAGGGCAATCCGTATGGCTGGACGACCCGTCCCACTCTTGGCCTTCTTGAGACCGAGGAAGCACTGATCCGCATTTCGGCGAGCGGCGCACAGTTCTCAGGCATAAAAAAATGAGGGCACCCAGCCGGCGGCTGGGTGCCCTTCAATTTGGTTGTTCTGCAACTATGCGGCTGCTGCCTTTAGGATCTGCACCGAAGCAGCCTCGGCAATGGAAACGCCCGCCACACGCATGGTCAGCTTGAAGCCGACTTCATCTGAATCAAACCGCGCATCTTCGCTGATCTTCACCTGAGCATTCCGGCGCAGTCCGACCACGATTCGCGAAGCATCTGCAACGACGACCGTCTTGGCAGGCAGGAAGCCCGACACAAGAACGGGCAGGCCCCATGCGGTCGAAGCGGGGGAATCGGTCGGAGAGCCACCCTGGTAGGCACCAGAGCCGGAGCCTTTTCCTTCCGGAGAGCCGCTGCCATATCGGTAGAAGCCCACACGACGGACGGGCGGCCGTTCACTGCTTCAATACGCGACACGCTGTCTGCGAGATCGTCATAGGTCACCGTGACCTTTCCGGCCCCCAGAGTCGTGGACGTGCCCTGTGCGACGATGCCCTTAATGGGGTTGGCACCCGATCCGGTAAACGCGTCAGAGTCGAACTTCAGACTTGCATCTCGAAGCAGGTTGTCAGCGATGATGCGACGAAGGTCAACGGCCGAATCCTCAAGAACTTCAGTAGAAGCCCACTGGATCTCACCGATCTTCTTCGCGGCGAACTTGATCTCTCCCCAGACCATCTCCCCTTCGGGGATGGGCTGCCCTGCGGCTCACGGAGTCACCGGACGGCCGGAGCACCAAGGTCGTCACCGAGACCCGCGTCGTGTGCACCGATCCCGCGGCGCGGCGGGCGATGGGGCGCTACTGGCTGCTGATCCGTCCGTTCAGCGGCCTCACCCGGAGGCTGATGCTCGGGGAGCTGCGGAAGCGGGCGGCGGCGTGAGCAGGAGCCCAAGGGTGGCGGCGCTGCTGGATGCCGCCGTCTCGGTCATCGCCGCCGAGGGTCTGCGCGGCCTCACCCACCGGGCGGTCGACGCCCGGGCGAACGTGCCGGTGGGCTCGACGAGTTACTACTTCCGCACCCGCGAGAAGCTGCTCGCCGGCGTCGTCGCACTCATCGCCGAGGAGGAACTGGCCGACATCGGACAGGCCGAAGTGGCCGAGGAGTTCGCGTCCGCCCCGCCGGTCCGGCAGGTGGCCGACCGGTTCGCGGGCGTACTGGCCCACTGGCTCGGCCCGGAGCGAGAACGCACCCGGGCCCGGCTGGAGATCCTGCTGACCGCCGGCCGCCCCGACGACGAGACCGGCGCCGAACTGCGGCGCGCCAGGGAACGCTTCGTCGAGCAGGCGCAGCTCCTGGCGGCCGGGCTCGGCAGCCGGAACCCGGTGGAGGGCGGGCGGATCGTCGTGGCGTTCGCCGAGGGGCTCACCTACGACGGGGTGGTGCGGCCGGGGCCCGACACCACCGACCGGGCCACCCTGCGGCGGGCACTGGAAACCGTCCTCACCGCCCTGGCCGCACCGCCGCAGGGAGCGGAAGAGGGCGGGTGAGGCCCCCCGGCGGGCCGGGGGCGGGGGAGACCGGGGGGCCGCCGCGCGTGCGCGTGCGGTCTTATGGAAACGCACAGGAAATAACGGGATCATGCGGGGCCGGCGCGTGCGCGATGCGCGTGCGGGGCCTCGGCCAGCCGGGGCCCCGCACGCCCGTCAGGCGTCAGGCGAAGCGCTGGTTCGCCGCTCCCGTGCACGGCTGGAGCTTCAGCGGATCCTTCGCCGCCGCCAGCGTCACGCACAGGCCCGTCGCCGCCGCCGGGCGGATCGTGGAGCCGTCCCGTACGAACTGCTGGTTCGCCGCGCCCGAGCAGTTCCAGAGGACCAGTCCCGCACCCGCCTGGTACTTGGCGCCGGGGACGTCGAGGCACCGGTCATGGGTCAGTTCCGTACGGACCGACTTCTGGGCGGTGTCGTACCACCAGCCCTGGTTCCGGCCGCCGTGGCAGTCCCAGCCGCCCACCGCCGTCCCGTTGCGCGTCGTCGATCCCGGTACGTCGGCGCACGTCCCCGTCCCCGCGTTCCTCAGCGGCTTGTACGCGTCGTCCCACGCCCCCGCGAACAGCACAGGCTTTCCCGTACTCGCCGGGTCCGCACAGCTCGCCTCCCGCAGCGAGGAGTTGTAGACCTGGGTCAGGCAGGACGCGAAGGCCGCGTGGCCGCGGATGTTCGGGTGGAAGGACTGGCGGACCGAGTTCTCGTCCGGGGTGCCGGGCTTGGAGAGGTCGATGTACAGGCCGCGCGCCCACGGGTCCTCCATGCACACCTCGTGGCCGTGGAAGAGGCGGGAGTTGTCGAGATAGACGGAAGCCGTGTTCGCCGCCGCCCTGCGCATCCCCCGCTCGAAGGCCGAGACCGCGGTGTTGCGGCCCCAGGTCGCGTCGGAGTCGTACCCCGCACAGCCGCCGGGGATCTTGCCGGGGAAGTCCGGGTTGTCCTTGAAGTCGGGGCCGATGGGGCTCGGGTAGCCCATCACGACCATCTTGTAGTCGCCGTCGGCGTACCCGGCGCCGCGCATGACGGTCCGCAGGTCACGGACGGTCTGCTCGACCTTGGGCACGAGTGCGTCGACACGCCCCTGCCAGCCGGGCGCGTACTTGGGCTCGCAGGGTCCCTGGATCGTCAGCCAGCGCGTGACGCAGTCCGTCATCACCGGGCCGAACTGGAGGTCGTCGTTGGCGCCGGCGACCAGCAGGACCATCTTGATGCGGGTGTTGCGGGCCTTGACGGCCAGGTTGTCGCTCTGGACCAGCTCGTCGGCGTACTGCTTGCTTCCGCCGATTCTGATGTTTCCGGTGTAGGCGCCCGAGCAGGAGACGTTGTACGTGACGTCGGCCGGGATGCCGGTGCGGTGGATCGCGGCGTCCGGCGAGCGGTGGCACCAGTTGTCGGGGCCGTTGGTGCCGGGCTCGTACGTGCCGACCCCCTCGCCGGAGATCTCGCTGTCGCCGAGCGAGATCAGCCCGGTCTTCCGCTGGTCCATCGGCCGCTCGGCCGGGTCGCCGTAGAGCCTGGTGGCCTCGGCGGCGCGGACGGCCTCCAGTTCGGCCGGCAGGGGGGTGGAAGCGGATGCCGCCTTGTCGGCGGCGGTGGCGGGGGCCGTCGCCACCAGGCCGCCGCCCATGGCCGCCGCGAGTGCGGCGGCGGCCGCGACCGTAGAGCGAAGTCTGAGCCGTGTGCGCTGCATTGCGCCTCCCCGGTTTGTTGTTACCCCCGGTATTTACTGGTGGGTAGGCGACTTGGGAATACGCAGAACAAGACAAGTGCTCAACTTTTCCGAGGAGGCACGTGATCATGACGACCGACGACCACCAGGACGACTACCGCGTCGAGCACGACTCGATGGGTGAGGTACGCGTACCGGCCCACGCCAAGTGGCGCGCCCAGACCCAGCGGGCCGTGGAGAACTTCCCCGTATCCGGGCAGCGCCTGGAGCGCGCCCACATCGAGGCCCTCGCCCGCATCAAGGCGGCTGCCGCCCTGGTCAACGCCGAACTCGGCGTACTCGACAAGGACATCGCGCAAGCGGTACGGGAGGCGGCCGAAGAGGTCGCGGAGGGGCGCTGGGACGAGCACTTCCCGGTGGACGTCTTCCAGACCGGCTCCGGCACGTCCTCCAACATGAACATGAACGAGGTCGTCGCGACGCTCGCCACCGAGCGTCTGGGCAGCCCGGTCCACCCCAACGACCATGTCAATGCCTCCCAGTCGTCCAATGACGTGTTTCCGTCGTCCATCCACATCGCGGCGACCGCCGCCGTGACGGCCGATCTCATCCCCGCCCTCGACCACCTGGCGGCTGCGCTGGATCGAAAGGCGGCCGAGTTCGCGGACGTCGTCAAGTCCGGGCGTACGCACCTGATGGACGCCACTCCGGTCACCCTGGGCCAGGAGTTCGGCGGCTACGCGGCGGCCGTGCGGTACGGCGTCGAGCGCCTGCGGGCCTCCCTGCCGCGCCTGGCGGAACTCCCCCTCGGCGGTACGGCGGTGGGCACCGGCATCAACACCCCGCCCGGCTTCTCGGCCGCCGTCATCGCCGAGGTCGCCCGCTCCACCGGACTGCCGCTCACCGAGGCGCGCGACCACTTCGAGGCGCAGGGCGCGCGAGACGGGCTCGTCGAGACGTCCGGTCAGCTGCGTACGATCGCCGTCTCCCTCACCAAGATCTCCAACGACCTGCGCTGGATGGCCTCCGGACCCCGCACCGGATTGGCCGAGATCAGCCTTCCCGACCTCCAGCCGGGCTCGTCGATCATGCCCGGCAAGGTGAATCCGGTCATTCCCGAGGCCGTGCTGATGGTCGCGGCCCAGGTAATGGGGAACGACGCCACGGTCGCCGTGGCCGGCGCCGCGGGCAACTTCGAGCTGAACGTCATGCTTCCGGTGATGGGCAAGAACCTGCTGGAGTCGGTGCGGCTGCTCGCAAACGCCTCCCGGCTGCTGGCCGACCGTACGATCGACGGCATCACCGCCAACGTCGAACGCGCCCGCGAGTACGCCGAGTCGTCGCCTTCGGTCGTCACGCCGCTCAACAAGTACATCGGCTACGAAGAGGCCGCGAAGGTCGTCAAGAAGTCCCTCGCCGAGCGCCGGACCATCCGCGAAGTCGTCCTGGAGTCCGGGTACGTCGAACGCGGCGACCTCACCGAGCAGCAGCTCGACGAGGCACTGGACGTGCTGCGTATGACGCACCCGTGACCTGGGTCGCGGCAAGCGGCGGGCCGTACTCCTAAGATCTGCTCATGACAGATACGGCGGGCGGTGCGGGCGGGGCGCGTTGGGCGCCGGGGGACCACATCCTCTGGCGCTACCGCGGCAATGCCTCGGACCGGATCCACATCTGCCGTCCGGTCACGGTCGTGCGCGACACCGACGAACTGCTCGCGGTGTGGATGGCGCCCGGCACCCAGTGCGTGCGGCCCGTGCTCGCGGACGGCACTCCCGTGCACGAGGAGCCGCTCGCCACCCGGTACACGGCGCCGCGGACCACCACCACCTCGCGGTGGTGGGGCACCGGCGTGCTGAAGCTGGCGCGGCCGGGCGACCCCTGGTCGGTGTGGCTGTTCTGGGAGCGGGGCTGGCGATTCAAGAACTGGTACGTGAACCTGGAGGAGCCGCGCACCCGATGGGCGGGCGGCGTCGACTCCGAGGACCACTTCCTCGACATCGCCGTGCACCCGGACCGTGCCTGGTGCTGGCTCGACGAGGACGAGTTCGAGCAGGCCCGCCGGGTGGGGCTGCTGACCGACGAGCAGGCCGGGCGGGTACGGGACGCGGGGCGCGCGGCGGTCGGCCTGATCACCGCGTGGGGCGCGCCGTTCCGCGACGGGTGGGAGAACTGGCGGCCGGATCCGAGGTGGGCCGTTCCCCGGTTGCCCGATGACTGGGACCGCACTCCTGTTCACATCGCTCCATGAGACCCTTGAAACGCCCCCATGGGTCAAACGTAGGATCGCCTTCCGCAACACTGAGCGCACTGATCACATTGAGCTCTCTGGCAACTGGCGGGCTCGGAGCAAGAGCTGACCGTATGTCACCACAGGGGGTGGGAGCCGTGCCGGAGAGCGAATCTGCCGAGTTCAGGGCCCACCGTCCTGTCGAGGCCGCCCGCAGAGCGGGTATATCGCCACACAAAGCGATTGCATCGCACAAGCTCCCCGGACGGACGGAACCCCACGCGTGACGGAGCACCAGTCCACCTCGCACGAAGGCCGGCAGCCCCTGGTTGCCCGGCCGCACGAGCGCACCCGGCCGCGGCAGGAGGAGGCGCCCCCAACGGTGCCGAGCCCCGCGCCCGCTCCTGTGCCGGCCGGCGGCGGGTCTCCGGAACCGGCCGCGGCGGCCAGGAGCGAAGGTGACCGGCTGCGGTTCGTGGGGGCGGCGACGCGGCGGATCGCGCGCGGCATCGACCTCGACGAGATCGTCCTCGGGCTGTGCCGGGCGTCCGTGCCGACCTTCACCGACGCGATCCTCGTCTATCTGCGCGACCCGCTCCCGGTCGGCGACGAGCGTCCCGCCGTACCGTTCATGCTGCGCCTGCGCCGCACCGACCGGCTGCGTTTAGCGGACGACGGGGCCGAGGAGATCGACCTCCAGGTCGAGCCGCTGCCCGCTCCGCAGCTGTGCGAGGTACGCAGCGGAGGCGCTCTCGCCGAAGTACTCAGAGGCGTACGCCCGGTGTTCGGCGACTCCTCGTCCGCGCGGGCGGCACTGCCCGAGCTGCTCGGCGAAGCCATGGGCCTGCCCGACGGGCGCCGCGCGATCCTCGCGCCGCTGCGCGGCAGGCGCCGCGTGATCGGCGCCGCCGTGTTCCTGCGCCGCCCCGAGCGGCCCGCCTTCGAGGCCAACGACCTGCTGGTCGCCGCCCAGTTGGCCACGCACACCGCGCTCGGCATCGACAAGGCCGTGCTGTACGGCCGCGAGGCGTACATCGCCGACGAGCTCCAGCGCACCATGCTGCCCGACTCGCTCCCGCAGCCCACCGGCGTCAAGCTGGCCTCCCGCTACCTGCCGGCCGCCGAGACGGCCCGTGTCGGCGGCGACTGGTACGACGCGATCCCGCTGCCGGGCAGCCGGGTCGCGCTGGTCGTCGGTGACGTCATGGGGCACTCCATGACGTCCGCCGCGATCATGGGCCAGCTGCGGACGACGGCGCAGACCCTCGCCGGTCTCGACCTGCCGCCGCAGGAGGTCCTGCACCACCTCGACGAGCAGGCGCAGCGGCTCGGCTCCGACCGCATGGCGACCTGCCTGTACTGCGTGTACGACCCGGTCTCGCACCGCATCACCATCGCCAACGCGGGGCACCCGCCGCCCGTACTGCTGCACCTGGGCGGCCGGGCCGAGGTGCTGCGGGTACCGCCGGGCGCGCCCATCGGCGTCGGCGGGGTCGACTTCGAGGCGGTCGAGCTGGACGCCCCGGCGGGCGCCACGCTGCTGCTGTACACGGACGGCCTGGTCGAGTCGCGGCTGCGGGACGTGTGGACGGGCATCGAGCAGCTGCGGGAGCGGCTCGCCGCGACCGCGCAGCTGACGGGACCTGATCACTCGCCACCCCTTGAGGCGCTGTGCGACGACGTACTGGACATGCTCGGGCCCGGTGACCGGGACGACGACATCGCGCTGCTCGCCGCCCGCTTCGACGGGATCGCGCCGAGCGATGTCGCGTACTGGTTCCTGGAGCCGGAGGAGCAGGCGCCCGGCCGGGCCCGCCGCCTGGCGCGGCGGGCGCTGGCCCGCTGGGGTCTTGAGGAGCTGAGCGACTCGGTGGAGCTACTGGTCAGCGAGGTGGTGACGAACGCGGTGCGGTACGCCGAGCGGCCCGTGACGCTGCGGTTGCTGCGTACGGACGTACTGCGCTGCGAGGTCGGCGACGATTCGCCGCAGTTGCCCAGGCAGCGGCGGGCGCGGGACACGGACGAGGGCGGGCGCGGGCTGTTCCTGGTGAACCGGCTGGCGAGACGGTGGGGCGCTACGCGGCTGTCGTCCGGCAAGGTGGTCTGGTTCGAGCTGGCCACGCGCCCGTAGCCGATCCGTACGTACGACTGCGGCGGGCACCCGGGGGTGCCCGCCGCAGTCGTGTGTTCGCGCCTGTGTCCGTCAGGGGCGAGGCCGAGGCGGCCGGAAGTCGCCGTCGGAGCCACCGTCCGTACCGCCGCCGTCGGCTCCTGCGTCCGTGCCGCCGTCGGATCCGCCGCCGGAGCCTCCGTCCGCCCCGCCGTCGGAGCCGGCGGTGTCACCGCCCGGGTCCGGCGGGCCGATCGTGATGGGCGGCGGCGACGTCGGAGGCGTGGTGGACGGCGAGGTCGGGGGCGTCGTGGACGGCGTCGTCGGAGGCGTGGTGGACGGCGTCGTGGGCGTCCTGCTCGGGGTCGTCGAGGGCTTGCTCGGGGTGTTGGTCGGGTCGGGCGTCTTGGTCGGCGGGGGCACGTAGGCGTCGTCCGGGTCGATCTCCAGGTCGAAGTCGGCGTCGGAGCCGCCGCCGAGGGCGCCGAGCGTGTAGTCCGCCCAGATACTGGCGGGGAAGCCGCCGCCGCTGGCGCGGCCGGCGTTGGCCGTGCCGGTGAGGGAGACCTGTCCGCCGCCCGGCTTCGTGGACTCACCGAAGAGGGCTACGGCGGTGGAGAGTTCGGGGGTGTAGCCGACGAACCAGGCGGACCGGTTCTTCTCCGACGTGCCGGTCTTTCCCGCCGCGTTGTAGTTCGGGCTGGAGGCCCTGATGCCCGTACCGCTGTTCACGACTCCGGTGAGCACCTTGGTCACGCTGTCCGCCGTCGAGCGGTCGATGACCTGCTCTGCCGTCGGCTCGGGCATCTCGACCCGGCCGCCCGGGCGGTCCTTGTGCTCGGCGGACTTCACGATGGTCGGCGTGACCTTCTTGCCGTGGTTGTCGAGCGTCGCGTAGACGCTCGCCATGTCCATCGTGCTCGCGCCCATCACACCGAGGGACATGGCGGGACGCTCGTCGAAGCCGCCCTTGTCCTCCATGCCCATGTCGAGCGCGGTCTCCTTCACGCGCGGCGCCCCGACATCCACGAGCATCTGCGCGAAGACGGAGTTGACCGACTTGTTCATGGCCTGCTGGACGGTGATGGGGCCGTAGCTCTTGCCCAGGTCGTTCTGCGGGGCGAAGGGGGTGGCGCTGCCCTTGACGGGGCGCTTGCTCGTGCCGTCGTAGATCGTGCTGGGCGTGATGGGCTCGTCGTCCTGCGTCTTGGAGTTGCTCTCCAGGGCGGCGGCGAGGACGACGGGCTTGAAGGTCGAGGCCGGCTGGTAGTCGGACCGCGTGGCGTTGGAGAAATAGTGCTGGGTGGCGTCCACGCCCCCGTACATCGCGACGACCTTGCCGGTCTTCGGATCCACGGAGGTCGCGCCGGCCTGGAGGGTCGCGTCGACCTTGTTCTTCTTGCGGTCGAGCTTGGACTCCAGCTGCCGCTCGACCGCCCGCTCCAGCGCCTTCTGGCGCTTCTCGTCGATGTTGAGCGTGATCGTCCAGCCGCCCGCGTCGAAGTCGGCCTCGCTGACGCCCTGCTTCTTCAGCTCGCGCTTGGCGGCCTCGACCATGTAGCCGGTCTGGCCCTCCATACCGGCGGCGCCCTTGGGGTCCTGCGGTATGTCGAACCTCATGGCGTCGCGCCTGGTCCGGTCCAGCGCGTTCATCTCGATCATGTTGTCGAGTACGTAGTTCCAGCGCTCCTTGACCAGCTTCTTGCTGGTGGGGCTCGCCGCCGCCCAGTCGTACTGGCTGGGGGCCTGGAGGAGCGCCGCGAGGTACGCGCCCTGTTCGACGGTCAGCTTCTCGGCGTCGACGCCGTAGTACGCCTGGGCCGCGGCCTGGATGCCGTACGCGCCGCGTCCGAAGTAGCTGGTGTTGAGATAGCCGGCCAGGATCTCGGACTTGGTTTGCTTCCGGTCCACCTTGATGGAGATCACAAGCTCCCTGAGCTTGCGGGAGACCGTCTGGTCCTGGGTCAGGTAGTAGTTCTTGACGTACTGCTGGGTGATGGTCGAGCCACCCTGCTTGCCCTTGCCGGTGACGGTGTTGAGCAGGCCGCGCGCGGTGCCCTTGAAGTCGACACCGGAGTCCTTGTAGAAGTTCTGGTTCTCGGCGGCGACGAAGGCGGTCTGGACGTCCTTGGGGGTGTTGGCGAGCGGGACTATCTCGCGGTTGAGCTTGCCGGACCGGGCCATGATCTTGCCGTTGCTGTACTTGTAGACGTTGCTCTGCAGCTTGGCCTCGGCGTTGGCCGCCGGTACGGGCACCCATATGTACAGCGCCACGAAGACGCCCATCAGGAGCAGGCAAAGCCCGAAGAAGGTGCCCAGCATCTTCTTCCAGGTGAAGAGGCGGCGTATGCCACCCGCCTTCTTCGCCCGGCGCGCACCGCGCTTCCGGTTCTGTCGCGCTTCTGCTCGGCCCATTACTCCGTAACTCCGCTCATCGAGCCCCCGGATGTCAGCTCAGAAAGCTAACACCGCACCTGCGGACAAAGGGCTGCCGATCCGCTCTTTTCCGTACGTGACAATCAGCACCTGTCTCTCTGGAACCGACTCACGGGAGGGCTCCAGGGTTGCGAAAGTCCTCGCACAGGTTTACGATCCCCCGAAAAAGTGATATCACTTTGATAGACGACGACGGCCGTACGAAACCCGTACGGGACGAGCACCGAACCGGGGGCCCACCATGTCCGCAACCAGCACGCCCGCACCCAGCACGTCGGCACCCACCGACCTGCCCGACATGCCCGCGCCACGGGTGCGCGAGAGGGCCGCGCACAGCATCGGCGGCGGCCTCGCGCTGCTGCTCGGCCTGCTGGGTCTGCTGGCCGGGGTGGGCCTCGTCGCCACCGGCGCCACCTTCGCGTCGACCGGCCCGAAGGTGGCGCTGATCGTCACGGGCGTCGTGATCGCCTTCGCGGCGTTTCTCGCGATGTGCGGCCTCAACATGGTGGCGCCGGGCGAGGCCCGCGTCGTCCAGCTCTTCGGGCGCTACCGCGGCACCATCCGCACCGACGGACTGCGCTGGGTCAACCCGCTGACCACACGCTCGAAGATCTCGACCCGGATCAGGAACCACGAGACCGCGGTCCTCAAGGTCAACGACGCCTACGGCAACCCGATCGAGCTGGCGGCGGTCGTGGTGTGGAAGGTGGAGGACACGGCGCAGGCCACGTTCGAGGTGGACGACTTCCTGGAGTTCGTCGCCACCCAGACGGAGGCCGCCGTGCGCCACATCGCGATCGAGTACCCGTACGACGCGCACGACGAGGACGGCCTGTCCCTGCGGGGCAACGCCGAGGAGATCACCGAGAAGCTCGCGGTCGAGCTGCACGCGCGGGTCGAGGCGGCCGGGGTCCACATCATCGAGTCCCGCTTCACGCACCTGGCGTACGCACCCGAGATCGCCTCGGCGATGCTTCAGCGGCAGCAGGCGGGGGCGGTCGTGGCGGCGCGCAAGCTGATCGTCGAGGGCGCGGTGGGGATGGTCGAGATGGCCCTCAACCGGATCACCGAGCACGACATCGTCGAGCTCGACTCCGAGCGCCGGGCGGCGATGGTCAGCAACCTGATGGTGGTGCTGTGCGGCGACCGGGCCGCGCAGCCCGTACTCAACACCGGCACGCTCTACCAGTGACGGACGAGCCCGCGCAGCGGAAGCAGCCGCAGCAGCAGCGCAAGCAGGTGCTGCTGCGGCTGGACCCGGCTGTGTACGACGCGCTGGCTCGCTGGGCGTCCGACGAGCTGCGCAGCGCGAACGCGCAGATCGAGTTCCTGCTGCGCCGGGCGCTGTCAGAATCCGGCCGCCTCCCCGGCACCGCCGGCCCGATCCCCCGCCGGGGCCGCCCCCCGAAGCCACCGGCCCCGGAAACCTCCGACCCGGAACCCCCGCCGGCGACATAGGGGGCGCGGCGAAGCCCTGCGGGGCCTTTCCTCACCCCACCCCTTCCCGAACCGGGGCAGACCCCAGACCCCAGACGCCCTGGACTTCACCCCGCGGAGCCCTCGAACCCCGGCAACCCAAGCTGCCCGACCCCCGGCTCAATGCCTCACCCCGCACCACTTCAGCCTCCGGCGCTTGAGGAGCGGGGTCTGGGGCGGAACCCCGGTTCGGGAAGGGGCGGGGTGGGGGTAGGCCCGCCGTAGGCGTTCGAGCCACTATGCACTGCATGTATACCCACTGTGTATAGTGCTCCGCATGTCAATCGGCCACACCCTCCTCGGGCTCCTGGAGTCCGGCCCCCGCCACGGCTACGACCTCAAGCGCGCCTTCGACGACAAGTTCGGCCACGACCGGCCCCTGCACTACGGCCAGGTCTACTCGACCATGTCCCGGCTGCTCAAGAACGGGCTCGTCGAAGTCGACGGCGTGGAGTCCGACGGCGGCCCCGAGCGCAAGCGCTACGCCATCACCGAAGCCGGCATCACCGATGTCGAGCAGTGGCTCGCCCAGCCGGAGAAGCCCGAGCCGTACCTCCAGTCGACGCTCTACACCAAGGTCGTCCTCGCCCTCCTCACCGGCCGCAGCGCCGCCGGCCTCCTCGACGTACAGCGCGCCGAGCACCTGCGCATGATGCGCGTCCTCACCGACCGCAAGCGCCGGGGCGACCTCGCCGACCAGCTCATCTGCGACCACGCCCTCTTCCACCTGGAAGCCGACCTGCGCTGGCTGGAACTCGCCGCCGCACGCCTCGACAAGCTCGCCACGGAGGTACGCGCATGACTCCCGCCGGTTCCCTCCTCGTCGCCGACGGCCTCCACAAGGCGTACGGCACCACCCCCGCACTCGACGGCGCGCACTTCTCCATCGACCCCGGCGAGGTCGTCGCCGTCATGGGCCCCTCCGGCTCCGGCAAGTCGACCCTGCTGCACTGCCTGGCCGGGATAGTCACCCCCGACTCCGGCACCATCACGTACGACGGCCGCGAACTGTCCGCCATGCCGGACCGCGAGCGCAGCGCCCTGCGCCGCGGCGACTTCGGCTTCGTCTTCCAGTTCGGCCAGCTCGTCCCCGAGCTGACCTGCGTCGAGAACGTCGCGCTGCCGCTGCGCCTGAACGGCGCCAAGCGCAGGGACGCCGAGCGCGAGGCGCTGAAGTGGATGGCCCGGCTGGAGGTCGACGACCTCGGGCGCAAGCGGCCCGGCGAGGTCTCCGGCGGCCAGGGCCAGCGCGTCGCCGTCGCCCGCTCGCTCGTCTCCTCGCCCCGCGTCCTGTTCGCCGACGAGCCGACCGGCGCCCTCGACTCCCTCAACGGCGAGCGCGTGATGCAGCTCCTCACCGAGGCCGCCCGGTCCGCGAACACCGCCGTCGTCCTGGTCACGCACGAGGCGCGCGTCGCCGCGTACTCCGACCGCGAGATCGTCGTACGCGACGGAAAGTCCCGGAGCCCGGAGTACGCCGCATGACGAAGCTCCTCGACCGGCGCACCGGCACCCCACCGGCCCCCGCCACCGCCCCCACCGGCCTCGCCGCCTGGGTACGCGACCTCGGCCTGGGCATCAGGTTCGCCGTCTCCGGCGGGCGTGAGAGCTGGGCCCGTACGATCCTCACCGCCGTCGGTGTCGGCCTCGGCGTGGCCCTGCTGCTCTGTGCCGCGTCCGTGCCTTCGGTGCTCGACAGCCGTTCGGCCCGCCAAGAAGCCCGTACGCCCGCCGACACCTCGCGGGAATCCCGGCCCGAGGCCTCTGACACCACCGTGCTGTGGGCCGACGCCAGCACCGAGTTCCGCGACAAGTACATCGCCGGCAAGATCCTGCGCGCGGAGGGCACGCACCCGGTACGGCCGCCCGGCGTCGACAGGCTCCCCGGCCCCGGCGAGATGGTCGTCTCCCCCGCGCTCAAGGAACTCCTCGCGTCACCGGAGGGCAAGCTTCTCGCCGAGCGCCTGAACTACCGCGTCATCGGAACGATCGCCGACTCCGGCCTGCTCTCCCCCAGCGAGATCCACCACTACGTCGGGAGCTCCACCCTCACCGCCGACAACGGCGGGCGCAGGACCACGGCGTTCGGCCAGCGCCTCATGAGCGAGCCCATGAACCCGGTCCTCGTCGTCGTGATCATCCTGATGTGCGTGGTGCTCCTGGTGCCGGTGGCCATCTTCATCGCCACGGCCGTGCGTTTCGGCGGGGAGCGGCGCGACCGCCGCCTGGCCGCGCTGCGGCTGGTCGGCGCGGACATCCGCACAACGCGGCGGATCGCCGCGGGCGAGGCGCTGTTCGGTTCGCTGCTCGGGCTGGTCATCGGCGCCGGCGTCTTCCTCGCGGCCCGGCAGGTGCTGGGCGGCGTACAGGTGTGGCGAGTCAGCACCTTCCCCGGCGACATCACACCGGTCCCGGCGCTCGCCGCGCTGATCGCGCTCGCCGTGCCGGCCGCGGCCGTCGCGGTCACGCTCGCGGCGCTGCGCTCGGTGGCGATCGAGCCGCTGGGTGTCGTACGCAGCAACGGCACCCGGCGCCGCCGTCTGTGGTGGCGGCTGGTGCCGCCCGTTGCGGGCATGGTGGCGCTGATCATGACCGGCACCGTCGACGAGAAGACGCAGGCAGTCGATCCGTACCCCCTCGCGGGCGGTGCGGTACTGGTACTCGCCGGTCTCGTCCTGTTGCTGCCGTGGCTGGTCGAAGCGGTGGTGGGCCGGCTGAACGGCGGGCCGGTGCCGTGGCAACTTGCCACCCGCCGCCTCCAGTTGAGCAGCGGATCGGCCGCCCGTACGGTCAGCGGCATCACCGTCGCCGTCGCGGGCGCCATCGCCCTGCAGATGCTCTTCGCCGGGATCGACGACGACTTCATCGACGTGACCGGCCAGGACCCTTCGCGGGCGCAGGTCAGTGTCAGCGCGGAGGTCGCCAACGGCGAACTCGCCACCCGGATGATCACTGACTTCCGGAAGACCAAGGGCGTGAAGAGCGTGGTCGGTACGGTCGAGGCCATCGCGACCCGGCCGGGGAAGGCCGGCGGGGACGAGATCCAGCCGACGAGCACGCTGACCGTGGGCGACTGCGCGACCCTGCGCGAGCTGGCCCGTATCGCCTCGTGCGAGGACGGCGACACGTTCGTCGTGCACTCGGACGACGCCGAGCAGAACGACCGGGTGGACCGGACGGCCCGGATCGGCAAGGCGGTCAACCTGAACCCGTACTCGGAGGACGACGGCTCGAAGGCCGTGCTGTGGACCCTGCCGGAGTCGACGCGCAAGGTCGTGGCGAAGCCCGACCCGATGGGCCGCGTCCACGACGGCATCTTCGCGACGCCGGGTGCCGTGGCCGTGCCCACGCTGCCGGCGGCGACGACCGGGGCCCAGGTCAAGATCGACGAGGGGCTGCCGGACGCCGTGGAGTACGTACGCAACACCGCTGCCCGCATCGATCCCGCCATGCAGGTGTTCTCCCTCAGAGAGGTCGAGCGCAACAAGCAGTACGCGAGCGTCCAGAGCGGGCTGCTGGTCGGTGCGACCGGGACCATGGCGCTGATCGCCGCGAGCATGCTCGTCTCGCAGGTGGAGCAACTGCGCGAGCGCAGGCGCCTGTTGTCGGTCCTGGTCGCCTTCGGGACGCGCCGCGCGACGCTCGGCTGGTCCGTGCTGTGGCAGACGGCGGTACCGATCATCCTCGGCCTCGCGCTGGCGGTCGTGGGCGGCCTGGCGCTGGGAGCGGCGGTGCTGAGCCTGATCGAGAAGTCGGTGAGCGACTGGTGGGTGTTCCTGCCGTTCGCCGGGGCGGGCGGGGCGCTGATCCTGGCGGTGACGCTGCTGAGCCTGCCGCCGCTGTGGCGCCTGATGCGGCCGGAGGGCCTGCGCACGGAGTAGCGCAGCCCCGGGAAACCCTGGCGGGGCCTTTCCCCGACCCGCCCCTTCCCGAACTGGGGCAAGCCCCAGACCCCGGACGGGCTGGATTTCGCTGCTGCACCATCCAGCCCCTCCGGCGATTGAGGAGCGGGGTCTGGGGCGGAGCCCCTCACGCGGCGGAGCCGCAAAGTGTCACAGCGGGAAGGGGCGGGGTGGGGAAATAGCCCCCCGCAGCGGCAAGCTCAGCCCGCGCCCGCCACCACCCGCACCGGCAGCCTCCGCATCGCTTCCTTCAGCGCCTGCGCGAACGTCTCGAACTCGCTCTGCCGCGCCGCCCCCGTCCGCATCGCCAGCGCGACCCGACGCGACGGCGCCGGGTCGGCGAAGTACCCGGTCACCAGCCGGTCGTTGCGGTCCGTCTCCACCTTCACCGCCGTGCGCGGCAGCAGCGTCACCCCGAGGCCGCCCGCCACCAGCTGCACCAGCGTCGACAGACCCGCCGCCGTCGTCGTGACGGGCGCCCCCTCCGTACGGCCCGCCTCCCGGCAGATGTCGAGCGCCTGGTCCCGCAGGCAGTGCCCCTCGTCGAGCAGCAGCAGATGCAGCTCCTTGAGCGCGTCGCGCGGAATGTCCTCGCGCCCGCCCAGCCAGTGCTCCCGCGGCGTCACGAGCACGAAGTCCTCGTCGAAGAGGGGGAGTTCGGTCACCCCCGGCACCCCAAGCGGCACCGCCAGCAACAGCAGGTCCAGCCGCCCCGCCGCCAGCCCCTCCAGCAGCGACGACGTCTGCTCCTCGTGCACCTGAAGGTCCAGTTCCGGATACCGCTCGTGGGCGAGCGTGAGCACCGTCGGCAGCAGGTACGGCGCCACCGTCGGGATCACCCCGAGCCGGAGCACCCCGGTGAAGGGCGCCCGTACCGCCTCCGCCTCCTCCATCAGCTCGCCCACCGCGTCCAGCACGGCCCTCGCCCGCACCGCGAGCCGCTCCCCCGCCGGGGACAGCAGCACCTTGCGCGTCGTACGCTCGACGAGTTGCACCCCCAGCACGTCCTCCAGCGCCGAGACCGCCCCCGACAGCGCCGGCTGGCTCATGCCGATCGCGGCGGCCGCGTCCCTGAAGTGCAGGTACTCCGCCACGGCGACGAACGCCCGCAGCTGCGCCAGGCTGGGCTGCTTGGCCCGGACACCGCCCACGCCCCCGGCACCGTTTCCATTACTACTGGCCACTGATAACCACCTCCGATCGGATCAAGCCAGTCTAGCTATTTCTGCTATCAATGCTTCCTGTGTCACTGTGGGGATCCGTCCAAGCCCCAGGAAACTCCCGAAACGGGATTTCCCTCTCTGCAAGGAGCGCGCGTGCTCACTGTTGGTGACCAGTTCCCCACGTACGACCTCACCGCCTGTGTCTCCCTCGAGACCGGCAAGGAGTTCGAGCAGATCAACCACAAGTCCTACGAGGGCAAGTGGCGTGTCGTCTTCGCGTGGCCCAAGGACTTCACCTTCGTCTGCCCCACCGAGATCGCCGCTTTCGGCAAGCTGAACGACGAGTTCGCCGACCGCGACGCGCAGATCCTCGGCTTCTCCGGTGACTCCGAGTTCGTGCACCACGCCTGGCGCAAGGACCACCCGGACCTGACCGACCTGCCGTTCCCGATGCTGGCCGACTCGAAGCACGAGCTCATGCGTGACCTCGGCATCGAGGGCGAGGACGGCTTCGCGCAGCGCGCCGTCTTCATCGTCGACCCGAACAACGAGATCCAGTTCACGATGGTGACCGCCGGTTCCGTGGGCCGTAACCCGAAGGAGGTCCTCCGGGTCCTCGACGCGCTCCAGACCGACGAGCTGTGCCCGTGCAACTGGACCAAGGGCGAGAACACCCTCGACCCGGTCGCGCTGCTGGCCGGTGAGTGACCCATGGCCCTCGACGAGCTGAAGTCCGCCATACCGGACTACGCCAAGGACCTGCGCCTGAACCTCGGCTCGGTCATCGGCAACAGCGACCTCCCCCAGCAGCAGCTGTGGGGCACGGTCCTGGCCTGCGCGATCGCCTCGCGCTCGCCCAAGGTACTGCGTGAGCTGGAGCCGGAGGCGAAGGCCAACCTCAAGCCCGAGGCGTACCAGGCCGCCAAGTCCGCCGCCGCGATCATGGCGATGAACAACGTCTTCTACCGCACGCGCCACCTGCTCTCCGACCCGGAGTACGGGACGCTGCGCGCCGGTCTGCGGATGAACGTCATCGGCAACCCCGGCGTCGAGAAGGTCGACTTCGAGCTGTGGTCGCTCGCGGTCTCCGCGATCAACGGCTGCGGCCAGTGCCTCGACTCGCACGAGCAGGTCCTGCGCAAGGCGGGCGTCGAGCGCGAGACGATCCAGGAGGCGGTCAAGATCGCCGCGGTGATCCAGGCCGTCGGCGTGACGATCGACTCCGAGGCCGTCATGGCCGGCGCGTAGTCGTCAGCAGTACGTATGAGAGGGGCCCCGCGGACATCACGTCCGAGGGGCCCTTCACACGTGAGGCGTCGGCTGGCTCTTGAGCGCGGCCATGAGGTCCCGCATGTCCTCGATCATGGGGACTTGGAGCGGCGCCGTGTCCGGCTCGGAATCGTTCTCGTCCAGCGGCGGTTCCTCGTCCCCGTACCCCATGGTGGGAATGACCTGCAGGTCGAACACCGCGCCGCCGTCCAGGACCTTCAACCGCATGCCCGCCACCTCGCCGGGCACCGTCAGGAACGCCTTCTCCCCGAGGCCGGGACTCACGATCGCGTCCATCTTGGGCGGTACGACGTCGCCCCAGCGGGGCTGCTTCATGACCGCCTCGAACTCCGGCCCGGGGTCGGACTTCTTGTGCAACTCGACCCCCAGCAGGACCTCGTAACTCACTGTGGGCTCGCCCTTGGCCGGCTTTCCCGTCGGCTCGAACGCGAAACCGCAGGTGGCGGTGTCCAGGGCGCTGTCCTCACCCACCACTTCCAGGGGATCTTCCGACTTCTTTCCGAGGTTCAGCGACAGGGCTGTCAGCCGGACCTTGTCGCACAGCCCCTCGCCCACCCGGTATCCGCGCGTATCGACGGCGCCCCACGGCGCGTAGGTGTACAGCCCGCCCGCCCACACCACCGAAGCCGCCACCGCGCCGCCGACCGCCCACAACCACGGCCTGCGGCCGCGCGGCGCCGGAGGGCGGTCCTCGCTCGTCGAGGTCTCGGGCTCCGGCCAGGCCGCGAAGTCCCCCACCATCTCCGGCTCGGAGATCATTCCTGGACCGCCGCCGTCTCGCCCCGCGGCGTCGCAGGCTGCGGCACCGGACCCGGCTCCTCCGGCGCCGCGTGCATGGCCGCCTCCATGCTGTACGCCCGCAAGTAGCCGACCACCGTATTGGTCACGGCCACCAACGGCACCGCGACGACCGCCCCGCCGATACCGGCGACCAGGCCGCCCGCCGCCACCGCGAGGACGACCGCCAGCGGGTGCACCCGTACCGCGCGGCCGAGGATGAACGGCTGCAGCACATGGCCCTCGATCTGCTGTACGGCCAGTACGACGACCAGCACCATCAGCGCGCTGAACACGCCCTGGGTGACCAGAGCGACGACGACCGCCAGCGCGCCCGACATCACCGCGCCGACGAGCGGGATGAAGGCGAACAGGAAGATGAAGACGGCGAGCGGCACGGCCATCGGTACGTCGAGGAACCAGATCCCGAGGCCGATGAAGATCGCGTCGATCAGCGCGACGATCACCGTGCCCCGCACATACGCGGTGAGCGTGCGCCAGGCGCGCGGACCCGCACCCGCGACGCCGGGCCGGGCCTGCGCGGGCACCAGCTTGAGCGTCCACTGCCAGATGCGCTTCCCGTCGTACAGCAGGAAGAGCGTGGAGAACATGGCGAGCAGCATGCCGGTGAGGAACTCGACCATCACGGTGACGCCCTGGAGGCCCGCCGAGGTGATCTCCTCGGTGTTGGTGCCGACCGCGTCGGTGAGGTTCTTCGCGACGTCGTTGATCTGCTTCTCGGTCACATGGAACGGGCTGTTGAGCAGCCAGCGTTTGAGCTCCTCGATGCCGTCCTTGAGGCGGTCGGAGAGGTTGTCGAGGTTCTCCATGACCTGCCACACCACGAACCAGCCGACGAGCCCCATGATGACGAAGCCGAGGATCGCGGTGACGGCGGTGGCGAGGCCGCGCGGCAGTCCGATCCTCCGGAGCCGGGCGACGGTGGGCTGGAGCATCGCGGTGACGAGC
Organism: Streptomyces sp. ISL-99; assembly: GCF_018614005.1. Taxonomy (NCBI): domain Bacteria; kingdom Bacillati; phylum Actinomycetota; class Actinomycetes; order Kitasatosporales; family Streptomycetaceae; genus Streptomyces; species Streptomyces sp. ISL-99. The sequence continues at coordinate 97,467 of NZ_JAGGPC010000032.1, forward strand.
AGAGCCGCGACGAAGGCGAGGACCACCAGTTGTACGGCGGTGATGATCTTCATCAGCACCCAGAGCGTGCCCGCCAGGACGAGCAGCCGCCAGCCGGCCTCGGCCGCGACGCGCATCCCCCACGGGACGGCGGCGACAGGGTCGGGCCTGGCGGCGACGGCGGGGGCGTAGGCGGGTGGCGCGGGGACGTGGTCGACCCCGGTTCCCGGGTCGTACGGCGCCGCGCCGCCGGGACCGGTGGCGTCGGCGGCCTCCGCCTCTGCCTCGGCCGCGGCGCGGCGCTCGTTCAACAGCTCTCCCATCCGGGTCAGCTTGGCGCCCGTACGGCCGAGCCATCCCAGCTGTGGCTTCGGCTGTGGCTGTGGCTGCGTTGACATGTCGCTCTCTCTTCTCCCCGTCGCATGCTCGCTCCCCCCGGGGAGACACCGGACCCCGACGGTACACGCGCAGAGCCCCTCACCGTAGGACGGTAAGGGGCTCTGCGAAGTTGAGCGACCGTGCTGGTACTAGTACCAGTTGTTTGCCTGCCAGAACGACCAGGCGCCACAGGGGCTGCCGTAGCGCTCGTCCATGTAGTTCAGGCCCCACTTGATCTGCGTGGCCGGGTTGGTCTGCCAGTCGGCGCCCGCGGACGACATCTTGGAGCCGGGCAGCGCCTGCACGAGGCCGTAGGCACCGGAGGAGGGGTTGCTCGCCCGGTAGTTCCACGTGGACTCGTGGTTCACGATGTTGCTGAAGCACTGGAACTGGTCGCCGGGGACCATCTGCCGCGCCATGGCCTGGACCTCGGCGACGGTGTACGAGCCCTTGGCCGAGAAGCTGGACGCGGAACGCGTCGCGGAGCGGCTGGCGGCGGCCTGCTTCTCCTCCTCGCGCTCCTTGGCCTCGGCCTCGGCCTTCGCCTTGGCCTCGGCTTCCGCTTCGGCCTTGGCCTCGGCGGCTTCCTTCTTGGACTTGGCGTCCTTGGCGGCCTGGAGGCGGGCCGATTCCTCCGCGGACTTCTTCGCGGTCACATCGGCGGCGTAGGCCTGTGCGTCGGCCTGCTGCGTCAGGGACGCGGTCTGCACCTGGGCCTGCTGGCCGGCAGGGATGTCTGCGAGGAGCGTCGTGTCGGCTGCGGTCACCTCGAAGTTGTCGTTCGAGGGCTGAGTGTCGCCCGAGGCGACGCCCACAACGGCGCCGACAGTGGTGACCGCGGTAGCCGAAGCCACGGCGAATCCCCGGACCGAAATCCGGCTCACACGGTTTCCTTCCAGCAGTGCCCGCTCGGGTGACCTCGCGGACGCAATCGTGCCCCTGGCACTGGCCTCCCCCTATTGCTAGGTCACGGGAGGCGCGGACCCGGTGGGCAACTCCTTTGCGGGAGCGCCGCGTGTGACTCGGGCGGCATACGGCGACGGCTGTTGAGTTGTCTGGTGTCGCATCCCTGAAGATGCGGGTGTGCCGTATGCGGGGCCTGACGGAAGCAAGACTCTGCCGGAAGCGGACGCCGGGAAGCAATTCTCCGTTGCGTGGGAAAGCTCACACGCCGTTTGCACCAGGAGTTTTACGGAAACTTGAGCGCAGCAGGACGCCGCCCGGCTAAGATCCTGGGTTCTGCCGGACGGCGCCAACTACCTTTCCCCCCTTACGGGGTCAACAGGATCAAAGGTGCACGTCCTCCAGCATTTCGGTCACCAGCGCGGCGATCTGCGAGCGCTCCGAGCGGGTGAGGGTGACATGCGCGAAGAGCGGATGGCCCTTCAACTTCTCGACGACGGCGACCACTCCGTCGTACCGGCCGACCCGCAGGTTGTCGCGCTGGGCGACATCATGGGTCAGCACCACGCGTGAATTCGCGCCGATCCGGGACAGAACGGTCAACAGGACGTTCCGTTCCAGCGACTGCGCCTCGTCCACGATCACAAACGCGTCGTGCAGCGAGCGGCCCCGGATGTGCGTGAGCGGCAGCACTTCCAGCATGCCGCGCCCCAGCACTTCCTCGATCACCTCGCGGCCCGCCACGGCCGACAGCGTGTCGAAGACCGCCTGCGCCCAGGGGCTCATCTTCTCGGACTCGGAGCCCGGCAGATAGCCGAGCTCCTGGCCGCCCACCGCGTACAGCGGCCGGAAGACCATCACCTTCTTGTGCTGCCGGCGCTCCAGCACGGCTTCGAGCCCCGCACAGAGCGCCAGCGCCGACTTGCCCGTACCCGCCCGGCCGCCCATCGAGACGATCCCGACGTCCGGGTCGAGGAGCAGGTCCAGGGCTATCCGCTGCTCGGCGCTGCGCCCGTGGATGCCGAAGGCCTCCCGGTCGCCGCGTACGAGCCTGACCATCCCCTCGGCGGTGACCCGGCCCAGCGCCTTGCCGCGCTCGGACTGGATCACCAGGCCCGTGTGTACGGGAAGGTCCGCCGCGGCCGGTTCGTACACCGTCTCCTCGGTGAAGAGGAGGTCCACCTGCTCGGCGGTGAGCGCCAGTTCCGCCATCCCGGTCCAGCCGGAGTCGGTGATGGCGAGCTCGGCGCGGTACTCCTCGGCGAGCAGGCCGACCGAGGACGCCTTGATCCTCAGCGGCAGGTCTTTCGACACGACGGTGACGTCGTACCCCTCGGCCTGGAGGCTGCGTGCCACCGCCAGGATCCGTGAGTCGTTGTCCCCCAATCGATAGCCGGCCGGAAGCACGCCGGGATCGGAGTGGTTGAGCTCGACACGTACCGTTCCGCCCAGGTCGCCCATCGGGATGGGGGCGTCGAGGCGTCCGTACCGGATCCGGCAGTCGTCGAGCAGGCGCAGCGCCTGCCGGGCGAAGTAGCCGAGTTCCGGATGGTGCCTCTTGGCCTCCAACTCCGTGACCACGACGATCGGGAGCACCACCTCGTGCTCGTCGAACCGGGACATGGCGTTCGGGTCGGCCAGCAGGACGCTGGTGTCGAGAACGTAAGTGCGCCTGTCGGGCATGCGGCGCTTTGTGCTGGTCACCACGGAAGGACGTACCCCCTCTGAAGACGAGCCTGAGGTCGGGGTGCGACGGCGTCGCGATCGGTGGGACCGGGCTCGGGCCACGATGCGCGGGCCGAGCTCCGGCCCTCCGCTTCGTCCACACTCAGCGCGTGGTCGTCCTGGTGCAACGGGCCTCCCGGGCGAGCGGGCTTGCCGCTCACTGAGATACGGCGTCCGTGGACCGGACGTCGACCTGGAAGGGGTATTCCCTCGAACACCCGCCGTCATGCCATGGCATATGACACGCCGTGAGCCGGGAACCGTCCCGGGACCTGTGAGGTGCTCGCGAGGTGGCGGGCGGGCCCGCGTCAGGCCCCGTAACGCCGGTGGCGGGCCGCGTAGTCACGCAGGGCGCGCAGGAAGTCGACCTTGCGGAAGGCCGGCCAGAAGACTTCGCAGAAGTAGTACTCCGAGTGGGCGCTCTGCCAGAGCATGAAGCCCGAGAGCCGCTGCTCGCCGCTCGTACGGATCACCAGGTCCGGGTCGGGCTGGCCGCGCGTGTAGAGGTGCTCCGAGATGCGCTCGACGTCGACGATCTCGGCGACCTCCTCCAGGGAGGTGCCCTTCTGCGCGTGCTCAAGGAGGAGCGAGCGGACGGCGTCGGCGATCTCCTGGCGGCCGCCGTAGCCCACGGCGACGTTGACGAGTATCCCGTCGTTGCCGATCGTGGCCTGCTCGGCCTCCTTGAGCACGGCCTGGGTACGGGCGGGCAGTACGTCCAGCGTCCCGACGTGGTGCACGCGCCAGCGGCCGTCGGCGGCGAGGTCGCGGACCGCGCCCTCGATGATGCCGAGCAGCGGCGTCAGCTCCGCCTCCGCGCGGTCCAGGTTCTCGGTGGAGAGCATCCAGAGCGTGACGACCTCGACGTCGGTCTCGGCACACCAGCCGAGCAGCTCCTGGATCTTGCTCGCGCCCGCCTTGTGGCCCTGCTCGGTGGTGCCGCCGGAGGCCTTGGCCCAGCGCCGGTTGCCGTCGAGGATCACGCCGATGTGCTTGGGCACCTGGTCGTGATCGAGGCGGCCTTCCACCCGGCGTGCGTAGAGCCTGTACACCAGGTCGCGCAGGTTCACTGGGTCTCACCTCATGGCGTCGTGCGGGTTCGGTACGTCCCTGGGACCAACTCCGGCACGCGCGGCTCCCCCAGCCGGGCACGTGCGGGTCCCGAAGCGGCCACACTACTGCGCAGGCGTCTCAGCGGCCCAACCCGGTCTGTCACAAGTCCGTGATAAGGAGAGGAATGTGACTGATTCCCCTTCGTACCTCGCCGCCGGTGACCGCTACGACTCCATGGAGTACCGGCGCACCGGCCGCAGCGGGCTCAAGCTGCCCGCCGTCTCGCTCGGCCTCTGGCACAACTTCGGCGACGACCGCCCGCTGGACACCCAGCGTGCGATCCTGCGCCGCGCGTTCGACCTCGGTGTGACGCACTTCGACCTGGCGAACAATTACGGCCCGCCGGCCGGGTCCGCCGAGCTGAACTTCGGGAAGATCTTCGCGCAGGACTTCGCCCCGTACCGCGACGAGCTGATCATCTCCACGAAGGCCGGGTACCTGATGCACCCCGGACCGTACGGCGAGTGGGGCTCGCGCAAGTACCTGCTGTCGTCCCTCGACGCCTCGCTGACCCGTATGGGCCTCGACTACGTCGACATCTTCTACTCCCACCGCTTCGACCCGGAGACCCCGCTCGAAGAGACGATGGGCGCGCTGGCATCCGCCGTGAAGCAGGGCAAGGCGCTGTACGCCGGTGTGTCGTCGTACAACGCGGAGCAGACCGCGGAGGCGGCCGGGCTGCTGCGGGACATGGGCGTACCGGCGCTGATCCACCAGCCCTCGTACTCGATGATCAACCGCTGGACCGAGGACGACGGCCTGCTCGACACCCTGGAGGAGGCCGGCATGGGCTGCATCTCCTTCGTGCCGCTTGCGCAGGGTCTGCTCACCGGCAAGTACCTGAACGGCATCCCGGAGGGCTCGCGCGCCACGCAGGGCAAGTCGCTCGACCCCGGTCTGCTGTCGGACGAGGTCGTACGCCGCCTCAACGGCCTGAACGACATCGCGCGGCGGCGCGGCCAGTCGCTCGCGCAGCTGGCGCTCTCGTGGGTGCTGCGGGACCCGCGCATGACGTCGGCGCTGATCGGCGCGTCGAGCGTGAAGCAGCTGGAGGAGAACGTCGCGGCGCTGGGCGGGCCGGCCCTGTCCGACGAGGAGCTGAAGGAGATCGACACCTTCGCGGTCGACACGGCGGGCACGAACATCTGGGCCGGGCGGGGCTGACGCGGCTGCCGCGGCTGACGGCGCGGGTGTGACGGCACAAAAAACGGGCCGGTCCGTGGGGGGGGGATACGGACCGGCCCGAGGGGGGGTTTCCACCATAACCCTTCGTAAAGGGTGCTCGCGCCCACGCCGTGCCGAAAGTCATCCGTGATTTTTTTGAGCGTGGCTGTACGGGGCCCTGAGCCCAGTCGGCACTAGGGAAAATACGCTTCTGCGGACTGCCGCCCGTCCCCCCGAAGAGCTAATCGGGCGAGGGGAGCGGACTTGACGCTCCGCTTACGCGACGTCGCGCTGCTTGGCGGCCAGGATCTGTTCCATGTGCTGGCTGGCCCACGCGCCGAGCGGTCCGAGGGCCGCGTTGAGCCCCTCCCCCATCTCGGTGAGCGAGTACTCGACGCGCGGCGGGACCTCCCGGTACACCTCGCGGTGGACGATGCCGTCCGCCTCCAGCTCGCGCAGATGCTGAATCAGCATCTTCTCGCTGACACCGGGCACCTGGCGCTTGAGCTGCCCGAAGCGGAGGGTTCCGCCGTCGTCGAGCGCCCAGAGGATCAGGGCCTTCCACTTGCCGCCGACCACGTCCATCGCGGCGTCGAGGCCGCAGACGTAAGGTCCGGTGCCCTTGTTCACTGCCAACTCCTCTGGTCCGTACACGCTGTGACCGACTGTCATCGAGTCTCATCGACTGTACGGGAGCGGCCGTTGGCGCAGCAGGGCCACTTCCCCCACCCCGCCCCTTCCCGAAACTGGGGGCAAGCCCCCAGACCCCCGCGCCCTTCGGGCGTGTCCTCAAACGCCGGACGGGCTGGATTTGGCGGGGTCTGGGACGGAGCCCCTCACGCGGCGGAGCCGCGAAGTGTCACAGCGGGAAGGGGCGGGTGGGGGAAGCGGGCCCCGCGCAGCGGCTCAGCGGCCGGCGGCCGGCCCAGAGCCCTCAGTAGCGCAACGCCGCCGCGATCCCGTGCGCGTCCGCCAGGGACTCGTCCGGCACGAAGATGACCTCGCCGTCCGCCGAAAGCACCGTCTCCACCAGCGAGTCGATGATGTCCTCCTCCGCGCCCGGCACCCCCGCCTCCTCGGGCTCCAGCAAAGTGAGCGTCGCCCGTTCCGCACCCTCGACCGTGTCGGGACGGGCCGTCACCCGCAGACCCTCCTCGACGACGAGCAGCGCGACCCGGCCCTCACCCGCCGCCTGCCACACGTCCTGCGCACCCGCCGAGTACCGCTTCCCGCTGCGCGCCTCGTCGAGTCCGCGCATCGCCCGCGCCGTATCGGCCTCGGCGAGGGCCCGGCGGGCCGGGGCCAGCTGGGCGGACATCTCCGCCGGCGTGGTGTTCAGCAGGCCGCCCGCCTCCACCTCCGCGGCGAGCGCCTGCCCGTGGTGGCTGATCTCGCGGTACGTCGCGATGTGCTGCGGCAGCCCGACGAGGACGACCGGCAGCCGATTGCCCTGGAGCACGGCGGTGAGCTTCCGGTCCGCCTCCGCGAGCATGTTGCGGAAGTCCTGGCTGGCCCACTGGCCGCCGTCACGGCTCGGCGCCCCGTCCCGCTCCGCACCGGACGTGATGACGGGATATCCCGAGTCACGGTCCTCGGTCACCTGATCACCCCGCCCGCGCCACAGACGGACCTCGCCCGTACTGAGCACGAGGACCAGGTACTCCCGCTCCCGCGCGGCCAGCGCGACCAGGTTGCGGGTGAGGTACGTCGTGTTGATCACGATGCGCTCCGGCACGGAGCCGCCGACGAGGAAGCTCCGGTGCTCCTCCGGCGAGGCGTAGACGACGAGGCCGTCACCGAAGTACTCCGGGTCGAGCGTGTCGGCGGCGGCGGCCAGCTGCTGGGCCACCGCGGTCGCCTGCGCCTTCGTGACCTCGGGGTCGTCGGCGAGGCGCTTCTCGGCCTCGGTGAGCAGGTTGCGCAGGCGGATGTGGTCCTGCTGGCTCTCCGGCCAGTGCCGGTGCGTGGGCAGTGTGACCGAAACCGCCGGGTACGGGCGGGGCTTGCGCAGTTCGGCGAGCAGTTCCGGGGTGGGGCGGGTCGGCTGCGTCATTCGGGCACTCCTGGCTGCGGCTGCGGCTGTGGATCGCGGGCAGGCGGCTTCCCGTGCCGCCCGCCCGTACGTGCGTTCATTGCGAGCATTGCCTGCGTTGCGTGCGTTACACACGTCTCAGGGCAACTTCTCACGATTGCGTGGTCGGCGCGCGCTCCCAGGCGACTTCAGACGGCCGAAGCGGCGAGTCCGCCCAGCAACAGCCCCGCCAGCGCCCCGGTGATCATGAAGGGGCCGAACGGGATCGCGGTCTTGCGCCCGGCGCGCCGCAGGATCACCAGCCCGACGCCGTACACCGCCCCGAGCAGGAACCCGGCGAACGCCCCGGCGAAGAACACCGGCCATCCGTACCAGGCTAGGGCGGTCCCGAGGGCAATGGCCAGTTTGACGTCGCCGAAGCCCATGCCGTTCGGGTTGATCAGAAAGAGGAGGAAGTAGCCACCGCCCAGAGCCACGCCGCCGAGCAGGGCGGTCGGCCACGACCCGCCGTCACCCGGCAGCAGCGCGGCCAGGCCGAGCAGGGCCGCGGTCGCGGCGGCGAGCGGCAGGGTCAGTACGTCGGGCAGCCGGTGCACCCGGCGGTCCACGACCGTCAGGAGCACCGCGAACGGCGCCAGCACCAGCCACACCGCGAGCTCCGGCCTGGCCCCGGTCCCGGCGGCGAGCAGTGCGCACGCGAGGGAGGTGACGAGGGCGTGGCGGACGGTGTGCGCGTACGCCGTCCGGGCGGGCGGCCGGTCCGGTGCGCCGGCCGGGTTACGTACCGACGCGGCCGCCCCCACCACCTCCGCGCAGCACGAGCAGCGCGCGGTGCCGAGCCAGCCGCGCGCCGGTCCCGTGAACGGGTGCCCGGCGGGGCAGGCCGCGCGCCACGGCTCCCCCGGCTCGACGGCGAGCCGGTAGGCGGCGCGCGGGACGAGCAGTCCGGTGGCGGCGCCCCAGAGGGCGGCGGCCGCGATCAGCGTGACGTACACGGCACGGAGCTTAGGCCGGGCGGGGCGGAGGGTCATGGGCCCGTGGACCCACGAAGGGCCCAGAGCCGCAGGACGCCCGCTACTGTCGCGCGTCATGGGGCAATGGCGGGACGGAGCGGGGACGTTGACGGTGGAAGGCGGCTGCGCCGGGCCCGTACCGCTGGAGATCGCGACGTCCACGCGGGCGCGCACGCGGGGGCTGCTGGGCCGGGGCGGGATAGCGGGAGCGATGCTGCTGAGCCCGGCGCGCGGCGTGCACACGTTCGGGATGCGGTTCGCGATCGATGTGGCATACCTGGACCGCGAGCTGAGGGTCGTCGCCGTACGGACCATGCCCCCGCAGCGCCTCGGCCTGCCCCGCCTCCGGGCACGGCACCTGCTGGAGGCGGAGGCGGGCGGGATGGAGGGGTGGGGGCTGCGGCCGGGCGTGCGGGTGGAGGTGCGGGTGGGGGTGCGCTGAGGGTTTCCCCACTCCCGGCCCACCCTGCCCAGCACCGCCGCTGCCGGCTACGTCGGCCCGTACGGCACGTCCTCCGCCACCCGCGGGTCGTAATACGTGACCCGCCACGCCGCCCCGAGCTGCCGCGCCAGCTCGCGCGCGAGGTGCGCGCCGCGCTCGGCGAACGCCGCCTCGTCCTGCGGGCTGGGGAAACCGGACGCCACGGGGTCGTCGCGGTTCAGGGTCGCGTCGTACGTGTCGCCCCATCGCTCCAGGTCCTCGGCGAGGCGCCGGTCGACGGGCAGTTCACCGGGCGCGACGTTGTCGCGGACGCCGTCGCTGCCGCGCACCCACACCGGATGGCAGTCATAATCCGCGGCCAGCCGCACCTGCCGCACAGCCTCTGCTTCTTCTGCTTCTTCTACGCCGTCGCTCACACCGTCACCTGTCTCGCTGTCCCGCACTCTTGGGGTTGGCGCCGACAACGAACCCGTTGTTCCCCACCGTCACCGCCACCCGCCGCTTCTGCCCCTTGAACTCGACCTCGTAGATGGGCCGCCCGTCTCCCTTTCCCTGCGTGCCGACCTTCTTGCCCTTGGTCGCAGCCTGCATCACCAGGTCGGGAATGTCCTCCCGGGCGACTCCGCTCCGCTCGAAATCATCGGCGTGCTCTTCGATGATGTGCTTGAGCCCCGCCCGCGAGTTGCCCTCCTCCAGGAACACGATCTTCCCATCGGCGTCGCGCTCGGCCCTGATGACCTTCTCCGGGTCGAACTTGACGCCCGTCTCCTTCATCTCGTCGAGGAGTTCCTTGTCCACGCAGTCGTTGTTGTGGACCAGGGCGTTCTGGCCGCCGACACCGACGTAATAGGTGTGGATTCCCTCGACGGTGAGGTCGTGGGTGGTCTGCCGCCGGGTGTGGTGTGCCACCGCCGTGACGGGCAGGGCGGCGCCGTCGGGGGCGCGTAGCTTCGCGCCGGGCCTGATGTCGCCGGCGTCCGTCCAGCGGTTCGCACCGCTGCCGGTCAGCCAGAAGGGGTGCGTGTCGGTGGCCGTGACGGACCGGATCCCGGCGGGGGTCCGGACGGTCAGGCGGGTGAATTCCTTGTCGTCGTACGTCGTGATGGTGTTCGTGACCGGGCGAGTGGTCGTCACCCCGCGGACGGGATCGGTCACGGTGACGCGATCGCCGGCGCGTACGGTCTCGATGGGGATGCGGGTGCCGTCGGCGAGGAGCACCGGAGTGCCGGGGAGGAAGCTGTGCGCGCCGGCACAGGTGATGGGCCTGTTGTCCGGCTTGTCGGGTTCCCCGGGTTTCTTCTCGTCGAGCTTGCGCTGGGCGGCGTCGAGTTTGTCCTGGGCGTCCTTGACACGCTTGCGGTTCTTGACCATGCCGGTGAGGCCGTCGTACAGGTCGTCGCCGTGCTTCTTCAGCTTCCGTACGAGCTCGGCGGCCTTCTTCCACTTCCACGGCGCGCCGTACTTCGCCGCGAGCTTGCCGACGGCTCCGCCGATCAGGCTGGTCAGTACATTGATGAGGGTGTCCGTGCAGGCTCCGGCGTTGCCCTTGGTGACGCAGTCGACGGCGTCGGTGATGCCGAGCTCCTCGGCCAGGATCTTGCCGAGTTCCTTTGCGGCCTGCTGCGCCTTCTCGCTGTCGCTCTGCTCGGCGTTCTTGGCGTCCTGGAGCTCTTTGAGGGCCTTCTCGTACGCGATCCGCTCAGCCGACTGAGTGCCGTCTCCGTCGCCGTCGCCGTCGCCGTCGGACGCAGGCTGCTCGCCACCTCGCCCGTCACCCCGCCCGTCACCGCCGTCGTCCCGCGCCTGCGGGTCGCCGCCACCTCCGGTCCCGCAGTCGCCGCCCCCGGTCACCCGGCACACCGCCGCGCCCACCTGCTGCGAGATGGCCTGTCCGAGCCCGGTGGCCACCAGCGCGGCGATGATGGCGGCCACGACCAGCACGAGGCCCGCGTATTCCAGCGTCGTCTGCCCGGACTGGGACTTGCGCAGCCCCAACAGGCGGGCTTGCGTGCGCGGTTGACGCCTGCGGGGCCGGCCGAAGTGGAGTGCCATGCCCGTGACCGTACGGAAACCGCCGCTTGCGGGCATGGGCCCACGGGCCCACGCCCGGGCTCAAATTCCTTCGGCCGTCAGGGCAGCTTCGCGGCCTGGGCCGTGGCGAGCCGGGCGGGGATCCCGGGCGTTTTCGCGTCGATGAAGTTCGCGGTGTAGAAGATGGCGACCGTCGATCCGGTCCGTACGAGCTGGAAGACGAGCGGCACCCTGGTCCCCTCGGACGACCCGGTGACCTGGTAGGCGAGGGCCTCCTGCCCGGCCTTGGGCGCGGGCAGTTCCTTCACCTCGGTGTACGTGGAGGGGCCGTCGCCGCCGGTCGTCCTGAAGCCACGGCCGCACGCTCCGATCGCGTCCTTCACGCCCTGGAGCACTTGCACCGCGCTCCCCTGCGGGTACGACGTCAGGATCTCGGTGACGACCGTCTGGTCGTCCTTGCCCTCCTCCGACTCGTCCATGAGGGTGCGGTGGACGGCGGCGGACGGGGCGGGCTCGGGGGCACCGTTGATGACGGCGGCGAGCGCCTGGCACTCGGGCTGCTCGGAGCGCTCCTTGCCGGTTTCACCGCCGCCCTGCAGGGGCGTAACGGCGAAGCCCGGTACGTCGCCGCTCACCAGGGCGACTTTCTCCAACTCACCTTTGCCGAGGGTCTCACCGGTGCTGGTGACGTGCTTGTTCGCGGCGTCCGGGGCCGGCCTGGGCGAGGCGGACTCCTTCCTCTCACTGCCGGACGAAGGCGTGCCACATCCCGCTGTGAGGCACAGAACCAGCGCCGCTGCGGCCGCCGTTGCTGTCTTCTTCACGACTCATCGCTCCTCTGCGTGCGCGGCCACTGAACGCAGGCACGGTAACAACGACACGCCCACCCGTGCGTGGGCCTGTGGACCCAGACGTCGCAGGGCGTGAGTTATCCACAGGGGTCGCGCGGGCCGGGCCCCGCCTGCGAACCTCGACGACATGAGCCGCACCACGGGGGAATCGGAACTGGTCTCGCTGACCGCATTGGCCCAGAGCCAGCGCGGTGTCCTGCTGACACGTCAGGCCGCCGAGCTGGGCGGGACACCGTCCCGCCTCCACCGCCGGCTCAAACGGGACGGCTGGACTCCGGTCCGCCGAGGAACCTGGGCCGTACCCGGACTCGCGGTCGACCGGACGGTAAGACTGCGAGCGGTTCAACTCGCCCACCCGCGACTGATCGCAAGCCACCGGACGGCGGCGTGGCTGCACGGGATCGAGCTGCCATGGACGACGAACACCACGGAGCCAGGGCTGGAGTTCACGACTCCCACTTCCACTCCCGCTCCCCCTCCCACGAGCACATCCATCACCCTGCCCCCACAGTCCCGCGTGCACCGGGCACCGCTGCCCACGGGAGCCACGGCGTACATCTCCGGCATCCGCGTCACCGCGGTCACCCGCACCCTCGCGGACCTGCTGCGGTCGAGCCCGAGGGAGGAGGCGCTGGTCGCCGTCGAGTCCGCGGTGTCCATCCGCCCGCTGCGGGGCGACCCGAAGTCCAGACGCCCCGCGTTCACGCACCTCGGAGCGATCGGCGACGCGCTGGAATCCGGCCCTCGGCGGGGCGTACGGACCGGGCGCGCCCGGCTGGCACTCGCCGACCGGAGGAGCGGTTCACCCGCCGAGACCGTAGCCCGCCTGCGCATACACGACGCGGGCCTGTGCCCCGAGCCGCAGGCGCACGTCAGACGGCCGGGCGGCCGGCGTCTGTCGGTGGACTTCCTGTTCCGGGCGGAGGGTGTGGCGGTGGAGATCGAGGGCTACGCGTACCACGGCGACCGAACGGCCCACGACCGCGACGTCCGCCGCTTCAACGAACTCGCCCTGTGCGGAGCCATCCGCAGGTCGCTGCGCTTCACCGCGTCCGACGTCTACCGCCGACCGGACACGATGATCGACGAGATCCGCAGGGCACTGGTACTGGCGAGCGGGAACTGCCGGCCTCTCCTCGCTCTACCCACCGAGCACGGCCTGAGCCGACGACGCGGCACCGTTCGGCGCTGTGCAGTTGGTACGTCCAACTCCCCCCGCCAAAGGGTCAGTTGTCGGTCGTCTATAGAGTTCCGCCATGACCACAGACAACCAGCCGGTGGACGCACCGGGCTCGTCCGTCACGTTCATCAACATCTTCGAAGTAGCTGCCGAGCAGCTCGACGCGTTCGCCGCCCAGTGGGAGGAGCGCGCCGCAATCATGAGCACCAAGCCGGGTTTCATCGACTCCCGGCTGCACCGGGCCCGCTCGTCGGAGAGCCGGTTCCAGCTCGTCAACGTGGCCCACTGGGAAAGCCAGGAGGCGTGGGAAGCCGCTACGGCGGACGCGGAGTTCCAGGCGCGAACCCGGGCCGCGCGGGAGAACAAGCAGACCCCGATCACGGCGAACCCAGCCCTGTACGACGTCGCTGTCGACTTCTCGTGACCCGCGGCTGACCATGGTGAGTCAGAGGCTGAAGACCCGTCGCGCGTTGCCGTCCAGGAACAGCTCAGTGGTCTCCTCGTCGAGTCCCAGTTCCTCCAGGTGTTCCAGCGCCTGGGAGGGAGTGATCATGGGATAGTTCGTGCCGAAGAGCACCTTCCGCCGTCCCCGCCCACGCAGATAGTCGACCAGTTCGCGAGGATAGCGGCGAGCGGTGTAGGCGCTGGTGTCGATGTAGACGTTCGCGTGCCTGTCGGCCACCGCGATCATCTCCGTGGTCCACGGGTAGCCGATGTGTCCGCACACGATGGTCGGTGGGCGGAAGCTGCCACAGCCACGGCACGACCCTGAAGGCCACGAAGCCGAGTTCCTCCACGGCGCGTCGCAGTTCACGCACCGCCTGGACCGGCTTGGTGAGGTCCGCACCCGCGACTCCCCGCAACCGTCCGTCTGACTGGGCGACGAACTCGGCAACCTCGTCGTTGCTGATCAGCGCACCCTGTGGCCCGTACCAGGCCGAAGACAGGCCGACTTCGACATCGGCTGCGGCCAACGCGGAAACCGTGGCCTCGACCGGTAGCGGTTCCTCAAGAAGCCCATGCCCCGTCCACCGGCGCAGCGACTCGAACATCTCGTGATTGGAGTGAAGGAGCGTGGGGTGCCGCATCCACGCGTCGATGACCGGCACGGCCCCTGCCCCTCTCCTCCCGCCACGGGTAACACCCGAGCAGGAAGCGGTTAAGCGGTTGCTTACCGACACACCAACGTCAACTAACCGGTGCGCAGCGTCGCCGTGAGCGTGAGGCTGCCGGGGAGCGCCGCGCAGGCGTCGCGCACGTGGGCGGCCAGTTCACCTCGTACGGGCATGCCCGGCTCGGGCACCCACGCGTCCAGCCCACAGTGGAACGCTGCGACCAGCATGTCCATGAGCAGCCGGGGCCGCACGTCGTCGAGCGCGGCAGCACCAACACCAGCAGCGCCACCGGCAGCACCACCGGCACCGGCAGGACCGGCCGCACCAGCGCCGGCATCAACATCAGCAACGGCGAAGTCCAGCCGCCGATGCAGGATGTCCAGCGCCGCCCGGCTCGTGCGGTGGCAGAAGTGCAGGCCGTGCGCATCCATCGACGGCGTACGCTCCGCCAGTTGCCGGCTCAGCAGCACGCGACGCGTCCAGCCGCCGTCCGCAGCCACCCTGTCCAGCGCCGCGAACAACGCCTCCCGCAGCATCTCCAGCACCGGGCGACCGCCCGGCTCCCGCGTCTCCAGCTCATCGAGAAAGGCCAGCCACAGGTCCTGCGTGGGGGCCATGGCCACGTCTTCCTTGCTGCTGAAGTACCGGAAGAACGTGCGCTTGGAGACCTCCACCGAGTCGCAGAGCTCGTCGAGCGTCACCCCACCGAAGCCCCGCTCGCCGAACAGATCCAAGGCGCTGTCGATCAAAGCCTGCCGCGTGCGCAGCTTCTTGCGCTCTCGCAGCGGCAAGTCGTTCGTCATGGGCGCCGTCATGGAGGCAAGGGTACCCAAGGGCACCTGAGAGGTAAAAGCCACTTGCAGACTTGTGCCACTCAGTGGCATAAATATGGCTCCTCGACCAACGAAAGGGTGCCCATGCGTGCTCTGCTCGTCGACCGTTCTTCCCGTCCCCTGTCCGCGTCCGCCGGACTGCGACTGGGAGAGGCCCCTGATCCCCAACCCGCCCCGCACCAGGCTCTGATACGGGTGACAGCGGCCTCCCTCAACTACGGCGAGGTCCGGTTCAGCCTGGCGGACACCCCCGACGGCACCGTCCTCGGGTGCAGGGTGCGCACGAGGTGGTGGCCGGGTCCGGACTCCTCCACCTCAAGGAGCCGGTGCACGGCGTCGTGGATCTCGTGGGGGGACAGCAGCTCATCGACGCCTACAGCATGCTGGCCGAGCGCGGCACACTGGTCGCCGTCGGGCACGCCGCGCATGAGGGCGAGACGTTTCCGTACGGCGCCCTCTTCGGCGACAACGGCCGGCACGACCGCTCGATCGTCACCTTCTCCCTGCCCGCCTGCCACGGCCTCGCCCCCGACCTGACATGGCTCGCACAACACGTCGCGTCCGGCGAACTCGACCCGCAGATCTCATGGCGCGGCAGCTGGGAGAAGGCCGGGGACGCCATCGGCGCCCTGCTAGAACGCCGGCTCCACGGCAAGGCGGTCCTGGACATCACGTGACGCCCTGACGCCTCGGCTCCCGGGGACTCCCCCGACTCCATGCCGTGTGTTACGGGGGCGGAGACACCGCCAGCAGCTGCGGTCGCTTCGCCGTACGCCCGTCGCCGGAGGACCGGCCGCGCAGACGCCGGCCCAGCCAAGGGCCCAGGTGGGCGGCGATCCACCGGAGTTCGGCCGTCACCGCCCGCCGGCCGACGACGGCGGGGTACGGCGGCAGGGGCCGCGTCCACCCGTCGTCGGCGCCGGGGAGCTGGACTGCGTGGGCTGCGGCGGCGGCGAACCGTTCGTGGCCGAGAGGGCTCAGGTGGAGCCGGTCCTCCGTCCAGATGCGCGGGTCGACGGCGAAGGCGTGCCCGGCGGTTTCGACGACCGGGACACCGTGGCGGGCGGCCGCCGCGCGAATGCCCGCGTTGAGGGCGTACACACGGGGCCGCAGCGGCCGGGCGAGCGGCACGATCTTCCCGACATCGGGGAAGGTGACCGTCACCACGCGGGCCCCGGCAGCCGTGAGCGCTGCGAACATCTCCTCCAGGTGCCCGACCACCTCAACAGCGTCGAACCGTGGCCGCATGAGGTCGTTGACCCCGGCGACGACCGTCGCGAGGTCGGGGCGCAACGCCAGGGCAGGCGCCAGCTGCTCGGCGTGGACCTGGTCGGCGAGGCGGCCCCGTACGGCGAGATTGGCGTACTGGAGCTCGGGATTGACCGCCGCGAGGTGTTCGGCGAGGCGGTCCGCCCAGCCGCGCAGGCCGGTGGCGTCGTCGCCGTCGCCGAGGCCTTCGGTCTGGCTGTCACCGAGGGCGACGTAACGCTCGTACGGCAGACCCTGCGCACTCGGCACGCCCGGCGCACGCGGCACATGCTCAGCGCTCGACATGAGCCGCCCGCCTCTCGCGCAGTACGGCCGCGACGCGCATGCTCCACTCCCGGTTCTCCTGCTCCAGGGCCAAACCGCGCAGGCAGGTGAGGTACGGGCCGATTCGTTCGCCCCGGCGCAGGAACTCCTCCTCGTCCAGCTCGCCGCGCATCTTGCGGAGCACCTTGCCGAAGAGCTCGATCTTGGCCTCGGCCACGGACGCCCGCTCCTCAAGCTGCTCGATCACCGGACCGGTGTCGACGGAGTCGGCGGCCTGAACCTTGACCAGCAGGTCGTCACGGATGAAGGAGGGCTTCGACGAGGCGGCGGCGAAGGCGTCGAGCTCGGCGAGACCGGCGTCGGTGACGCGGAACAGCCGCTTGTTGGGCCGCGTCTCCTGGATCACTTGCCGCCCTGCGACCAGGCCCTCCTTCTCCAGCTTGGCCAGCTCGGCGTAGAGCTGCTGGGGCAGGGCGTGCCAGAAGTTCGCCACGCCGATGTCGAACGCCTTGGCCAGCTGGTACCCGCTGTACTCACCTCGGCCACCACTGCCCCCACCTTCACCGCCTTCACCGCCGTCACCGCCGTCACCGCCGTCACCGACCAGCAGCGCGGCGAGTACCGCATGTCGCAGTGCCATCGATGCGACCCCTTTCCTTTCGTAGCACTCCAGGTCATCATCATAGTCAAGCAAATGACTATTCGGATTGTTGACTACGAGGACGAGGTGAGGTCATGGCCCTGACCATGGGAACCGCTACCGCCGATCGCTTCCGCGCCGCCGTGGAGAAGGGGGATCTCGGCGCCCTGGAAGCCCTGTTCACCGACGACATCCGCCTCTACAGCCCGGTGAAGTTCCGCCCGTTCGAAGGCAAGCCGTTGGTCATGGGACTCTTCGGCGTGCTGCTGCGCACCTTCGAGGACTTCCGTTACGTCGGCGAGTACGCCGGCACGGCGGAGACCAGCACGGACGGCGTCGAGACCGCGTCGGCGGCCTTGCTCTTCCGTACGGTGGTGAACGGGAAGGCGATCCACGGCATCGACCTGCTGCACTTCGACGAGGCGGGCCTGATCAAGGAGTTCACGGTGATGGTCCGCCCGCAGTCTGCGGTACTCGCACTGGGGGAAGCGGTGCTGGCAGGCCTTGCGGCGGACGGCCTGGTGGCAGCGCCGACCACACCGACCGCGTGACCGTGAGCCCTGCCTCCTGACCGGCGCAGTCGACGATCCGCGACTGACACCCTCCCCTCAGCCCCAGTCTCGCCCTCGCCCTCGCCCTCTTCCTCGCCCTGCACGGCGGACTACCCGGTCACCGAGCAACCGCCGCCCCCATCTGGATCGGCAAACGGGCGCATTGCCGGCACATGCGGGCCGAGGCGGCCATGGCGGCGTGCGACGCGGCTGCGAGTGAGCCGGCGAGCGCGACCAGGGGCCAGTTCGTGGCCAGGAGCGAGGCGATGGCGAGCGCGAGGGTGGCGATCGCCATGGCCACGCTCGCGGTGGTACCAGCCCATGCGACCGCGAGGGGCAACCGGTGCGGCGTAGGCAGCCGGCGGGCGAGGGTGCCGGTGGCTGCCAGCGCGGCCGCTGCGAGCAGTGCGCCGACGCCCGCAACCCCTGCCAGGTGAACAGCCAGCAACTGGGCCGTCCGCGGCACCATCCACTCCCCGCCGGGGTCGGTGCTCCACACCAGGTACCAGCAGGCGACCAGGAAGGGGGCGGTGAGGACGACGGCCCGGGCGGTGTGCCGGGCCTGGGCAATGGTCAGCTCCCGCTGACAACTCGGCACGAGTTCGTCGGGGCTTCCGAACTCCCGCACCGCCTGCCGGGCGGCGCGCTCGCGGGGCACTCCCTCGTGGGCGTACGCCGCCACCGTCTCCGCGAGACCGTCGCGTACCTCCTCGATCAACCGGGCCTTGACGCGGGCCGGGCCGCGCAGGGCGCCCGCCAAGGCCGCGACGTAACCCTCGACGGGGTCGCCGAGTTCGGAGTCGGGATCCAGGTCGAGGCCGCGGTCGAGGTCGAGGCCGCGGCCTGGGTCCCGGCTGCCGTCGCCGTCGCGGTCGGCCCGCCGACTGGCGGCGTTCACGTGGCAGGCCGGGGCGGTGCCGCAGGGTTCAGGACAGAGCCGATCGCTGTCGTGAACTCGCGCCATGACGTGCGCTCATTGGCCAGGCTGCTCCGGCCGGCGTCGGTGAGCTCGTAGCAACGCCGTCGCCGTTCGCCGACGGAATCCCAGCTGCTGCTCAGCAGCCCAAGCCGCTCCAGCCGGTTCAACGCCGGATAGATCGTGCCCGTACGCAGATCGAGCACGCCTCCACTGCGCTGCTGGACCGCGGTGATGATCGCGTAGCCGTGCAGCGGGCCCGCTTCGAGCACGGCCAGCAGCAGCCCGTCCAGGTGTCCTCGTACCGCGTCTGCCCTCATAGGTAGGCAGCCTACCCAAAGAAGAGGTAGGCATGGTACCTATTGGCAGCCAACACATGGCTGCCCGGCCCGAGGAGCCCGCAGTGACCAAGCTGCTGCTGTCCATACATGTCCTTGCGGCGATCCTGGTGGTCGGACCGATCGCCGTGGCCGCCTCGCTGTTCCCCCGCTATGCGCGGCAATCGGCATCCAGCGGCGAGGAGTCCGACGAGCGAGCCGCCGGAATCGCCGCGCTCCTGCACCGGATCTGCCGCGGCTACGCCATCGCCGGAGTCGCCGTCCCGGTCTTCGGGATCGCCACCGGCGCCCAGCTCGGCGTCCTCACCGACGCCTGGCTGATCGCGTCGCTCGCCTTGACCGTGATCGCCGCGGCCGTCCTGGTCCTGGCCATCCTGCCCAGCCAACAGCGCCTGCTCACGCCGCCCCCGCACCCGGACCCGCCCCCGCACTCGCACTCGGCGGGCCACGACGGGCCACCCCCCACGGCGACCCGGCTGACGATGCTCACCGGCATCTTCAACCTCCTGTGGGCGATCGTCGTCGTCCTCATGATCGTTCGCCCCGGCTCGACGACGGGAGCGTGAGCCCGTTGCGCGCCTTGCGGATCTCGGCCGGCGTCGAAGCGGCCTCCCTCGCGGCCCTGCTGCTCAACCTGCTCACCACACACACGCAGGCGATCAGCACGCTCGTCGGCCCGCTCCACGGCACCGCCTACCTCGTCGTCATCGCGACCGCTTGGCCGGTCCCGGCCGCCGCCTCATCGGGCGCCCGATGGCTCGCCCTCGCTCCCGGAGTCGGCGGCCTGCTCACCTTGGGGCGGATCCGCAGCCACCTCCGCCACCCTCGCCACGTAAACGAATCCCTTACCCGTACCGCCCAGGGAGAGTGACCTGATGGACGCATACGACGCATTGCCGTTTCCCCGCACCGATGTGGCGATGAACACGCTCCACTTCGTGAGAGGCATCGAGGACCCAGCGATCTTCAACCACAGCATGCGCACCTATCTCTACGGTCGCTTCCTCGGCGAGCAGCAGGGCTTACGACCGGATCGCGATTACGACGACGAGCTGCTGTTTCTGGGCTGCTTGCTGCACGATTCCGGTCTCAGCCCAGAGGGCAACGGCGATCAGCGCTTCGACCTCGACGGCGCCGACCTGGCCACTCGCTTCCTCACCGAGCAAGGGGTGTCACCCGAGAGAGTCGAGGTCGTCTGGGACGCGATCGCCCTGCACCTGCACCACGAGATCGCCATGCGCAAGCGCCCCGAGATCGCACTCGTGACGGCCGGCGCCGGACTGGACCTCGGCGACGGCAACCCACCCGTTCTCCCGGCCGGTTACGCGGACCGCGTCCATGCCGTGCTGCCCCGCCTGCACGCGGCGGCCGTGCTCCACGACACGATCGTCAGCCAGGCACTCGACAAACCACACAAGGCCCCGCCCTTCAGCATGCCCGGCGAACTCGTCCGCCAGCAGACCCAGGGGACGTGGCCCACTTGGAAACAACTGATGACTCAGCCCTACGGCTGGAACGATTACGCCGGTTACGACGACCACCAGCCGTAGCCATGAACACGCACCCACTTCACACGTACCGCGGCTCTCCTTTCCGGCCCTTTCCGGCCATCCGCGACGCGCCGCAGTCACCGGGGCAGGACGACCCAGGACTTGGTGCCGTGGTGGTGGCGCGACTCCGGGCGTACTGCCGCCTCGCCGATACCCCAGTCACCACCCCAGTCGTCGACCACGGCCGCGAGCAGCCAGAGGGAACGTCGCCGCCGGTCCTCGCAGAGGATCACGGCGTCAGTGTCGGCGTGGCGGGGGTGCTGGTCCCAGGCGACCACGCGGAGTGTGTCGTTGCGGTGGCGGAGGGAGAGATAGAGGTCCTCCCCAAGGGCCAACTTCGTCGCTGCGGCTACGAACTCAGTCGCGACCAGGAGGGCGGGCAGACCGAAGCGGTCGAGGCCGTGGGCGCGCAGTGCGGAGGTCATCGCACCGCGCACGATGGCAGCGCTGCGGGGCACGCAGGGCACCGTAAGGCTGAGCGCGAGCCCACCGTCCGGGCGCCGAGGCAGGTACGGGCCGGGCTCGGGACCGGGGCCGTGCCCGGCGCCGGCCGGGCAGAGTCCGGTGCGGATGAATGGAGGCAACGTCGACTCCCTTGGTGGGGGGCAGGGCGCACGAGTGACTCACGTGGCGGTACGGGTGATGAGTGGTGGGCCTGTCTCCCTGACGCGGGACTGCCCCTCCCAGGGCAGGAGGTTGCGGGCAGGACCGCGCGATGCACTTCCAACTCACATACGCGAGCCGTGCATTACTTACCGTAGGACCGTCACGGCCTAATTTGGCCTCCCTATCCGCGAATTAAGCCCATCGTGGCTCTCTCGCACGCGCAAGCGGCAGACTGCACCCGACGTACATCGAAGGGAGCGGCATGGCAGCGAGGACCTCGCCCACGGAGCGGCAGAAGCGACTGGGCGCCGAGCTGCGCAAGATGCGAACCTCCGCAGGGATGTCAGCCGAGTTCGCGGCGGGCCTCCTGGCGATCGATCGCGGCAGGCTCTCGCACATCGAGACCGGCGTGCGTGCGATCGACGCCGACCGTGTGCGCACGTTGGCCTGCAACTGCGGCTGCACCGACAAGGAGTACGTCGAGGCGCTGATCGAAATGGCCCAGCCCCGCCAGCGCGGCTGGTGGGAGCGGTATCGGGGCAGCCTGCCGGCCGGGCTGCTGGATATCGCGGAACTGGAGGCCGGCGCCACTCGCATGCGTTCGGCCCACTCCGTGCACATCCCAGGCATGCTGCAAACGAGCGACCACGCCCTCGCCGTCTTCCGCGTAGTCGTACCACCCCTACCGGAACACGAAGTTGCTCTGAGGCTCGCGCATCGCGTGGAACGTCAGCAGGTCCTGGAAGCTGCTTCCCCACCCGAGTACGTCGGCATCGTCCACGAAGCCGCCTTGCGTATGCAGTTCGGCGGACGAAAAGTGGCACGCGCCCAACTTCAACACCTACTGGCACTGTCCGAGCGGGACCACATCAGCTTGCTCGTCATCCCGTTCGCGGCTGGGGCTTTCCCGGGGGCCGGTCAAACGGTCAACTATGCCGAGGGGCCGGTTGCCGGACTGGACACAGTGCAGATCGACAGCACACACGGCCCAGAATTCCTCTATGCCGATGCCCAGTTGGCGAAGTACCGAGCACACCTCGACTGGATGGAACGGATCGCACTGCCACCCGAAACGTCACGGGACTTCATCCATGACATCGCACGACAGATCTGAGGAGGCCTCCATGCCGGACATCATGTGGGAAGAGCCGTTCTGCGGCGAAGGAGCCAGCTGCTTCCGGCTCGGTACCGACGGACAAGGCAACGGCTACATCGCCATCAGCGGCGAGGAGGACCACTACCTCACCGACAGCCACGAGGCGCTGCGCACCATGATCCGCGACATCAGGGCCGGCAAGGCGGACCACCTCTTGTAGTCATCGGCGGACCCGGTCGGCGTCGGCAACCAATTCGCCGACACTGACCGGGCTCAGCGAGCCAATCCGCCCGCAGCCTTCCCCTCTGGCTTCTCTCATGTGTCAGCTCAGCTCTCGGTGCCAGACTCGGACACTTCGCCGCGGGGGAACGAGACCTCTACACGCCGGTTCTTCTTGCGGCCTTCCTCCGAGTCGTTGTCGGCGATCGGATAGTCCTCGCTGTACCCGCGGATCTCGAACGTGACGGTGGAGTCGAGGGACTTGTTCAGCTCCTGCTGCACCGCGTCCGCACGCTTCTTGGACAACACCTTGCCGTGCTCGTACGAGCCGAGGTCGTCCGTGAAACCGAAGACCCGGATCTTGGTGGCCTTCTGGGCGAGGATCTCGTCGGCAATGGCCTTGATACGGGACGCGGCCTCCGCGTTGAGCTTGGCACTGTCCTTGCCGAACAGCACCTCCGCCTGAAGCGCGAACTTCACGTCGGAGTTCGTGTCCTCACGCCGCTCCTCGCCGCCGAGGTCTTCGACGACGGACTTGATGTCGATTACGCGGGCGGGGGCAAGGGTGGCCCCGTCGCCCAGCTTGAGGCCTGGTGAGTTGGAGTCGACGTTGGGGGGCGGCGATGACGTGGTACTGCCGGGGGGTGCGCTGGGTTCGGGGTCGGCGTGGGCGCTCGTCACGGATAGGCCCGTGAACAGCACGGCTGTGGCCAGAGTGGCTACGGCGAGGTGCGCTGGGCGACTTCGGGAGAGAGTGAAGGACATGGGGTCACTCGCCATCGGAGATCTCGATGGTCGCCACGGGCATGTCGGCGATTTGGAAGTCAACCTTGACAGTTTCCGCTGGCGGAGCAGGGAACTGGGCGTACCACATCTTCTCCTCGTTCTCCTTGAAGCCGCCGGAGAACTGAGTGCACAAGCAGCGCCCATCGGTGTCGCGAAGAATGAGGTACTTCTTCTTTCCCGCCCTGTCCACGAGAGAAGCGCCCGCCATGGAGGCGGAGTTCTCGGAGAGCTCCTTCTCCTCGCCCCTCCAGTTGCCAGGATTCCAGAACTTCCCCTTGCCGTTCTTCACCTTCCCGCTGACAGTCAGGAAGCCTCCCCCGTCCCGTACGGCCGAGTTGACGATGAGAGTGGTGTTGTCCTGGCCACCTGTCACTTCAGCCAGGACGGTCTCCTCAACCGGCGGGGCCTGAGACTCCTCGCCCTTCGGCTTCTCCTCACCGCTCTCGCCCTGACCGGCAGGCGTTGAAGAGGAGCCCGCATTGGACTTGTCGCCCTCACCCCCACCGCAACCGGCCACCGCGAGGACCAAGCCAGTCGTGATCGCCACCGCGGTCAGTGCCCTTCGGGCCTTCATGGCGCGCCGCATGCTCATCGATTACTTTCCTTTTCTTTACGTTCGCTCG
Organism: Streptomyces sp. ISL-99; assembly: GCF_018614005.1. Taxonomy (NCBI): domain Bacteria; kingdom Bacillati; phylum Actinomycetota; class Actinomycetes; order Kitasatosporales; family Streptomycetaceae; genus Streptomyces; species Streptomyces sp. ISL-99. Next base: position 121,084 of record NZ_JAGGPC010000032.1, read on the forward strand.
TCACTCGGCCAGATGAACGGAGAACAGGTCATTCGGGTACGGCAAGTCAGCTTCGACGAAGTCTTTGGGGTCGATTTCCCAATGCCTGCCGCCCTCGCAGTCGATCTCAACCAGCTTCGACAGATCGCTATCGGGGGTAATATCACAGCGAGGCTCGATCACCGCGGTGGCGTCGGCCTTGGCGTGAATATTTTCCGTGTCAGGGATGATCGAGTCGCCCACGGTGTAGTTCGTCTCGATCTCAGCTGTGAAGGCGGGGTACCCGTCGACCTCGGTCTCGGTTAAATTCAGGAGCTCTGAGTCGTTCTCGCCTGCCAACTGCGCTGCGGCGGCCTCGCCGTTGCCCTCGAAGCCCAGGCCGTTGAGCCAGTCGGCCAGTTCGTCCGGCGAGTCGAGGGAATCGATGAAACCATCGGTCAATTCGTCCCGTACATCCTGAGCAGCGGCAAGGGCCGCCGCATCTGCGGCCGACTGTCCACCATTGCGGGCCACAGCCGCCTGCGCGAAGGCGAAGTACGCGAACGCAAGAAAGAGCAGACCCCCCACCACCACGACGTACATGGGGAGGGTCTGCCCTCGGTCCTGCCGAAGCCTGCCAAAGGTCAGCCGCCGGTGATGTCGTCCACCGCGTCGCCAATCGCCTCCGAGATCGTGTCGTCCAGATCCAGTTCCCGAACCGCCACCACGATCAATGCGATCACGACGACCAGGCCCGCGTACTCCACGACGCTCGCGCCCTCGTCCGCTCGCTTCTGCATGCGGGACACGACCGTGTTCCGCCAGTTGTTGATCGCGAGCTGGGTCTTCGTGGCGGTCTTGAGCGCGATGTCCTTCGACATGGGGTACCCCTCCGAGTTGGGCCGACGTGTGCGTCTCGTCGGTACCGGCTTCCTCCTGGCCGCCGCCGATTTCGACACGAGCAACGTACGTCGGAACAGGGGTCCCGCCAGAGGGCCCGTGGGCCCAACTCTGGGCCCAATAAACGGATTGGGCCCGGCACAGCACTGCCCTCGTCCGCTCAGCCATGGCTGGTCGTCCCCCTCGCCGATCCCAGCCACAGCGCGATCGCTTCGCTCCTGCTCGCGCTGTGAAGTTTCGCGAAGATGCGGTTGATGTGGTTCTTGACGGTCTTCTCACTGATGAAACAGGTGGCGGCGATCTGCTGGTTGCTCATCCCCGACGCAATCAGGTCCATGACCTCCACCTCCCTCGCACTTAGCCCGAAGTCCTGCATACTGCGCCCCCGCCGACCCTGTTGCCGGCCAGTTGAATACTGTGCCATGTCCGATTGCACCTGCGAAGAGTTTTCGCTCAGTCGCCCCGAATCCGAGACATCTGGACCGCCATTGGCCTCCCCCGAAGCGTGTGCACTCGCATCGCCTGCCCCCGCGTGGCCAGGAATCCGACCCACGCCCGTGTACGGCGCGCCCGTGGCGTACACCGTGCCGAGCCCCTCCGGAAGCTCCGCCCCCGCCCCGGCCGGGGCAGCGCCGCCACCACCGCGCATATGGGCCAGCAGCGCGTCCTGGGCCGACGCCGTGAAGTGGGCGCGGCCCTCCTTGATATCCCGTACCGCGCCGACCAGTTGCTCTGCCGTGAACTCGCCGTGCACCAGGTAGCCGCCCGCGCCGAGCCGCAACGCCTCGCGCACGATCTCGCTCTCGCGGCTGTACGTCAGCATCATCACCGGCGCCACCTGCACCAGGTACGGCAGCGCGGAGATGCCGTCGACGCCCGGCATCCGGACGTCCAGCAGCACGACATCCGGTCGGTACTGCCGGGCTGCCGCCAGCGCCTGGCGGCCGTCGGCCGCCTCCGCGACCACCTCTACGTCGTCGCGGCCGCCGAGCAGGACGGTGAGGCCCGCCCGTACGACCGGGTTGTCATCGGCTATGAGGACACGCAGAAGGGCCGGCGGACCGAAGGGGTTGGGGGAAGGGTCGGGGAATGCCGCCGCCAGCGGGGGGACGTGGATCCCCGCGGGGGTGTGCTCCGAGCGGGGTTCGACCGTGTGCGACGACGTGTGCTGGGACACGTGGGACGGCGACGACACGGACTGACGGGGCCCGGAGCTGTACGAGCTTTCGTCCGGCATGGTGCGGCCTCCTCTCGGGAGAGTGACTGGGGGCAGTGTGGGCGGGCAGTCGTTGGCAGTTCAGTTCGTCAGTCGTGTCGACGGTGGAAGCGGTGGGAGCTGTGGCAATGCCGGCAGGGGTTGGCGCGGCTGAGGGCCGGTCGCACCCGCCGGTACCAGCGCCGCCGTCGGAAGTTCCAGGCGTACTTCAGTGCCTCCCGCGCTGCGGCCCCGGCCGATGCGGATACGAGCACCGATACCGGCCGCCCGCTCGACCATCCCCACCAGCCCGAAGTGGCCGGCCTTGCGCAGGTCGTCGAGGCTGATGCCGGCGGGCAGGCCCCGGCCGTCGTCGAGCACGCTGATACGCAGTACTCCGCCGACCAGGCCGCACTCCACCGTCACGCGGGAGGCGTGGGCGTGGCGGTGGCTGTTCTCCATGGCCTCCGTGGCGATCGTCAGGAGGTGGCGCGCGATCGCGTGAGGAACGGTCGTCGGCACGGGAGACGGAGATGGAGCCGAAGACGGGGATGGACCCAGCGGCGACGGCGGCCCCAGTGGCGTTCCGCCCACCATCCGAAACTCCGTCGCGATCCCCGTCCGGTGGCCGAAGTCCACCAGCCGCGCCGCGAGTTCGTCCGCCACCAGCACTCCGCCGGTGTCGTAGTCCGCCTGTCGGCGCAGGTCGGACAGGATCTCTCGGGACTCCGCCGCCGCCCGCCGCGCCGAGCGCGCGACCATGCCCGCCTGGTGCTTGACGGTCAGCGGGTCCATACGGTCCGCGGACTGCGCCAGCCCCTCCGCCGCCATCGCGACGCCGTGCAGGGTCTTGGCGACCGAATCGTGCATCTCCCTGGCCAGGCGTGCCCGCTCGCCCTCCACCGCGTCCGTGACCGCGAGCCTGGCATTGGCCTCGGAAAGCGCCTGCGTGGCCGCCCCGAATCGGAACATCAGGTTCCGCAACGTCACGCCGATGATTCCGGCCGCCACACAGAAACCGCTTATCAGCAGCGTGCTGGCCGGGCTCGCCATCCGTTCCGACCACGCCGTGTACGCCGCCGCGAGGAGCAGGATCTGGATCGCGGTGAAGATGCCCGCGCCCCGCCAGCCGTACAGCAGGCCCGCGAGGAGCGGCGTACAGACAGTGGCGTAGCCGAGGGCCGAGTCCGGTGAAGCCGTCAGCAGCAGGACGGAGCCGAAGAGCACGTCGACGCCCATCAGCGTGCGGTACTTGATGAGCAGCGGGCCGAACACCTCCCAGTCCCGCAGCATCGCGTACGAGCCCACGAAGCTGAACACCACGGCCCCGCCGACCAGCCAGCCCCCGAACTGCCCCCCGGCCCTGGCGAGCGCGAAGGGCGCCCCAAGCGCGATCATGGCGAGGCGGAAGCCGAAAACCTGGCGGCACAGCGCCTGGAGGGCGTTGATCTGGATCGGGATGCTCGGGGCGGGTACGTCGTCGGCGAGGGCGGACGCGGGGGCCGCCTCCGGGACGCTCACGCCGCCGTGGAGGGCCGTCGTGCCGCCGCCGGACGGCGTACGGAGCCCGCACCGGAGCCCATGCCCCAGCGCCTGCCCGAGCCGGATCGTCGGAAGCGACACCATGGCCGTCAGCCGCCGAAGACCGAGCCGAAGTCGGTCTCCGACCCCAGGAACATGTTGGCCACGATGAGAAGCAGCGTGGCCGGGACCATGAACGCGAGCGTGACCACCGTCGTCTTGGGAATCGCCTTGGCGGCGCGCCGCCGGGAGTTCTGGGCATCGGTGCGGCGCATGTCGTTGGCGATCTGGATCAGGGTGTCGGCGATCGGAGCACCGAGTTCCTCGCCCTGCTGGAGCGCCGTCACGAACTGGGAGACCTGTTCGGACTCGTTGCGTCGGCGCAGTTCGTCGAAGGCATGGCGCCGGCTCACGCCCATGTCCATCTGGCGCAGGGTGATGCGTACTTCGTCGGCCCATGGCCCTTCGTACTTCTCCGAGACGCGGTCCAGAGCCTGCCGGAAGCCGAGGCCCGCGCTGACGACGACGGCGAGTACGTCGAGGAAGTCGGGCAGGGTCCGCTCGATGACGTCCTTGCGTTCCCGGATGGCCTGCCAGATGGTGACGTCGGCCGCGAACCACCCGTAGGCGATGCAGAAGACGCCGAAGAGCGGCAGATCGCTCATCAGCAGTACGAGGGCCGAGAAGCCGCCGAACAGGCCGTACACGGCGCGACGCGCGGCGTACCGGTCGACGGTGAGGCCGCCGGGGTTACCGGCCATGTCGATCTTGCGGCGCTTCTTGTCGACGAGCCTCGGCCCCATGAGGCGAAGGACGGTCGGGGCGAAGCGCATGCCGAGGCGGTCGACCGCCGATTCCGTCCCCGAGACGCGCGAGGCGCCGATCTCCAGGGCGACGGCCAGGTCGCCGGGGATCTTGGCCTCGGCGCGGTACATCCTGATGCCCTGGAACACGCCCGCGACGCTCAGACCGACCACCAGCGCGAGAAGCAGTCCCATGCCGGACACCTCCTGTTTCAGCTCGTACGGGCGATTCGGGTTTCAGGGGTTGGCGGATTTCAGGGGTTGGCGGGCTCAGACGTCGATCTTGCCCAGGCGGCGCATCGCTATGAAGCCGAGCGCGTAGAGCCCTATGGCCACGATCACGATGATCTGGCCGACCGGGGTGCCCGTCATCCGTGCCATGGAGCCCGGAGTGACGGAGTTGAGCATGATCATCGCGCCGAGGCCGAGCAGCGGGATGGTGTACGCGGTGGCATTGACTTCGGCCAGCATGGTGCGGACCTCGCGACGCGTCTCCTTGCGCTCCTCCAGCGTCTCGGTGAGGTTGCGGAGCGATCCGACGACCGTGCCGCCGGCCCGGTTGGAGAGCACCAGGGTCGTGACCAGGACGACGAGTTCGCGCGACGGCAGGCGTTCGGCCAGCTCCCCCAGCGCGTCGTCGATGGACCGGCCGACCGCCAGCTGGTTCGCCACACCCGCCAGTTCCTCGCCCGCCGGTGCTTCCAGCTCCTCGGCCGCCATGCTCAGCGCGGTACGCAGGGCCAGTCCGGCGGCCGTCGCGTTGGCGAGTATCCGGGACAGGTCGGGAAGCTGGTTGATGAAGGCCTCGATCCGCTTCTGCCGCTGCCAGTTGAGGAACGCGCTTCCGCTCCAGACTGCGACCAGACCGGCGACGGGGCCGAAGAAGGGTGCCAGTACCGAGGCGGCGATCAGCCAGAGGGCGGCCACGCCGACGACCACGTAGACGAGGAACTCGCCCGCGGTCAGGTCGAGTCCGGTGGCCGACAGCCGCACGTGGATCTTCTTGCCGAGAGCCGTCTTCCGCAGCCGCCGGTCGACCCCCGGGAAGCGCCGCTGCCGGCCCACGGCGTGCGCGCCCGTGATGGCCAGGCGCTCGACAAGCGCGGCACGCCGGGTCTTGCCCGAGACGTACGTGTGAAGCCCGGCGACACCGAAGGCGCCGCAGAGCAGCGTGCTGCCGATCGCCAGCATTGCGGGACTGTTCATCGCGTACCTACTGGGCCTCTCGTACGTAGAGCGGATTGAGCGGGTCGAGCGGATCGTCAAGGTCCGTCACGCCGAACGCGGGCGGGATCGGCTCGTTCGCCAGGTGGAGCCGGTCCGCGATACGGCGCGGCAGCCCCAGATGTTCGAACCGGCCGTGGACGACGCGGTCCGCGCTCATCGGCTGGGCGGCGAAGCGCGACACGGTCGCGATCTGGAACCGCTCCCGGCCGTGGGACACCAGAATCGCGATCTCGCTGATCTTGCGGGAGCCGTCCGCCATGCGCGCCAGTTGGACTATGACGTCGACGGCGCTGTTGATCTGATCCCTGAGCGCCTCGAACGGAATCTCGACCTCCGACATCGAGCCGAGAGTCTGGAGGCGCATCAGGGCGTCCTCGGCGCTGTTGGCGTGGACGGTGGCGAGCGAGCCGTCGTGGCCGGTCGACATCGCCTGGAGCATGTCGAGCGTCTCGCCGCCACGCACCTCACCGACGATGATGCGGTCGGGGCGCATGCGCAGGGAGTTGCGTACGAGATCGCGAATCGTGATCTGCCCCTTGCCCTCGACGTTGGCCGGGCGGGTCTCCAGACGGATGACGTGCGCCTGCTGGAGCTGAAGCTCGGCGGCGTCCTCGACCGTGATGATGCGCTCGTGGTCGGGGATGAGACCGGAGAGCGCGTTGAGGAGCGTGGTCTTGCCGCTGCCCGTACCGCCGGACACGATGACGTTGAAGCGGGCCCGTACGAGGGCCGAAAGCAGCATCAGCATCTGCTCGTCGAGCGTGCCGAGTTCGATCAGTTCCTGGAGGCGGTACGCGCGCGGGAAGCGGCGGATCGTGAGCGTCGGGCCGGTCAGGGACAGCGGCGGGATGATGACGTTGACGCGCTCGCCGGACGGGAGACGGGCGTCGACCATCGGATTCGACTCGTCGACACGGCGGTTGACGGTCGAGACGATGCGCTCGATGGTCTGCATGAGCTGCTCGTTGGACGCGAAGCGCATGGGGAGCTGCTCGACCCGGCCGGCGCGCTCGACGAAGATCGAGTCGGGGCCGTTCACCATGATCTCGGTGATGGACGCGTCTTCGAGGAGCGGTTCCAGTACGCCGAGCCCGAGCGCCTCGTCGACGACGCGGCGGATGAGCTGGGAGCGCTCGGCGGTGGAGAGGACGGGCCCCTCGCGGCTGATGATGTGGGCGAGTACGCGCTCCAGCCGGGCCCGCCGCTCGCCCGCCGCAAGCGAGGACATCTCCGCGAGGTCGATCTCCTCGAGCAGCTTGGTCCGGTAGGTGGCGACCAGGTGGCCGTCCTCCCGCCCTCCCGCGTGCTCGTCGGGGGCGGTGATGCGTGCCCGCAGACTCATGTGCGTAACTCCTCGCTCGTGCGGACCTCGTTCTGGCCTCGCATACGGGGCGGTCTACCGGTCCTCCTGGTCGGCCGGCATCGTCACCGCCTTGACCGCGTGCCCGAAGTCGGGGACGCCCGGTACGACCGACGGGATCGGAACCCTCGCAGTCGCGGTGACGTTGCCGCTGAACTCGATGACGGTTCCGCCGGCCAGCCAGTCACTCATGGCCGCCTTGCCTGTGGCCGCTCCCTGCCCCCGGAACTCCTCCTGCGCCTCCGTACGCGCCGCCGCCCGCGCAGCGGTGCCGGCCTGGGAGGCGGCGTAACCGACGATGCCGAGCTGGATGCCGGCCATGGCGACGATCAGCAGGATGGGCAGGAAGCCGGCGAACTCCAGGATGGCCGCGCCCCGGTCGTGCTCCCGGCCGTTGATCCGGCGGCGTAAAAGGTTCATTGCCCGTCCCCTTCCAGCGCGGCGCCCGCCTTGCCGTCTACCTCCCACGGGAAGCTGCCGGCCCCGGGGAACAGGATCGGGGTGCTCAGACCCACGTCGGCCTTCCACAGGTTGCCCTCCTGCCCACAGTCGATGCCGGTGGCGTCCTCCTGCCACGACGACGGCAGGTGCTCCTCGGCAGCGGCCACACACGCCGCCTGCGGGTCATCGCCGCGCGTCGCCGCCGCCGTTGCCGCCCGCGCACCCTCGTCCGCCGCGTTGCCCGCCAGCGAGAACGTGTAGCCGAACAGCACCGCCTGCCACATCGCGATCATCACGAAGAAGATGAGAGGAGCCATGCCCGCAAGCTCCACCGTCACCGCCCCTCGGTCCCGGTCCTTGCCCCGCCCCCGGAAGCCGATCGCGCCCCGGTCGCTCCGCAGCAGCTTCCCGCCGCCCTTGCCTCCCGTACCCGCCGCCGGCTTCACCAGTCCCAGCTCGCCCGCCAGCGCCCACAGCGCCTGCCTGACTGTGCCCCGGCTGTCCAGGTCCTGCATGCGGCCCGCGTCCGTGGCCGCCTGGAGTTCCTTGAAGTTGGCCGGGATCGCGGCCCGCGCGACCTTCGTGCCCGTGATCCGTTCCACCAGCGGCGGCTGGATCTCCGTGTTGCGGTTGTGGCGGTTGACGACGGTGGTCGTCTCCTCCGCCTTACGGATCTGGAGGCGGTCCCACATCCGCACCATGCGCTTGGCCGCCCGTACCGCCACCACGTCCGGCGTGACGACGAGCAGCGCCTGATCCGCCATCTCGACGGCGGCGGCGTTCGCGCTGTTCATCTGCGTACCGCAGTCGACGACCACGACCTCGTAACGGTTGCGGAGCGCGCTGACCACCTGCCGCGCCACCCGGTCGGTGACCTCCTCGCCCCGCTCCCCCTCGGCCGGTGCCAGCACCAGGCTGAGGCCCGTGGGGTGGGAGAAGACCGCGTCCTGGAGTACGCGCGGCGAGATGTCGGCGATGCCGGCCAGGTCGACGATCGAGCGGCGGAACTGCACGTCCAGGTACGACGCCACGTCCCCCGACTGGAGGTCAAGGTCCACCAACGCCACCGACCGCCCCGACGCCTTCGCCGCCAGAGCGAGCTGTACGGCGACAACCGTGGCCCCCGTGCCACCCTTCGCGCCGGTTACCGTCACCACGGTGCCACCGGGCCCCGTGAAGACGTCCGGCCCCGAGCCCAGGTGGCGGCGTACGCCGGTGGACCAGGAGGCGGCGCCCTGCACGCGGGCCGCCAGCTCCTCGTAACCGAGCGGCAGTCCGACCAGCCCGCGCGCGCCCGAGTCCATGGCGGCGGTGAAGAGCGCGGGGCCGGTGTCGGCGGTGACGAGCACGACGCCGACCGCCGGGAAGCGGAGAGCCACCTCCCGGATCAGCTCCAGCGCGGGCACGGGCCCGATGCGCTCGTGCACGAGGACCACCTCGGGCAGTTCGTCGAGCGATTCGCCCGCGAGCCGCGCGAGGGTGTCGAGGAGCGAGGTGGAGTCGGTGACGGGCGCGGCCGGTTCCGCGTCGGGGAGCTGGCTGAGGAGGGTGGTGATGGCGCGGGCGGCGTCAGGATCGCCGACCGCCGGGAGGATACGAGTCGTCATACGCCGGTCCTCACTTGTCCCCGTCGAGGGTGTACTCACGGTCGCGCGGCGAGATGGTGGTGTCGCTGCCGTCGGCCACGAGGGCCAGGCGCACATGCTCGGCGAAGGACTCTGCGTACGCCACGCGCTGGGCATCGAGCGTGTTCAGAGCGAATGTGATCGGTACGGCGTCCTTGGCACGGCGGCTGCGGTCGTTGCTGCCGGGCTCCAGGGCCGTGATCTTGCCTACGTCGAGCACGCGGGCGCCGGAGACGATGACCTGGGACTTGTTCGGCTGCCCTTCGTCCTCGCCCTCGAAGGTCGCGTAGATATTCACTCTCGAACCGGGGTTGATCTTGCCCGCCACCCCGGTGGCCGCATCGATCATGATCGCGATTTCCTGCTCGCCCGAACCGAGTTCGGGTTTCTTCACGATCATGTCGCTCTGGAGGAGGGAGCCCTTCTGGAGCTGGGTGACCGCGATCTTGCCGCGTACCTCTGCGATGTCGGTCACGGCATTGGCGGAAAGCCATCGCTTCGGCATCGAGATCTTCTCGAACTGACCCGCGTCGAGCTGTTTGTACGGCGCCACGTCGTTCTTGAGCCGGTACGCCGCGACTTCCGGCCCCACTTTCGAGTTCACATCGCTGATCACCGAGAGCACGCCGGCGAACGCCCCGAAGGCGCAGAGAACCGACAGGAGCAGCAGGATGATGCCGCGGCGCTGACGTGAGTTCATGGAAACGGGCTACCTCGATCAGGAACGTCGGATCAACGGACAGTGAGCGGGGTGGTGCGCGGGTGGTGCGCGGGTGCGGCGCGTGCACGAGGCGGTGGAACGGTGGAACAACCGTGCTGCTTGAGGGATATGGTGCCCCGCACGGCGCTACGGCGACCCCTGGTTCAAGACACCGACCGCGCGGGATTGGTTCTCCGGCGACGTGAGGGGGGCCGAGCAGAAGCCGCAGCGGTCACCGATGAGTTCGATGCCGCACCAGTGGCACTTCTCCCGCCGTACGGACGCCACCAGTTGGTAGAGCACGGAGATGTCCGGCAGGAACGCGGCGAACTCGATCATCTTCGCCGTCCCCCACCAGCGCGGGGAGTCGGCGGGCAGTCCGGTTTCCTGTACGCCGGAGACCTGCCAGGCGGGGGCGAGCGTCGCGGTGACCCAGTCGGAGACGAGAGTCCCTTTCCCGACGAGGAGTTGGGTGGCGAATCCGGGCCCGCTGAGCCCGGCGCCGGCCCCGGAACCGGCGGCCACGCCCGCACCGGCGCCCACGCCCGCACCCGAAGCCGCACCCGTCCCGCTGCTGCTGATTTTGATCAACTGCGGCTCGGGATTGGCCAGTACGCCGAACTGCGAACCCGGCATCCAGGACTTCGCGTGCGACTTGAGACTGACCGGCACCCGGTCCAGCTTCGTGACCGAGTTGAGCAGCGCGCCCGCGTAGATGTAGTGCGACAGCAGCCGAGCCGCCGACGCGACGACACCGGCGCTGAAGTCGCAGATGGACAACTGCCGGAGCTGGCGCACGAGTACCGCGATGCCCAGCGGCGGAAGATCGAGCTTCAGCAACGCCAGCCGGTCCGTCTCCAGCATGGAGCGGATGGTGTGGAGGCGGCGTTCATGGGCGGCGGCGATCGACGCGGGGTAGACAGCGACGACGTACCCGTACCGCTCCAGCATGACGTTCATGTCGACGAGCGCGGCTTCGAGCGGCTGGGCGTCCGGGGCCTGGAGAAGGGCGGCGGTCGGAGTCTGCTGATCGGTGGGCGGCAACACCAAGTCGGCGCTGGTGACTGCGATCGCGGTCGGCACGTTGGTTTCCCCGTTCACTCCGTACGCCGCTGCTCCCGGCGTCCGCAGATCGATGCTGCTCCGTCGTGCTGCACCAGCACTTTATCCACGGCCTACGTGGCGGAGAACACTTTTCGTTTTTCTCGTACGGAGCCGTGGCCGGCCGGGGGCGAAGTGGGTCGCTCGCTCGCGGGTGAGCACGCCAACGGCCGGGCGCGGCATGGGTCGTGCGACACGGTCGTGCCCAGTAGGATGACAGGCGGCTAGCGGCCGTTGCTGAATGGTATAAGCGGAGGTTTTAGGTGCCTCTGGGCGTTTCGCCCATGTGGGTTCGAATCCCATCGGCCGCACAGCTTCAAAGGGCGCCCCGGTAGACGGGGCGCCCTTTCTCGTACCTCAGCCGAGCAGTTCCCGCACCACCGGCACCAGCGCCCGGAACGCCTTGCCGCGGTGGCTGATGGCGTTCTTCTCCGCCGGGGTCAGTTCCGCGCAGGTCACCGCGTAGCCGTCGGGCTGGAGGATGGGGTCGTAGCCGAAGCCGTTCGTGCCGGCCGGGGTGTGGCGGAGGGTGCCCTGGAGGCGGCCTTCGACCACGTGTTCCGTGCCGTCGGGGAGGGCCAGGGCCGCCGCGCAGGCGAAGTGTGCCGTGCGGTGCGGGGCGTCGATGTCCGCCAGCTGGGCCAGCAGGAGGTTCAGGTTCGCCGCGTCGTCGCCGTGGGTGCCCGACCAGCGGGCCGAGAAGATGCCGGGGGCGCCGCCCAGTACGTCGACCGCGAGGCCCGAGTCGTCGGCCACGGCGGGGAGGCCGGTCGCCCGGGCCATGGCGTGGGCCTTGAGGAGGGCGTTCTCGGCGAAGGTGACGCCGGTTTCCTTGACGTCGGGGATCTCGGGGTACGCGTCCGCGCCGACGAGGTCGTGGTGGAGACCTGCGTCGGCGAGGATCGCGTGCAGCTCGGTGATTTTCCCGGCGTTGCGGGTGGCGAGGATCAGGCGGGTCATGCACCCAGTATCTACGGGCCTACGGAGTGCAGACCTTGCCGATCCCGGCGGCGGCGTCGGTGACGGGCCCGATGTCCGGCGTCTCGTCGCCGTTCCTGACGGCGGTGCGGACGTTGTCGACGGCCTTGTTCATGTCGTCGACGGCCTTCGACAGGTCCGCGTTGTCCGTCGTGTCCTCCAGGCTCGTCAGTTCCTTGTCGATGTTGTCGAGGGCCTCGGTCAGCTGCGTGGGGTCGTCGGCCGCGGTGGACACGGCCGTGGACAGCTTGTCGACGCTGGTGGCGATGGCCTCGGCGGTCTTCACGCAGTCCATCGCCTTGTCGAGGGCTCCGCAGCCGACCAGGCCGGTGAGCATGGCGGCGGTGACGACGGCGAGTGCGATACGGCTGCTACGGCTGCTGTGACGGCTACGGCGACTGCGCATGGAGCGGGTCCTCCCCCAGGTACACGGATGTCGGTGTACGGATACGGGCGTGCGGTGTGCGGTCTTCGGGTGTGCGGACGGGCGTACGGTTCGGCCCGTACGCCCGTGCCGTGAAAGACGCACAAGTGGGCGTCCGCGGTTGCTCGCGGGCCGTCGTGGTCAGAGCGAGCCGTCCAGCGCCTTCACCTGGATCGCGGTGAGGTCGGCGCAGCCGCCGCTCGCGAGGTCGAGGAGCGCGTTCAGTTCCTTGCGGTCGAACGGCTCCGCCTCCGCCGTGCCCTGGACCTCGACGAAGCGGCCGTCGCCGGTGCAGACGACGTTCATGTCGGTCTCGGCGCGGACGTCTTCCTCGTAGCAGAGGTCGAGGAGCGGGACTCCGTCGACGATGCCGACGCTGACGGCGGCGACGGTGCCGATGAGCGGCTTGCGCCCGGCCTTGACGATCTTCTTGGTCTGGGCCCAGGCGACGGCGTCGGCGAGGGCGACGTAGGCGCCGGTGACGGCTGCGGTGCGGGTGCCGCCGTCGGCCTGGAGTACGTCGCAGTCCAGGACGATGGTGTTCTCGCCGAGGGCCTTGTAGTCGATGACGGCGCGCAGCGAGCGGCCGATGAGGCGGCTGATCTCGTGCGTACGGCCGCCGATCTTGCCGCGTACGGATTCGCGGTCGCCGCGGGTGTTGGTGGAGCGGGGGAGCATCGAGTATTCGGCGGTGACCCAGCCTTCGCCGCTGCCCTTGCGCCAGCGCGGGACGCCTTCGGTGACGGAGGCGGTGCAGAAGACCTTGGTGTCACCGAAGGAGATGAGGACGGAGCCCTCGGCGTGCTTGCTCCATCCGCGTTCGATGGTGACCGGGCGGAGCTGTTCGGGGGTGCGGCCGTCGATTCGAGACATGGAGTTGAGCCTAGCCGCCGGACGGGCACATGCGAGGGGCCCGTTCCGGTTCGAATTTCCGGATGGGCCCCTCACGACCGAGTCACGGGCGACTCACATCATGTCTTCGATGTCCGCGGCGATGGGGTCGGCGTCCGTGCCGATGACGACCTGGATCGCGGTGCCCATCTTGACGACGCCGTGGGCGCCGGCGGCCTTGAGGGCGACCTCGTCGACGAGGTCCGGGTTGTGGACCTCGGTGCGCAGGCGGGTGATGCAGCCTTCGATCTCGTCGATGTTGTCGATACCGCCGAGCCCGGCGACGATCTTCTCAGCCTTGCTGGCCATGTCTTTCTCCCTGTTGTCAAAGCACGAAGCCTCGGCCCACCGTGGCCGCTTTGCCACGGTAACTCACGGTTGGCCCAACTTCGCGGGCGAGTAACCGCCCTGTACCGAATGATGGCGATCACCGGTGCCCTGTCTTCCGGCCGAGCTCCGGACCGTACCGCAACTGGTCTACACCAGTTTGCTACGCCCGCCAAACCTGGGCCGTTCCGGGAGGACGCCGATGAGTTCGAACAGCGGGGACGTGCAGCGGAAGAAGTGGTGGAGTGGTCTGTTCCAGGGGCTGCAGAAGATGGGGCGCAGCCTCCAGCTCCCGATCGCCGTACTGCCCGCTGCCGGCATCCTGAACCGCCTCGGGCAGCCGGACGTCTTCGGTGACGACGGTCTGGGCTGGACGAACGTCGCCAAGGTGATGGCGGGGGCCGGTGGCGCGCTGCTCGACTCTTCGCTGGGGCTTCCGCTGCTGTTCGCGGTGGGTGTGGCGATCGGCATGGCCAGGAAGTCGGACGGTTCGACGGCGCTCGCCGCGGTGGCCGGCTTTCTCGTCTACTACGCGGTGCTGCGTCAGTTTCCGGTGGACTGCCCGGCGGGCACCACGACCGTCACGGGCGGCTGCCTCGCCGGTGACGACACCTTCACGGCGGCGACGTACCAGAATCCGGGGGTCTTCGGCGGCATCGTCATGGGCCTGCTGTCTGCGTGGTTCTGGCAGCGTTTCCACCGGGTGAAGCTGGTCGACTGGCTCGGCTTCTTCAACGGCCGCCGGCTCGTCCCGATCATCATGGCGTTCGTCGCGATCGCTTTCGCCGCGCTCTGCCTGTGGGTATGGCCGCCGGTCGGTGACGCGCTGACGAGCTTCAGCAGGTGGCTGGTGGACGCGGGGTCGTGGGGCGCGGGCATCTTCGGTGTCGCGAACCGCGCGCTGCTCGTGGTGGGCCTGCACCAGTTCCTGAACGTCTTCGTGTGGTTCCAGTTCGGTGATTACACGAAGCCCGACGGCACGGTCGTGCACGGTGACATCAACCGCTTCCTGGCGGGTGACCCGACGGCCGGCCAGTTCCTCACCGGCTTCTTCCCGATCATGATGTTCGCGCTGCCGGCCGCCGCGCTCGCCATCGCGCACACGGCGAAGCCGCATCGCCGGAAGGCGGTGAGCGGCATGATGCTGTCGGTCGGCCTGACGTCGTTCGTCACGGGCATCACCGAGCCGATCGAGTACTCGTTCCTCTTCATCGCGCCGCTGCTGTACGTGGTCCACGCCCTGCTGACCGGCGTCTCGATGGCCGTGACGTGGGAGCTGGGCGTGAAGGACGGTTTCAGTTTCTCGGCCGGGCTGATCGACTACGTCATCAACTGGAGCCTCGCGACGAAACCCTGGTTGATCATTCCCATCGGTCTCGTCTTCGCGGTCGTCTATTACGCGATCTTCCGGTTCGCGATCGTCAAGTTCAATCTGCCGACTCCGGGGCGGGAACCGGAGGAGGTCGCGGAAGAGATCGAGCGGGACGTCACCAAATAGGCGGCCAGAACGCGCTTTCCACCACCCTCGGACCTGCCCGGTCCGGGGGTCTTTGCCGCGCCTGGGCCGGTGTGTCCTTGAGCACGGGAATCGCGGGTTCCTTATCCGTCCTTCACCGTGCTAAAACTGGTCTACACCACTGAGTGGTGTAGACCACGTGGCGAGCGAGTGAGTACGCCGCGTCATCCCGGAGACGCCGCCGTCCCCCATTTCCCCCTGGCGGCGCCTTGCCCCATGGAGGAAATGATGTCCACGGACAGCGCCGCCGCCCCCGCGGCCGCCAAGAAGAAGGGCTCCGGCGCGATGGCTGTCATGCAGCGCATCGGCCGCAGCCTCATGCTGCCGGTCGCGGTGCTGCCGGCAGCGGCGCTCCTGGTCCGGCTCGGCAACGCCGACATGCTCGGCCGCGAGTCGTTCCCGACGTTCATCACCAAGATCGCCGGCTACATGGCCGCGGGTGGTGGCGCCATCCTCGACAACATGGCGCTGCTGTTCGCCGTGGGCATCGCGATCGGCTTCGCGAAGAAGTCGGACGGCTCGACCGCGCTCGCGGCCGTCACCGGTTACCTGGTCTTCAAGAACGTCCTGGCCACCTTCACCGACTCCAACCTGCCCAAGGTGGCAAAGGTCGTCGACGGCAAGATCGTCATGACGGAGGCGCCGGTCGACGCCAAGGTGCTCGGCGGTGTCGTCATGGGCATCGTCGTCGCCCTCCTCTACCAGAAGTTCTACCGGAAGAAGCTGCCGGACTGGCTGGGCTTCTTCGGCGGCCGCCGTCTCGTCCCGATCCTCTCCGCTTTCGCGGGCCTCGTCGTCGGCATCATCTTCGGTTTCATCTGGCCGGTACTCGGCACGGGTCTGCACAACTTCGGTGAGTGGCTGGTCGGCTCCGGCGCAGTCGGCGCCGGAATCTTCGGTGTCGCCAACCGTGCGCTGATCCCGGTCGGCATGCACCACCTGCTGAACTCGTTCCCGTGGTTCCAGGCCGGTACGTACGAGGGCAAGAGCGGCGACATCGCCCGCTTCCTGGCGGGTGACCCGTCCGCCGGGCAGTTCATGACCGGCTTCTTCCCGATCATGATGTTCGCGCTCCCGGCCGCCTGCCTCGCGATCGTGCACTGCGCCCGCCCCGAGCGCCGCAAGGCCGTCGGCGGCATGATGCTGTCCCTGGCACTGACCTCCTTCTTCACCGGCGTGACCGAGCCGATCGAGTTCACGTTCATGTTCATCGCCCCGGTGCTGTACGGCATCCACGCGGTACTGACCGGTGTCTCCATGGCCCTGACGTGGGGCCTGGGCATGAAGGACGGTTTCGGCTTCTCGGCGGGCGCGATCGACTTCGGCCTGAACATCGGCATCGCGACGAAACCGTGGATGCTGCTGCTGGTCGGTCTGTGCTTCGCGGCGGTCTACTACGTGGTCTTCCGCTTCGCGATCACCAAGTTCAACCTTCCGACGCCGGGCCGTGAGTCCGACGAGGAGATCGCCGAGCTGCAGAAGGCGGAGGCGAAGTAGCCGCGCGGTTCGCGCAGACACAGAGGAGGGCCCCCGGACCGTAGTCGCTGGTCCAGGGGCCCTCCTCTGTGCGTACGTCAGATCTCGTACTCCGCGCCCGCGACAGCCAGTTCCGCCGGGCCGTCGTACACCGCGCGCGCGTCGGCCAGGTTCACCTGCGGGTCCGTCCACGGCGGGATGTGCGTGAGGACCAGCCGGCCGACAGCCGCCCGCCTGGCGTGTTCGCCCGCCTCGCGGCCGTTGAGGTGGAGGTCCGGGATGTCCTCTTTGCCGTACGTGAACGACGCCTCGCACAGGAACAGGTCCACACCGTCGGCCAGTTCGTGCAGGGCCGTGCACACCCCGGTGTCGCCGGAGTACGCGAGGGACCTGCCGCCGTGCTCGACGCGGATGCCGTACGCCTCGACGGGGTGCGCCACCTTCTCCGTACGTACGGAGAAGGGGCCGATGTCGAACACGCCCGGCTTGAGCGTGTGGAAGTCGAAGACCTCGGCCATCGACTTCTCGCTCGGGGTGTCGGCGTACGCCGTCGTGAGGCGCTGCTCGGTGCCCTCCGGGCCGTACACGGGGATCGCGGGGGCGCGGCCGCCCTCCTGCCGGTAGTAGCGCGCGACGAAGTAACCGCACATGTCGATGCAGTGATCGGCGTGCAGGTGACTGAGAAAGACGGCGTCGATGTCGTAGAGACCGACGTGGCGCTGCAGCTCGCCGAGGGCGCCGTTGCCCAGGTCGAGAAGCAGCCGGAAGCCGTCGGCCTCGACGAGGTAGCTCGAGCAGGCCGATTCCGCGGACGGGAACGACCCTGAGCAGCCGACGACGGTGAGCTTCATGGAGCGTGAACCTCCGTAACAGGGACGGGGAGGGTTCGTGCGGGTTCAGGTCCGTCGAGCGTAAGGCGCGAAAGAGCTGGTCGCTCCTTGATGGCGGGTCGTTGTGGTTGAAGTCACCGGCACTGTCACCGGTTCGGGCGGAGCGCGCGGGGCGGGCGGGGCGCCGGTACGGTCGGGGGCATGGACACGTCCTGGTGGGTGGCGCTGGTCGCCGTAGTGGTACTTGCGCTGGTCGCGGCTGTGGTCGACGGCCGGGGCCGGAGCCGGCGACCCGGGGGGCGCACGCGACCGCCCGGGCGCCCCGGTGGACCGCGTCGGCGCGCGCCGGAACGGGGTCCTCGGGCGGGTGAGATCTGGTGGGCCGATGTGCCGTACGAGGACGGGCCCGGGTCGAAGGACCGGCCCTGCCTGGTGTTGTCGGTCCGGGGTAACAGTGCGCTGATCGCGAAGATCACCAGCAAGCACCATGACGAGCGGCCCGGTGTGATCGCGTTGCCGCCGGGGGCGGTGGGGGACGCGCGGGGGCGACGGAGCTTCCTGGAGACGGATGAGCTGCGGGATGTGGGGGTGCGGGGGTTCCGGCGCCGGGTGGGGGTGGCGGATGCTGCGGTTTGGGAGCGGGTCCGGCATCTGGGGCGGTGAGGTCGTGCGGTGCGGTGGTGCGCCGGCGCGGTGTGGCCGTGGGCCGGCGCGGTGAGGTGTGGGCGGTGTGCGGGTGCCTGGCGTGAGTGGGCCGGTGGGGCGGGCTGGGCGGGCCGCTGCGCGGGACTTTCCCCGACCCGCCCCTTCCCGAACCGGGGCTCCGCCCCAGACCCCGCTCCTCAAACGCCGGAGGGGCTGGATTGCCCGGGCGGGGCCTGATGAGGGTGCGGGAGGGGAGCCGGAGGCGCGGCGCGGGCCGCAGAAGTGCGGGAGGCCCGGAGCTGCGGCGCGAGCCCGAAGTAGCGGCACGGACCCAAGCGCGGCGCGAGCCCGAAGTAGCGGCACGGACCCAAGCGCGGCGCGAGCCCGAAGTAGCGGCACGGACCCAAGCGCGGCGCGAGCCCGAAGTAGCGGCACGGACCCAAGCGCGGCGCGAGCTCGGAAGTACCGACACGGACCCGGAAATGTCGGCACGGGCCCAGAAGTCCCGGCGCGGGCCCGCCGTGCGGCGCAGGTCCCGGAAGTACCAGAGCGGACCCGAAAATGCGGCGCGGGCCCACAAGTACTGGCACGGGCCCAGAAGTACTAGCGCGGCCCGGCGTGCGGCGCAGGCCCGGTGCCGACGCGGGCCCTGAGGCGCCGGCACGAGCCCGGAAGCGCGACGCGGGGCCGGAGGTGTCGGCACGAGTGCACGAGTACCGGCGCGGGCCCGGAGTACCCGCGTGGGTGAAGTTTGCTGAGCGCGGCTTGTTCTTGCCGCGCTCAGCGGGGGATTCAGCCCGTCCGGCGTTTGAGGACGGACGCGCCCGTAGGGCGTCCGGGGTCCGGGGCTTGCCCCGGTTCGGGAAGGGGCGGGGTGGGGAAAGGCCCGCCGCAGGC
>NZ_JAGGPC010000033.1:0-167892 GCF_018614005.1 Streptomyces sp. ISL-99
CTGATAGGCCGGGTTACCAGTAGATGTCATGGCTCTCTCTCGCGTTCCTCGGTCAGTGGTCGGGGGGTGCGTGCGTGGCGGTCTTGGCGAGTCGGAAGGCGATGAAGCCGAGCTCGCGGGACAGTTTGGCGTATTGGGCGGCGTGCTCGTGGGCCATCTGCGGGTCTGGCCGATGCTCCACCATCTGTTCGATGGCGAAGCCAGCGGCGGTGAACTCTTCGACCCACCCCTGGAGCGGCTGGCGCCAGTAGCGGTGGATCATGCCTTCCGACCAGGTCTCTTCGACGTGGTCGGCATCGAAGTAACTGCCGCCGTGGGTGAGCCAGTCGGCGGTCGGGTGGCTGGTGGAGAGGATGAGCCGGCCCTGTGGGACCAGGACTCGGTGAAGCTCGCGGAGGGCGGCGACACGGTCGCGGACGTAGTGGATGACCAGGGCGGCAAGGACGAGGTCGACGGCGTGGTCGGCCAGCCAGTCGAGCGGATCGTGGAGGTCGTGCTGGCGTACCTCGATCCCGGGGCCGAGACGCTGCCGGGCGTGGCGGACCATGTCCGCGCTCTGGTCGAACCCGATGGCTGCGGCACCGCGCGCCGCCAGCTGCTCCAGGTACAGGCCGGGCCCGCAGCCGGCGTCCAGGACGCGCAGGCCGCGGACGTCACCGAGCAGGGCGAGGACGGTGGGCCGGTCGTAGAGGGCGTTGTAGGCGCTGACGGCCGCTTCGGCGGCGAAGGTGTCGGCGAAGCCGTCGTAGGGCGCTGGGGCGTCACCGCGGTGCACGGGCTGTCCCCAGGAAGTGGCCGCTGGACGTGTGCGGCCGGGCTGCGACTCGAAGAACCTCCACCTGGAGCCGCTGCGGTACACGGCCACCGAGTGGAGGATGTTCCGTGAGGCCATGGTGAGCGGAGAGCTCTGATCAGTGCAGACGGGCGGTGGTCTTCCCCCGAGGGAACCGGGGGAAGACCACCGCCGCAGCATCTCACCCCCCACTGACAAGGTCCTGTCCGGTCGGCGCGACTTTGGGTTAGGACGGCCGGGTCGATCTCGCCCCGCACGGTCGCTGAAAGGCGTGGGTGATCTTGGTGACAGTTGTCGATGTTATGTGTCAACTAGAGGCGTCAGCCGCAGGTGAGCAGGGCCGCGGTGCCGGGAATCGTCGGCCAGTCGATCGCGACGCGAGTGTGCTTCTTGACGAACATGTGCGGATGCCCGGTCACGGGCGCGGGGCCGTCGGTGTCCAGCGGGTGGATGGTGATGCGTGGGCAGAGGGCGGCGCGGTGGTTGCGCTGCCAGTACTGGACCTGTTCCACCATCTCCCTCGCGGCCAGGTGGCCGTGGGGTCCGTAGCCGTGGACGACGAACTCGTACAGGCCGTTGCCGTCATCTCCGTCGGAGATGCGCTCGGTGGCCAGCCGCGCGAGGGAGGCATCGCGGACGATCGCGGCGCCGGGCCAGTGCTTGGGCGGCGGGTTCAGGACCCCGTTGTTGCCGTCCGGCTCGACGGACAGGCGGCAGAAGCCGGGGAGAACGCCGGCCAGGTAGAGGGTGAGGGCGTCGAAGGGCTCCTGGCCGCCGACGGTGACGTGGGTGTGCGCCACGGTCGGTTCGCGGGTGAGGGCGGGTGCGAGCTGGTCGACCGGCATGGGCGTGCCGTCCTCCCAGGACAGGTGGACGCCGGTGCCGGGGATGGTGCGCCGGTTCGCGTTCCAGGCGCCGTCGCCCTGCATGGCGACAAAGCCGCAGACGATGAGCGGCTCGTCGCTGTGCAGGGCCCCGTCGCGCTTGGTGAAGCCGATGGCCAAGTGGTACCCGTGCAGACGGAGCGGCGCAACGAGACGTCCGCCCTCGGTGGGAGCGTCGATCCAGGGCAGGTCCCAGGTGTCGACGGTGACCAGGATGGCGTCGAAGCCGCCGTCCGGCACGATGCCGGTGGGCAGGTGCTCGGCGTCCGCGGTGACCACCTGGACGCGGTCGTATCCGGTCTGGGTCAGGAAGCGGGTGGCGCGGTCGGTGACGGCCGGGTCGATGTCCACGGTGGTGACGCTGCCGGTGGGGCCGACGAGTTCGGCGATGAGGGCGGCGTTGTAGCCGCCGGAGCCGATCTCCAGGACATGGTGGCCGGACTGGATGCGGACGGCTTCGAGCATGTCGGCCTGCAGCCAGGGCGCGGAGATGGAGCTGATGACATGGCCGTCGTCGCTGTGGCGGGTGGCGACGATGTCGTTCGCGTACGCCTTTTGGACCGGGACCTCGGGGGCGAAGGCGTGCCGGGGCACAGTACGCAGGGCCTCGTCGACCGCGGGGGTGCGGATGTGGCCCGCCTCGGCGAGTTGGTCGGCCAGTTGGTGGCGCAGGGCGCTGGCTTCGTCGAGGTTGACGGTGGGAGGTGTTGTCACTGTGGGCCTTTCGTTCGAGTGGTTCACGCGGGGTCCGAGACGGTGGGGGCGGCGGGGTTGGGGATGCTGGCGGTGGTGGGGGCGTACTGGGCGGCCTGAGCGTCGAACATGGCGGCGTACCGCCCGCGTGCGGCGATGAGCTCGTCGTGCGTGCCGTGTTCATCGAGGTGCCCGTGATTCAGGACGTAGATGTGGTCGGCGTGGCGGACGCCGGACATGCGGTGGGTGACCAGGACGACGGCCCGGTTCGGAGCGGCAAGGCGGCGGATGCGGTCGAAGGCTTCGATTTCGGCCTCGGGGTCGAGCGCGGAGGTGGGTTCATCCACGATGAGGACGCTGTCCGCCTGCGAGGTTGAGCTGCGCCAGTGGGTGCGGGCCAGCCCCACTTTCTGCCACTCGCCCCCGGAGAGCTCGATGGCCCCGCGGAACATGCGGGCCAGCAGACTGCGCAGACCGTCGGGGAGTTTGGCGATGACCGGGGCGGCGCCGGCGTAGTCGACCGACGGCTCCAGATCCTGCGATGTCGCCGCGTGGGCCGGGCGGCCGAGGCGGATGTTCATCGCGGCGGTCACCGGCCAGCGCTGGAAATCCTGGGTGAGCAGGGAGACGCGCGCGAAGACCTGAGAGCGGTCGAGACCGGTGACGTCCTCCTCCCCCCAGCGCAGGGTGCCGGCCTGGGGCAGCAGCATCCCCGAAAGGATCTTCATCAGTGTGCTCTTGCCGGAGCCGTTCTCGCCGACCACGGCGGTGACCGACCCCATCGGCAGGGTCAGCGACACCTGCTCCAGGGCAGACGTGTCACGGTCGGGGTAGCGGTAGGTGACGCCGTCGAGGGCGATCTCCCTGACCCGCTCGGGCACTGGGCAGCCGCCCTCGGGGATGGTGCGCTGTGCTGCCTCGGTCAGAAACCGGCCGTGATCGCGGACGTACAGGGACTCCTCGTGCAACTGGTTGATGTTCATCACCAGCCCGCCCAGGCTCGCCGAACCGGTCCGCACCGCGATCACGGCGGTGCCAGCAATGGCGAGGCTCATGTGCCCGGAGAGGATGAGCCAGAACATGGCTGCGTACGTCGTGGCCATGGCCAGGCCGGACAGCGCCGAGGCGACCCACTCGGTGAGGGCCTTGCTGGAGGCAAGACGCTCCTGTTCGGCTTCGGCGCTCTCGGCCATGCGCTCGTAGCGGTCGAGGAGAAAGGTGCCCACGGCGTGGATGCGCACCTCCTGCGCGGCAGAGCGCTCAGTGAGCAGGTTGCCGATGAGGCGGCTGGCCCGCACATGCTCGATCCAGGTCATCACCGACACGTACCGTTCCTGCGCCACGCGCATGGCGCCCCAGCCCCGCGGGGCCGCGATGAGGACCAGCATGGGCATCAGCACAGGGTCCAGAACGGCGAGCACACTGGCCGTGGCGATCAGCGAGATGATGCCGTTTAGCGCGGCGACGCAGGCTCCGATCATGCGGCGGGCGGAGCCGGGGCCGTGCTGTGCGATGTCGACGAGCCGGCGGAAGTCGGGGTCGTCGATGGCCTCCAGCTCGACGCTGACAGCGCCGGCCAGATACTGGGTGGTCGCGATCCGCTCGACCTTCGGCTCCAGACGCCCCGCACGGGAGGTGGACCAGGCGGAGAGGGCGGAGTTGACGACACCGATGGCGGCGGCGGCCAGCAGACCGGGTAACAGCGCGTGCAACCGCTCGTTGGCGCTGCCCGTTCCGGCGAGCAGCGCGTGCATGACGGCGTTGACGGCAAGCAGCCCGATGGCCGCTGCCACGCCCTGGCCGACCTCGCTGACCGCCACGGCCAGCAGCGCCCGCCGGTCGGCCTGCCACGCCATACGCAGGGTGGCGCCGACGAGCGCGGGCATGGAGCGCAGCGCCGACATCATGGTCAGATCCAGGCCCGCGTGCTCGTGGTGAGACCAGCCCATGTCGTAGCGCAGCGGACCGCCGAACAGTTCTTGTTCGGCGTCGGAGACCCGGGGCTCGGCCATTTTCACCGGTCCGAAGAACCTCTTCACCGGGCACCTCCCGAGGCAGGCCAGTTCAGCGCCCGGTATGACGGGCCGTGGGTGAGCATGTGGAAGATGGCCGCGGTGTAGGGGTGGCAGTCCGGCGGGGGTTTCTCCATCGACACCCAGAACAGCCCCTCGTGCTTGTCCGGCTCGGCGTTGTGCGGCTCACCCGCCCAAGACTGGGCGACGAACACGGCGGTGATCCGGTCCATGCCGTCACCGGGTTCGTGGTGGTGGATGAGGCCGCAGAACTCCTGCTGCTCGGCGCTGATGTGAACCCCCGTCTCTTCCTTCGCTTCGCGCCGCGCGGCGCGATCGAGCGGCTCGCCGGCTTCCAGATGGCCACCCACGACGGTGAGTTGTCCTGGTGCGAGGTCGGCGTCCGGCTTGCGGCGTACGCACAGGGCGGCGCCGTTCGCCTGGAGCAGGACCTGGGCCACGTCAGCGATCAGCAGGTGAGGCGCGTCGCTCACAGACGGCCCTCCTGCACCAGGCGTTCGACGGTGCGCCGGCCGCGGGCGGTCACCAGCGAGTCGCCGTGCCGGGGGCCGTAGACGAGGGCGCTGGCTGCGTCAGCTGCGGCGAACGCTGACAGCGCGCGTTCCTCTGTTTCGGACAGAGGCCGGCCGTACCCCTCGAACAGGGCGGTGCGCAGTTCAGGGTGCTCCGGCCACAACGACGTGGCGAGCTTGACGAAATCGAGGACGAGAGGGCCCGGTTCGCTGCGCTTTGTTTCCGCAGTGACCGTGTCCCACGCAGGTCGTGTCGCTTTACAGGGCGCCCGAGCACGTCGGGCGTGTCGTTTCGCGGCAACGCGTCGTGTTGCCATCGGCGCTCGGAGCTGTGAGGAAGCGCACACTATCGTCCAGGTGGATGGCGGATCCCGTAGGAACCCTGCACGGCGCGGAACAGGCACCATGAGTAAAGCTGTCGAAGTTGAGGGTTGCCTGCCCCGGTCGGCACGGCTCTGCGGGACGGCGGGACGGGCCTATCGCGATTGTCCTTATTGGGGGTCGTAGATCGGCTTGGCAGTGCCAGTGCCCAGACCAGTCCAGTTTGTTTTGATTGTGGTCGTGCGACTGCCTCGAAGCAGGGTGTATCCGAAGTTCTGGTCCTTCATGACGGGAAGGACGGCGGATGCGCTACTGGTTCCCGGCGAGCAATGAGCCCACGCTGTGAAGTTCATGTTCCCGCTCCACAGCATGGCGCTGCTCTCTCCTCCGCTTCGGGAGATTGTCACGGTGACCAGTCCCGAGGTCGGAGCTTTCCAGGTTGCGGTGAGCTCGGTGACGCTTCCGTCGCCGATGTGTTGGAGTTCCCACTGCCGGTAAGCGTCGACTGCTTTGCCGAAGCTGAACTCGCCGTTCAGGGTGGTGGGGCCTGCCACGGTCAGTGCATCGTTGAGATCCGATGTGCCGTGGACGGTAAGGTTCCCGACTTCGAGGTCGGGCTTGAGGACGGTGACCTGGGTGGAGATGATCCGTACGACGGGATTGGTGGGGTCTCCGGTGGTGGCACGGAGGTAGAAGGTGGTGTCGGACCTGACGCCCTCGATATCGAGGCTGGTGCGATTGGTGACGTCTCGGTCGACTCCTGGGTACAGCAGTTCGTAGGTGGCGTTGGCAGAGCGTTCCCAGGTCAGCTTGATGTCACCGCCGTTGGGGATGATGGAGGGTTCGCAGAGGAAGTTGCGCAGGTAGAAGTCGGCGGGGAACTTGCCGATGTCGAAGACGGTGGTGCGGTCCTGGAAGGCGGCGCTTCCGGTGCGAGACCGTTCGGTGACGGTGAGGGGGGCAGTGCCGACCTTGCGGCTGACGGGGATGTCGGACAGCTGGATGGTGATCCCGATGTCGGGACCGACGGGCGCGTGACCGCTGGTGGGGGCGCAGACGAACTCCTTGGCGCCTGCGTCCAGGCGCACGGTCCAGCCGGCGAGGCTGATCCGCGGGCTGACCTTGGCCAGGTCGGTGGCGAGGTCGGGTGCCATCGTTCCGGACGGGATCTTCACCTTGATCCACTCGACGTCGGCCGGCGTGCCACTCTGCCGGGCAACGGAGATGATCAGTTCCCCGAT
The DNA here is from genome assembly GCF_018614005.1 of Streptomyces sp. ISL-99. Classification (NCBI taxonomy): domain Bacteria; kingdom Bacillati; phylum Actinomycetota; class Actinomycetes; order Kitasatosporales; family Streptomycetaceae; genus Streptomyces; species Streptomyces sp. ISL-99. The sequence continues at coordinate 6,478 of NZ_JAGGPC010000033.1, forward strand.
CTCCTCCTCGGCCTGCGGGTTTTCCGGCGACGCCTTGAGGGGACTCGGCGTGGTGGTGACGGCGTAGGACAGCAGCGGGTCGTTCGCTGCACTGCCTGCGTCCTGCATCTGGACAACTAGGGTCACGGCTGGCTCCTGTGGGGGTTCGTTGGCCGTGCCGCCCCACCATTGGGGCGGCACGGAATGAGCGGAGGTGTCGACCGGTCAGTTGTCGCCGCGGCTGTGTGCGGCAGCGTCATCCAGGGTGAGGAAGCCGGAGCGGATCTCGGGCTCGGCCAGGGGCAGGTCGTACTGGTCCTGGCCGAGAACCGGCAGTTTCTCCCATGTGCCGCCGCGGTTCTCCGACCAGCTCCAGGTGCCGACGATCCCGGCCGGCACCGGCATGAGGACGGTCTCCTCGTTCTCGCCCTGCGGGCCGCTCAGGGCGGTGGTGGCGGCCAGCAGGGGGCCGGTGCGGAAGTTGACCGCCATCCGGGCGATCGCCGGATCGGTGAACTCCTGCGGGACGAACACCTTCTTGGTGGCGAGGATGTCGGTGGTGGCGTGCACGGCGGCACGCGGGTCCAGAAGTACGGTGGCGACCGCGGTGCTGTGCTCGCCGAAGTCCAGCTCCAGGCTCGGCCGATCGCCGATCGGCCGCAGGTACTCCCCGCTGCCCGCGGCCGGATCGACGACACTCTCGAAGTGCTCGTAGTCGTCGTCCAGGACGTATCCGACCAGGCCGTCGTCGCTCTGCTGTGCCTCGCCGAGGCGGATCGCCCACGGATAGGTGGGAAGTTGCGGCGTGCCGGGCTCGAAGAGGTTCTGCCAGCTGACGTCGGTGCGCAGAGGGCCGCGCAGGTTCATGGTGAGGCGGGTGCGGACCAGGGCGAGGGGTCGGCCGAGGAGGAAGCCCAGGCCGGGGTCGGCAGGGCCGTCCGGGTCGATGGTCTCAAGGGCCCGGTCGAGGGTGGCCCTGAACGCGTCGAAGGTCTGCGGGCCGCGGGTCTTCACCGCGTTGAGCAGCCGGTAGGGGTGGGGGGCCGCCGTCTCCAGTTGCTCGAACTCCGTGACCTCGGAGCCGGGCAGGGCGAACCAGGAGACCTCCCGCCGGCCGTCGCGGTCGAGGGTGACGCGCAGTTCGCCGAGGGTGGCGCCGTCGGGGGCGTGGACGACGAGGGATTTGTCGAGGCGATTGTGCAAGAGCCAGGCGCAGACGGGGTTTGTCCCGGGGGTGAGGTCGGTGTCCTCGTCGGTGATGGCGGCGAGGAAGTCGAAGCGCAGCCGGGCGGGCTGGAGCAGGCGCGGCCCCAGCTCGACCAGCCGGTCGGAGTCGTAGTCGCTGACGGGATGGGCCGGGCGCATGGTGTCGGGCATTTCGGGCGTGAAGTGGCTGGGGTTGGTGATGAGGTTGACGGAGCGTCCGAAGCGGTCGACGACGGCCAGGTCCAGGAAGGCGAGCTGGCCGGCGCGCAGTTCCTGGAAGGTGGTCTCGGGCCAGGGGTCCCAGTCGCTGGCGGGCATGGCGCCGGGCTCCGGCGGGGGATAGTCGCCGTTGCCGATGAGGTCGGCGAGGTCCCCGGCGGGCTGGAGGCCGGCGAGGGGCCTGCGCTGGGCGACAGCGGCGCCGAACCCGTCGAGGCTCTGGGAGAGGTAGTCCGCCTTACGAGCCTGGGAGCGGACGCCGTGTACGGCGTCGGCGGACAGGTTGTCCCGCACGCGGGCGTAGCTCTGCAGGGAGCCGTCGACGATGTGCCCGGCGGAGGGGGCCAAGAGCTGGCGGCCGGAGACGACCAGCGGGGTGCCGGACTCGCCGGTGCCGTTGTACTGGTAGCGGGAGCCGTCGACGAATTCCCAGTGCGCCGTGTCGCCGTCACGGAAGGGCAGGGGGAAGTACTCGGCCTTCCAGAGCAGGAACAGCGGCTGCCACGGCATCGCCCACAGTGTTGTGCCGTACTCGGGCAGGGTGCCGGTGACGTCCCGGATCGCACCGCTCGCCAGTGCCCGGTCGAGGATGAGGAACTCGCTGAGCAGTGCGGGGAAGCAGGCCGGCTGCTGTCCGGTGAGGTCGATCTGGGCAGCGGTCGCGGCGACGTCGGTGGTGGTGATGTTGGAGGCGGTGGTGACGAGGCGTTCGGGGGTGCGGCAGGGCAGGGCGCTGTCCCGGGTGAGCGGGGCGTGGAGGTTGGCGCCCTGCAGGGTGAGGACCGGGTCGGCGCTGTACTCGAAGTCCTCGGCGGGCACCCGGATCAGGCGCCGTGCGGCCCGGGAGTGATAGGCCGGGTACAGGGCGTCGATGCGCGCCGCCAGGTCCGCCTCGCTCCGGCCCCAGGGCAGCGCGGCGCGCTGGGCGGCCAGGTCGCGGGCGAGGACGACGACACGTCCGGCTGCACCGTCCGGGTTGCCGGGATCGAGTTCGTCGTCGATGCGGGCGTTGAAGTCGTCGGAGCGGCGGGGAAGCCGGCTCAGCCACCACAGGTGGTAGAGGCGTTCGCGGGCGGCGTCGAGTTCGGCTTCGGTGGCGTCGTGGGCGGCCTGGCGGTGGTTCAGGTCGGTGACGGTGTCGGCCTCCGCCGCCCGGGCGGCGCGCGAGGTGCTGCGGCCGGTCTCCTCGCCGCGTTCGCCGATGAACCAGCGGTAGCCGCCGGCGACCGGGCCGAAGGCTTGGTCGTGGGCGCGGCGGTCGGTGAGGATGTCGGCCTCGGGCCGGTCGCGTTCCTCCAGGGCGTCGATGCCGCCGAGCAGGAACGCCCGGAACAGATCGGCCTCGTCGCCCGAAAAGGCACCCGGGCCGTCCGCCTGGGCGCCGAGTTCGGCGACGGCTTCGGCGATGCTGTTGGACACGATCGGGGTGACATCACGGGGCGCCGGGCAGGGCGAGTCGGGGACGGGGCCGTCCAGCTCCCAGTCCAGGCCCAGGACGGTTCCGGTGTAGACGGAGGTGCGGATGCCGCTGCCGGAGCCGACGGGCGGCGTCCACTGCAGGCGCTCCAGCAGCTTGGGGAGGTTGTCGGTGCCGGCGAGGATGTCGCTTCCGGGATCCGCGTACCAGCCGGCGACGAAGTAGCTGAGCCGCTCTTGTGCGGGCAGTTCGCCCTCGGCGGTGTCGAGGAGGGTGTCGTGGAGGGAGAAGACGTTGCTGTTGTAGGGCTGGAAGACCGAGAAGGTCAGCAGGCCGGGGCCGATCGCGGTGAGGAACGGCGCCCGGCGGCTCTCGGGTTCGCTCCAGGGGCCGGTCAGGTCGTGGCACTTGCCGATCAGTGTCGCGGCGGGTTCGTCGCTGCCGGGGTCCTGGAAGGAGACGGTGCCGTCCATCGGGTCGAGGTAGTCGCTCTCGACGATCCACGCTTTGAGCGCGCGGGTGCTGTCGGTGTGGCGTACGACGAGCCAGCGGTTGGGTACCAGGGGGAAGTCTCCGACGCCCTCCTCCTCGTCGTGGCGGCCGCGGGTGAGGGCGGCGGGCAGCTCCCACTGAAGGTAGACCCCGAGGCGGTCCTCGCGTCCGGTCCACTCCTCGGGGCTGGAGAACGGGGTGGGCTCCGGGGGGACGCCTTCGCCGATGTCCTTGAAGTTGGTGATCCACCGGTGGAAGACGTGCGGGGTGCCGGTGTCGCGGGTGGTCCGGTTGACGGCGAGGGCCGCGACCTCGACCGGCACGATGAGGGTGTTGTCCACGGACATGGCCCGGGGTCCTTTCGTCGCTGCTGGGGGTGGTCGGGGCTCAGGGCCGGGAGAAGGTCTGTGCCTGTGGTGCGTTGATCATCTGCAGGGCGAACTGGGCCGAGGAGATCCGCTGGGTTCCTTCGAGGCCGTGTGCCCGGGACAGGGCGGGCAGCAGGGCGTCGCCGGTGCCGTCGACGTTGAGGACGTCCTGGCCGCCGGGGCGAAGGAATCGGGCGAAGCCGGCCGGCTGCGGGAACTCGCCCATGGGGTGGCCGATCCGGTTGCCGCTGATCTCGCGGAGCTCGATGGTGCCGACGTCGCCGATGCCGAAGCACAGGCCGCGGGGTGGCTCGGCCAGCTCGAAGCGGTCGATCAGTTCCGAAAAGAGCGCAAGGCGGATCTCGGTGCCGAAGACGGCTTCGCGCACGGGTTCGACGATGCGGGTGCCCTTGTAGGCGGTGATGACGGCCTTGGGCCAGTTCGGGACCAGGCTGGAGTTGATCAACACCGCGCACTTCGGGACGGGCCCGCCGTCGGTGGCGAGCGTGTTGAGGTCGGCGTCCAGAGTGTGGCCGACGCCGACGCTCAGCGCGCCGTCGACCGCCGCCCGTACCCAGGCGGGGTCGAGGTAGGCGAAGCGGATGCTCTCCGCCGGCAGTGCGCGGGCGTCGGGGACCAGATGGGACAGGCTCAGCAGCTCCAGGCGGCGCAGGGCGTCCAGCCAGGCGGTGACCTTCGCGAAGTCGTCCGGGGCGGCCTGGGTGAGGAGGCCGGCGACGCCGGGCTGGGCCAGGACGGCCCGCGCGTCGCCGGGGCTGCGGCGGGAGCGGGCGGCGGTGCGGCGGCGCCCGGCCCGCAGCTGCGGGCCGGCCTGGTCGAGTGCCTGGACGAGGCGGGCCTTGCTGCCAGCGCCGCGTGCGTCATCGCCCTCACCGTCGACCCCCGTGAGGAGGCGGTCGAACGCTTCGTAGGCCAGGGGGGCGGTGAGCTGGCGTGCGCTCAGGGCCGCGACGGACCGTGCGGCGAGTTCTGGATGGGAGGCGAGGCGGCGGGCTGCGGTGCGGGCGGCGGAGCGGAACTCCAGCAGCGCGGTGCGGAACTCGGCGTCCGCGAGGGCCAGGGTGCGTCCGGTGGTGAACGCGGCGGCGTAGGCGGTGTCGAAGACGCCGTAGCGCTGCAGGTAAATCAGTGCTTCGCCCGGGGATTCCAGGCGGGTGGCGGCCGGTGCGGGCAGGTTCTGGGCAGGTTGTGCGGTGAGCGGGCCGCGGTAGAAGGCGAGAGTGCGCTCACCGGTCTCCAGGCGCTGTGGCAGGGCGACGGCGCCGGTTTGCATGCGGCCGATGGCCTCGGCCTGCTCGGCATTCGGGTTGGCCGGGCCCGGGGCTGGTACGCGCAGGCGCAGTTCGTCCGCGCTGCGGGGGGTGGTGCCGTCGGTGGTCGCCAGGTACTGGGCGAGGTCGCCGAAGCCGATGCCCGAGTCGGGCTCGGTGGTGAAGGACCACGAGGTGAGGGAGACCAGGCGCACGCCGTCGGCGGGCGCGGGGGTGGTCAGGTACCGGTCGTGGCCTTCGAGGGAGACCAGGTGGACGACGTGGCGGCCGCCCGCGGCGGCGGGGAAGCGGTTGGCGACCAGGACGGCGTTGAGCTCGCCCTCGTCGGGCTCGGGGGTGTCGCCCGAGCGGGTGGCATCGGGGCGGCCGCCCTCGCGCAGGTGAGCGAGGTAGCCCATCTCGGCGGGCAGCGGCTTCACCAGGTCGAAGACGGCTTTGGGCACGAGGACGGTGGCGCACTGCTCGTCGTACTCGTCGGGGCGCAGGCTCTCCGGCGGCAGAGCGGGGGGCGTGCCGGGGCCGTGGGTACCGTCGAGGAGGGTGCGTACGATGCCGGCCTTGACGAGGCCGACCGCGTCGGGGTCCTCGGGCAGTTCGTCCTCGCGGAACAGCAGGAGGGTCATCCAGGGCACGCCGCCGGGGTGGCCGGCGCCGAGGGGACGGCTCCAGGGCAGGCCGGGGGTGTCGAGGTTGATGTGGGCGAGGGTCTGGCTGTAGGTGCCGACGGCGTCCGGCACGGGGAACTGTGCGTGGATGCCAGTCGGGTCGACACTGAAGCGTGGCTGGACGACGTCGAAGGGCTGCGGGGTGGCGTCGATGACGCGGTCCGCGCCGCCGAGGTCCTTGAGGGTCTGGCGGTTGTCGATCCGGTAGCGGCCTGCGTACAGCGACGGGATGCGGTGATCGAAGAACCGGGTGCGGTGCTGGGTTGCCGGGGTGCTGGTGCGCGGTTGGGGGACGGGTTCGGACGTGGTGCTCACGTGGAAGGGCCTTTCGACAGGACGCGGCAAAGGGCGAGAGGTCCGGTGGCGCACGGCGCACGGCGCCCGGGCGCGCCAGCTGGTGCGGGCGGCCCGGCGCGGCGTGGTCGGTCAGCCGGCGAGGAGCATCGGCTCGGCGGTGAAGGCGGTGCCCGCGGCCAGGGCGTAGGTGCTCAGGTCCGAGTCCAGTGCGCCGCAGTCCATGCCGAGGCCCGCCAGCGCCTGGGCCAGGGCGGTGCGGTGGCCGCGGGTGGTGTTGGTGTCGATGCCGTCCTGGATGGCGGCGATCACGCCGCCGGGCCGTGTCGGTACCGGGCCCGTGGCGGGCTCGGCCGGGGACAGCGGGAGGTTGCCGTCGGGATTGATCGGGTCGAAGGAGATGGCCTTCTCGTCGATGAACCCGGTGTCGGTGCCGTGGTCGACCGGTGGTGAGGTGAGCCGGATCCCGAGGATCCGGTCGGGGATGATCCCGTCGTTCGGCGCGTCCGCCTGCTCGCCCCACAGGCCGTTGGGCACGTTGCCGCGCAGCACCGCACGGCCCCATGCCCCGAGATCGACCGCGCCGCTGCCGAGGGTGAGCCGGACACGTAGTTCGCTGCCCTTGCCCCGCGTGTGCATGGGCAGGACGTCCACCGGGCTGTCGGTGGCGACCGGGATGTCGCTGTCGCCGAGGAACACCTTGCTGACGGGGGCCTGGGTGTCGGCGGTGAAGGTGAAGCCGCCGTTGCTGACCAGCCACGGCTTGACCGCGTCCCGGGTGGCCGGGGCGCCCTCGCCCGTGTAGCCGGCGACGGCCGTGGTGCGGACCATGTTCTGCGGTGGCGGCAGCATGCCCTGGAAACCGCCCCAGTCCAGCGCGGGGGTGTGTTCGCGGCGGTCGGCGCCGAAGCCGATGGTGAAGGAGATGAACCACAGCTGGACGGTGGCCTCGCCGCCGACCGCGGGACCCCAGATGCGGACGCTGACGCCGACCTCGATGGAGATCTTGATCTTGACGAACCAGATCTTGATGGTCGCGGACACCCCGACCCGGATGCCGATGCCGACGTCGAAGTAGAAGGGGTTCCACTCCAGCAGGGCGTCCACCCGGGCACTCAGCCAGGCACGGAGCATCCCTGACTGGAAGACGACGTCAAGGGAGCCGCCAGCCATCAGGGATTTGGGGGTGAACGCGGCGTAGGCGTTGCCGGTGATGCTGACGGTGGACCCGACGCCCCAGGTGAGGCCGGCCGGCTGCTGCTTGGGGTAGCGGGTGGGCAGTTCCCGGCCGGCGGGGATCGCGCCGAGCATGAACGCGAAGTCGCCGGCGTGCGGGTGGTTGCCGAACCAGAACTTCATGCCGACGCCGCCGCGCAGCTTGCAGTTCGGGTCGATGAGGAATGTCTTCTCGGTGAACGCCGCGCCGATGCTCAGCTCCCCGGCCGTCGGGCGCAGGGTCGCCTCGATGCCGATCTCGACCCGGGCGATCTTCTTCTCACTCTTGGTGGGCAGCTGCATCCCGGCCACACCGAGCAGGCTGATGGTGAGGTCGGAGCCGGTCTGCACCAGGGCCATGGCGTGGCCGCGGAAGGTCTCGAAGCAGTCGAAGGCCAGCCCGGCGGCGAACCACAGGTCGCCTTCCTGCGGCCGCACCCACGGGGTAGGGCCGCCGATCAGCTCGCCCAGGACCTTCAGCGGGTCGACCTCGTCGTCGGCGCCGATTCCGCCCGGGTTGTCGAGCGCGACCAGGAACGGGAAGTTCCCCAGCGCATCCGCGGCCGGCACCCGCACGCGGCTGTTCCAGCCGAACCCGGCGGAAATACCGCGCACCTGGAAGAGCGGCGGGCCGAAACCGACCTGGCTGCCCAGCGAGCCGTAGGCGAACAGCGACGGCTCACCGCCGGAGCCGTCGGGGACGACGTAGGCGCCCATGGCGGAGCCGTTGAACGCGCCGGTGTCCACCAGCAGGACCCCGCCGACGACCGTCTTGTAGGGCGGGGAGGCCGGCAGCGCGGTCAGCGCCCCGGCGATCCGCAACGGCGGACTGTAGTAGTCGACGCTCAGGCCGTTGTCGCCCCCGGGCGTGCCGATCGGCGACCAGCCGCGCACCGACGGCGCGTCGAGGACCCGCATGCCCTTGCGGAGCCGGGGCCCGGGGCGGGGGGTAAGAATGCCGTTGTCCGTGACCAGGGCACGGGGGGTGTCCTCGCTGGGGACGCCGCCGCGGTCCCTGACTGCGGGAAGGGCCCGGCCCAGTCCGTCCAGGCGCCCGGGATCGGCCGGCGGCGCGGGCGCGCGCCGGACCAGCCGCAGAGCCCGGCCGTCCGTCAACGCCCATGCACCGGGTGCCAGTTCCATCTCAGCCGGTGCGCCGTCGACCAAGACCAGAGCCTGGCCTCCACCGAGATCCGCCGTCACCAGGGTGCCGGTCACCGCTTCGCCCTCCGTGGTGAACGCGACCCGCACCGGCACCGGCGAGGGAGACGCCGTGGTGATCGCGTGCCCGACTACGGCCAGGGCCTGCGGATCACACACCGGAGTATCCAGGCGCACCGTGCCCTTGTCGAACACCAGGGCAACGGCATCGCGGTCGGGAAGAAGAGGCACCGGAATCTCAACCGCACCTCCCAAGGACGTTTCGTCCAGCAGCCGTTGAACGTCTTCCACGCGTGCTGTCACAGCGCTCAGCCCCTACTTGCGGCAAAAGGGAAGACGGAAGCGCGCCTCGGTCCGGTAATGGGCTTGGCGTGTCCGTCGCGAGGAGCCTAGCCAGTTGTGGACCATCTGTATGCATCTTGTCACTTGTGGTGACAGGTATGGCTGGAAGGTGAGGTGCGAGCTCAACGAAGAAGTGGTCCTGCCACGGCTGCATCCGGCTGACCTGCAAAATCGTTTCGAAGTGCCGCAGGGGAGCGGGCGGCTGAAACGCCAGGAACGGCCATCGTTCGTCGGGCCCGGGGTGCGCGTAGCGCAAACCGGCCAGCCAGATCGGGGCCGCACTGTTCGCGACAGCGGGTGGAAGGCGCCAAGGGATCCCGTAGGGCGAACGTCCGGAAAGTGCTTGCCCGCGGTCGGTGGACAGGCGCCCAAATAGTTTCTGCGAAGCCCTGAGTTGGGCGCTGATCAGCACTCGAAGCGGCCGGGATGCCGCCCGCGACTCAGCCGCCGTGGTGTCGGTGGCGGCTGGGGGTGCTGAACCCATGGAGGGCGGCGAGCAGTGCTGGCGGCCAGGTGTACGGCGTGGCCAGCACTTACTTCCTCCACAGCACGCAGGGGAAGCATGCCCCGGCAGGTCTCAGTTCCAGCCGGGCCTGCAGACGACCAGGCCGATCAGCCTCCCGCAGCGCCCTTAACTCCGCCTGAGGAAGGGTTCGGAAGCAGCGGAACAGGGCAGTGCGCAGGCGCTGGAGCCGAGATCGGTTGCGGAGGGGGTGCGTTCGCCCCGTGGAAGACAGCAAAGGATGCGTTCGGATGGCTACAGGCACGGTGAAGTGGTTCGACGGTGAGAAGGGCTTCGGGTACATCGAGCAGGACGGCGGGGGACCGGAGGTGTACGCCCACTACAGCGCAATCCGGGCTTCAGGGACCTGCAGGAAGGCCAGAAAGTCGAGTTCGACATCACCCAGGGCCCCAAGGGCCCCCAGGCCGCGAACATCCAGCTCGGGTAGAAACAGCCGGTCCGGATCCCGTCGCGCCGGGCTGCCGGCCAACCCTCGCCAGACGAGCCCCCCATCCCGTCTGAGCACCGCCCCCTTGCTCGGTGCCCCGGTGCCGCGACGCTGGTGAGGCGGCCGGACATGCATCCCGCCCCGGTACGGGCGCCGATCGCTCGTACCGGGCGTGGCCTGGCGCCTATTGGGTGCCGAGGCGTGTGGGCTTGAGCCCCGCTCCGGGAAGGTAGGCCATTTCCATGGAGGCTGGCAGGGGCGAGCCATCGGGTTGCAGTAGTTCCACAGTGGGGTCCACGTTGGCGTAGATCATGAGGCTGCGGGTCTGCGGAGCCGTCTGTAGTGCAGTGGGCGTTTCGCTGGCGACGGCGCTTACGGCGTATACCGCCACTGCAGTGCCCGTCTCGTCCACGACCTTGATTCCCGAGGGGATCGCCGTTCCGCCACTGAGGGTCAGCGTGGGCACACCGTCCTCTGAGTACGTCACGGCGAGCGTTCCTCTCTGCTCCGGCGTGATGTCCTGCACCAGCAGGTTCGGGACGCCGGAGTCGGTGGCTTGCTCGTCGCTCGGGGACTCATTCGGGATCTCGGCCATGGGTGTTCCTCCATGCGTTCGCTCTGCTACGGACAGCAATTCAGCGTCCCATGATCAGGATTTCACGACTACCCCACCCCCCGATGCTGGGCACCCTCGTAAGCCTCGCAGGCCCCATACCCGCAGGCAGCCGGGGGCTTCCTCGCTCTCCGGGAGGAAATGCTTTCAAAACGGGATGGGCAGGGACCGCTCCCCAGCTTCGGCCGCGGTCAGGCATGCGTCAGCGGAAGGGACGTAGTACGTCGTCTCGCCCTGGTAGGTCGGGAAGCAGCTCTGTTCGTAGGCGTACTCCTGAGCCACGCACGACATGAATTTGGTCGGGTTGCTGGGGTGGGGGTAGTTGCCGTCGGTCCGGCCCTCGCAGGAGAAGGGGGCGGGGTCCTGGACCGCGGCCGGTTGCTGGGCTCCTGCGGTGGAAGCGGCGGCGAGCACGGCAATGCCGCTCAGGGCGAGGCTGGTAAGGATCTTGTTCATCATGCCCCGTACAACGCCGCAGGCGGCAAGAGGTCGCGGGTCATCACCCGAGCGGGGCGAGCGTTACCGGGTGGCGAGGTGGGCTGTCAGGCGGGAGGCGGAGGTGCCCAGGCCGGTGGGGCCGGCCGGGACGCGGCCCGGCTCGGGGCGGGAGGGGGAGGCCGGTGCGGGCGCGCCGGGGGTGAAGACTTCGTGCCAGTCGTATTTTCCTGACGTCACGTGCCATTCGAGCATGGCCCGTACGACCTTCTTGATGCCGGCGGTGTACCTCTCCAGCCTGTCGTCCGCCATGCCGTCCTTGCCCGCGGACTGTGCCATGTAGTCGAGCGCCGTCATGTCGGCGTTGATGCGGTCCACGAGGAAGGTGACGGCTTCGACGGAGCTCTTGCCTTCGTGGGCCATCATGGCCGCGATCAGGTTGTACACCTCACCCGATGCCATGTCGCGGTTGAAGCCGAAGATGTCGTTGTACCAGCAGACGGCGTTCATGAAGCGCACGTGGGTGTCGGCCACGGATGGGTGTCCGTAGATCTCCTCGGGCAGGAACGCGTCCAAAGCGATTTCGTTCCAGGGGATGAACATGTCCATCCCGTGGACCTGGATGAATTTGCCCAGGATGTGCGCCGTGGTGGGGATCCGGCGCTCATGGCGCACCGCCCCGCTCTCATCGAGGGAGACGTTCAGCCAGTTGTCGATGACGCTCGCATGGCGCTTCAGCTGGTCCAGCGGGGAGATCGCCCGCACCTGGGCCCACAGCTCGGCAAAGGTGTTCAGGGTGCGGGCGCCCCACGGGTCCCGGCAGGGTCCGGGGACCCCTGCCCACAGGATTGGTCTGAACGCCTGGACGTACTCGATCTGCTGTGCACGGTATTCATCGCTGCGGGGTTCGTCCATGAAGTCGTCGAGGATCCAGAAGAACGTCAGGAGCTTGTCGGCGAGCGCCAGGTAGTCGTACTTCGGGGCGTCGCACCACATGCGGGCGTGTAGATCTGGCATGCGCTGCCGCTGCAGGCGGCCCAGAACCTCCTCCTCGCTCACACCCGGGTAAGGAGGCGCCATCCCTTTCTCCATGATCCATCCGAAATTGTCCCTCTTGAGTCGCTGCGCCTCAGGGTGGATTCCGACTTCCGGGAACGGGCAGACGATCTCGGGGACTTCCCGGCTCGCACGCGGCACGGCAAGTCCGCGTACCGCGGGGATGGGGAAGGTGTCGCGCACGGCGGCGGAGCTCAGGTCATCAAGGGTGAGGACGCGTGCCACGGTGAAATCATCCTGTTCGATAGGGCTTGCCCGGTCTGTGAATCTGGTGCGTCCAGTTTGCGCAACGGGGCTTCGGATGCGTGGTTGGTGAGTCCTACATCGGGGCCAGAGGGTGAGAAGGCCCCGTCCGTAACGGACCACCGGTTTGCCCACCTTCAAAGCCAAGAGCCAGCCGGCAGGATCGCTCCGGACACCCTTCGACGACACGCAGCACTGAACGTCCCCGGCGAGGTGCCGTTGACGCATTCAATCGTTGGGGATGTCTCGCAGGCGCCGGAACTTCCTTGCCGCCACTCGATGCGATGAATCCGATGGCTGCAAGGTTTGCGACAGTGCCTGTCGGCGACGGGCGAACTGTCAGATGCACTGCTCATCCGGTGAGACCGAGTTCGCGTAGGGCGTCGGAGGGTGGTTGCGGTAGTGGCCGCCGCCGGATTCGGCGCCATGAGAACTCAGGAGCGGGGCGCCCGGAATTTGATTTTCGACCGGGTGCACCGCCCAGCAGGTGAAAGGTTCAGATAACGTCAGCTGCACGACCCGTACGGCGCCGTGCCGCCGCGGGCGGCGGGCAGCCGGCGGACGTTACCGAGGGCTGCCGCCTGTTCTCGGAGCCGCGTGATCTCGTCGTGCTGGGCCGTGAGTTGGGAGATGGCGGCGGTCTTGAACGCCAAGAGCTCGGCCATGGCTTCGTCCCGCTTGGCGACCCGATCCTTGAGCTCGGCGACCTGGGCCTTGAGCCGTTCGATCTGCGCGGCCCGCGGGTCGACTATCTCACCGGCCTGTTGCAGAGCCACAAGGCGCCGCTCAAACTCCTCGGCAAGGTGCTGGTAGGGGCCCGGCCGGGTAGTGCCGTCCCGGTTCTTCTTCGGGTAGAAGCCGGTCCGGCTGACGCCTGACTCCAGGGCCAGGGTCTTGAGATCGCACTTGCCGCCCGGAGGGAGTTCCCCGCGCAAAAGCCGGTCCATGGCCGCTCGGATGGCTTCCTCGTTGCGCGCGCGGTCGCTGTCACTGATGCGCCCCATCAGATCTCGTCCTTCCCGGCTGCACCTGCGGCCGTAACTTGGGCGATCTCAGCGAGAACCCGCTCGGCGCGGGTCACGCTGACTTGGAGCCGGGCTCGCTCGGTCTTTTGCCGGCGGCTGAGACTGCCGATGAACACCTTGGCGGTCTCCCGCGATTCCTCCCACACCGGGCGGTGGCACGGATGATGCGTGGCCTGGGAACAGCGGGAGGAGTCACACATACCAGCAAGCGGCCGGTCTGCATCCGGAGTACCAGCCAGCCGCAAGCACAGTGCCTTGGCCGGATCGACGAACCAGCAGTAGTTCGCCGTGCCCAGGTGGAGGGTGCGGGCCCGGGCTGAGAGCATGGAGACGACCTCCAGCTCGCTGTCGACGAGCTGGGGTGCGAGCTCGGAGAGCTCGTGGAGCCGTCCGTCCACGCTGGTGAAGAGACTGATCAGATCACGGGCGCCGGGACCGGCCGGCATGATCCCGCTCTGATAGTCGCGGTAGACGTCTATGAGGATGCCGATGTTGCGCTCTTCCTCAAGCTCATTGATCTCGGCGAGGAACTTCGCCTGAGCACCCCCCGGACGGGCCGCGTACCCCTCCGTAGTGACTACAGACAGATGCTTGAGCTGCAGTTTTGCAGCGAGGAGGCCGCCAGGACGGTATGCGATCTCCACGGCGAGGGTGCGCCGGAGTGCCCGTGGCGTCACCGCCGCGATCGGAATGGGGGCCAGTCCCAGCCGCTCCCGGCTGGCCCGTTCACCCACGCTCTGAAGTTCTGGTACGTCGTGTCGCAGAAGACCGGATGGAACAGTGAGGTGCCGGGCGCCGCGTCTGGGCCGAGGAGCTGCTCGGCCACCTCGATCGCTTCGTAGACCTCCCGGGTCACCACCCACTCGTCCCGGACGCCGCCGAGCGGTTGGCCCTTGATGAGCTTGCCTGTGAGCCGGTAGCGGAAGAGGCCAGGAGCGATCTCCTGGGGCGGCTGGCGGCAACCGACGACCAGTTCGCCCAACTCACAGTGCCGCATCCCGACGAGTGCGGCCAGCGCCAGGCCGCAGGCCGTGGCCAGATATCCGACCAGGAACTTCAGTTCAACCGAGAAGAGTGGTTCCGTCCAGGCGGCGTGGCCCTGCCCGTCGGCGCGCTCCACCTGAGCTGCGTGGCGGCCGTAGGGAGCGCAAGCCCCGACAAGGGCAAGGGCCCGCTCCAGGTCCGGGCGGAGTTCCGGAAGCCAGACACCCCGAAACTGCTTGGTCCCGCACTCCCGAGCGAGTGCGCTGAGGGAAACAGCGGCCAGTGGGTCATGCTCCTCGCGCAGCCCGCGAGCACGCGCCTCCTTCGCGCCGACCTGTGTCATCAGTTCCAGAGGTTCTCCGCTTTCAACCCGGCGCTCCAGCTTGCGCAGGAACGCCTCGTGTCCGGGGTGGGTGGTGGCGGTGAGGCTGCGGTCCGCGGCCTGACGCTCTCGTTTCGAATCGGCTTCTCGCAGGATGTGCGGGGCCAGCGTTTGGATCATGTACAGCACCGCGGCGAGCAGGGGCTGCTGAACGTGCGACGCCAGCGGCTGCACCTTGTTCGCGCCGGCGAGTTCGGCCGTCCGGCCCGAGCCCCCGGCGGCACTCGCGCCGTTGAACGGCCGCAGATTATCTCGGAGCCTCTGTCCGGTGAACAGCTCCCGGTACTGCGCGAGCCCGATCACCGCGCCCATCGCGACGGCTCTGGTCGACGGGGAGTCGGCGACCACTTCACCGTCGTCGCCGAGCCGCTCGCCACGGAAGTCCACATACGCGGTGCAGTGGTAACTGGTGACCTCGTCCAGATCGGTGATGCCCTGGTCCGTGAGCCACTTGAACCACCGTATGAGCTCCGACAGCTTGCCGTGGCAGGTCGACAGCGCCTGAACGGTGCGTTCGGCATGGGCGAGGTCACGAACGGCGTTGTGGCGAGGCGCCATCAGAGCCGCGATGTACTCCTTCGCGGTCAGCCTCCACTCCCTGTTGGCGATCGGAGTGAAGTCGAGGGCGCGCTGGTTGGGCCGCAGATAGGCCGGCAGCCCAATGACAGCGTCGAAAGGCCACCGGTCCTCGTCGAAGTAGGACCCCGTCACACCCAGCGGCAGGGCGAAGCCGAACAGAGGACACAGCTCAGCGCCAGCGAACGGCGAGACGACGTGCCTCGGCCTGGGGTTCAGCGGCGGCATCATGCGGTGCGCTCCTCGGGGTACAGCGGGATCTCGTCGTCGGTGTCGGTGATCACCGCGGCCAGGCGCGCAAGCTCGGCCGGATCGTAGGAGGTGAGGATCTGCTCGATCCGGTGCGCGTACGGACCGAACACGGCCATGAAGTGCGCGGCCGGCATCTGCTGCCACTGCCGCGCGAAGAACGCCTTCATCCGCAGCAAGTTGGCAGCATGCCGCGGCGCGAACAGGGAGAGCGGGCACAGCAGGCACACCCAAGGCCGGGCCGGGCACGGCTGGCCCTTCGGGCCATGCAGTCCCGCGAGCGGGTCCGCGCACGCGGCGACGAACACGTCACGCTGTCCGCCGACCAGTTCGGCAATAGCTGCGTCGTCCAGGCCGAGCCGGGAGACGAGGTCGGGCAGGTTGTCGGCCAGCTCCGCCAGGTCGTCGTCACTCAGCACGGTCGGCGGCAGCGCCTTACGTAGAAGATCACCCTGGGCCTCCTCCACGATCGCCTCCAGCGCATCCTTCTGCGCAGGGGTCGCGGCCGTGAGGTAGTGGTCGCCCTCGACCCGTGGGCTGTGGTTCGGGTCGATCCGCCCACGCCCGCTGCCGAACCAGTGCTTACGGTCCCGGTGAGACTCGAACGAGGTCCGGATGCTGTGCCGGTGGATCCGCAGCGGCTTGCCGTCAGCGCCCTTCAACCCCGCCCGCCTCACCCATCCCTGGATCGAATCGTGGAGCGACGCGCCCGTCCTCCAAACCCCGAGCTGGGTGTAATCGTGGCGCAGCCACAGCTCCGAGGCTTCCGTCTCCGCGGCGAAGCGGCGCGAGACGGCGGAATGCTCAAGCCACCATTCCACCAGTCGCACGGCACGCGGCGACAGCGTCACGCTCTCCTCGGCCGTACGGCCCTTGAGGTAGTTCACCAACATCGCCGTGTCTCCGGCCCACTCCAGGTCCTCAACGCCCAGATCGGCGATGCCATCGGGGACGATGCCGGTGTACGCGCCGAACAGCAGCTGGTAAGCGACCACCACCGACGAGGAGGGAAACAGCGCAGTACAGGCACGCTGAGCGTCACCGCCGCGGCCCATCCGGTAGTAGGCCATCGTCGGCGTCCACCCGACCCGCTGCCCCAGACTGACCGCGTTCTCCGGGCCATAGCGGAGCATCCACCAGCACAGATTCTCGAATGACCAGCCGTGCTGATAGGGATCCCGGCCCTTCTCGGCCGCGGCACGAGCCTGCCCGAACTGCGACCACGCTTCCCGGATCTCTGTCCGGCACACCTCCTGCAGCCTGCTCCAGACCCTCTCGTCGTAGGGCAGCAGCGGCTTGGAGTCCCGTCGGCGTCTCTGGTTGTACGCCCGACCGCCCACCAGTTCGCGGACCTCGGGACGCAATGCCTGCCTGTCTTGGTCAAATGCCGCGAGCATCCGACGGATCATCGACTCGTGAACGTGGCCGGTCACCCACAGCTGCTCGACGAGGGCAGGACGGGTGAGCTCCGCAGCGCCGCCTCTATGCCCGCGCTTGGCCATCGCCGCGGCGAACAGACGAATCGCCCGCAAGAACTCCCGGACACTCCCCTCCGCGTCCACCTGCCCGTGCGGATGTATCAGCCCGATCAACCCGTTGGCCAGGTCACGCACCAGCTGTGGGTTCTCCTGCTCGGGCAGCTCCAGCGTCGCGGTCGTGCCCCTGGTGAACCAGCAGACCAGCCGCGCGGGCTCCTCCAGTAGTTGAGCGGCCATCAGACGAGCACCGCCTCGTCCTCGAACTCCTCATCAGCCTCGGCCTCGGCGAACAAGTCGAACTCAAGCCCCGCGCGTTCATACGCCTCGCGGTAGATCCGGGTCATGTCCAGACGTCGTAGGTACGCTTCCGTGGTGACGACACTGGTGTGTCCAAGGAGGTCACGCAGCACCATCATCGGATCCGCCTTCCCCAGGTAAAGAGCAAGTGCCGCATCCGTGTCGGTCGCGTGGGCCATGCGGGCCGCCTCCATGAAATAGCCGCTGACCAGCCATTCCAATGTCCTGATCGCGAAAGTGTGACGGAGCCGGTGCGGGGCAGTGTGAGGGAAGCGGGGCTCGAAACGCTCCCGGATCCGGGTAGAGGTCCGCTCGAACACCGCGGCCCAGGCGGTGAAGGGAGCTCCGTTCGCCTGTACCCCCAGCAGCATCGATCCGCCATCGGGCGCCACCAGGCGTCGCCGCTCGGACGGCGTCAACGCCGCCCACTTCACACGGGTGCCGTTGACCCGGCCGCCCCGGGCGTCGGCCTCGCTCACCGCCAACGGTTCCCCCCACCGGGCCGGCGGCTTCCAGCACGAGCCGACCGTGGCCAGGGGACGGACCGTCGTCATGTACCGGTGCACACGAACCAGGCTGCTATAGGACGTCCACGTCGTGCGGAACTTGCGCCCCTTCGTCACGCCCTCGGGGACAGGGAAGGAGATCGGCAGCGCGGTCGGCTTCGGCGGAAGCGGGGGAACCTCCACATCCAGCAAGTACGTGAACTCCTGCGACCGCAGCCCCGAGGAGAGCACGAAGTCACCCACCGCGGCGTTGCGCGTGAGCGTCCGCCCGCGGTACGAGGTATCTGGCGACCCATCCGGTCGGAGCCCGGCCAGGCCGCGAACGAACGTCTCCTCGAAATCGGCCTCGAAGTAGCGGATCGTGACATGCCGCTTCGGAGTGCGTCGGCGGGCCTGGTTGACCCGTTGGGTCCGCACCTGGTCCCCGTACATCGAGACGGCTTCCTTGTGAGTGAACGGCACCGCGGGCGCGTACTTCTCCTTGTCCGCCCACATGTAGAAGCGCGACAGGATGCTCATCTGCTGGTTCCACGTGGTGGCCGCAAGCCGACGCTTCAGCGGACCGCACGACCTGTCGACCGCGTACAGACTCAGCGCGTCCTTCAGCCGGGCACGCTCATCGAAGACCCCGATCCCCAAGGTCGCAAGGAACTCGCACCACTCCCGCAGCGTACGACCGTAGAACTGCCACGAGTTGGGGGCCGGGACACCATCCAGCGGCAACCACCGCAGCCAGGTGTTGATCGCCACCGTGTCGCGTACGCCGCGCTCATCCTCGAAGAGAAGGTCGTCATCGACAAGGACCGGCATGAGCTCGGATATCACGGGGCGGCCGCTGAGCCCCCACGACTTCCAGCCCTTTGAGCTGAAGAAGATCATCTGCATGGCCGGGACGGTACGCGGGGGACAGGAGGGGCTGCAAAGCGCAAACCCAGGTCAGGAACTCACTCCCTCCGGCTATGGGACATGACCACTAAGCAGAGACAATGCGCTCGAAGTCGATCAATGCGCAGCGTCTGCCGTTCCACAGCAAGTTGCGCTCCCAGAAGTCCCCGTGCCGCCGCCCAGCCGGCAGGGGCCCGCAGCCGGACAGCATGCTCACCAGGTGCCGCAGCGTGTCGGCTTCCGCGGTCGACAGGTGGTCGCCGGCCGCCGTCAGGTGCTTGTCCAGGCCGGCCACTGTTTTCTCGACGACTCTGGCGGCGTCAGGCTGGACCAGGAGGCCATTCATTGCGTCGTGGAAGCGACGCAGGAGTTGACCGGCTTGCCGGTGGGCAAGGCGGCGGCGCGCGGGCGACTCCTCTTCCTTCAACGGCTCGCCGTCCACAGCGGTAAGGATCAGGGCGAGCAACTCCGCGGAACTGTCGCGCAGCACCGGGGCGTTGCCGTGACCGAGTTGAGGAACGGCCACCCGGTAGGCGTGGGTTTCGCGCGTATACAGGATCGGCTTGGGCGCCACCTTCACGTAGTGGTCGCCGGTGCGTCCAGCCACCCGCCACACCTGGGAGTTGTCACGGGCGTGCGAGGCGTCCCGCACACAGTCCAGGGGACCCAGCACTCTCTCCACCCAGGAGGCGAGGGGGGAGGGAAGACGAGTGGATTCCGTCATGCCAGGTACCTCGTATCCAGTCGTGACCCCTCGGCGCGCAGGGCGGCGCGGCCGGATCCGATGTGAGGGTTGGTGCCCGAGGAGGTGGCGGTGTTTTCGAACGCAGGATGAACGAGCGCAGGGCGGCATACGGGATGCATGAAGACTCCTCGGGACGAAATGCGGACAGGTGATCGGCTAACGGCGGTTCTGCTGTCGCCGTAACGGGTGGGTGCGGGCGAAATCTAGAACCTGATTTCGAATACTGGGCTCTCTCCTTGTGCGGCCGAGCGTGGCGGGCTGTGATGCTGTGTTCGATCACTCATGTGGGTTGCGGTTACTCCTCCGGGGGGTTGCCTGGCACCGCCTTGCCGTCCCGCAGCAGTCGCCTCAGTTCGGTTTCGCCGAGGGCGACGGCCTTGGACAGAGACTGCCGGTAATCCGCGGACAGGGTGCCGGCCCCGAGACCCGCCGCCGTGATCACCGCCTTCAGTGCGTCTGCCCGGTCGGCGCTTAGACCGGCTCGGGCGGCGGGGTGGTGTAGGGCCTCGCGTGCGGCGTAGGCGTCGAGCCGGGCCGCCTCGGCAACGGCTTCGGGAAGCGTGCTCGCATACGGTCCGTCGGGGGCCAGTTCCAGGGCGGCCAGGCCCGCCCGGGTCTGGAACACGGCGGTCGACGGATCGGGATGAGTAAGGAGCACGGCGGCTTCGCTCAGGGTGTGGTCGAGATCGGGCTGCGGAACCGGTACGTCGAGGGGACGGCAGTGGGCGCGCAGGAGCAGGCCGACGGAGGTCTCCCAGGGCTCCGTGGGCTGGGTGGCGTCGATCAAGTCGCGGGCCTGCTGGTCCAGTCCCTGTTCCATCAGGGACATGATCTTGATCTGGCGGCCGTCGAGAAGCCGGTTACCGATGCCACGGTGCCGGGCCATGGCCTCAGCTGCTTCTGTCCACCGGCCGATCCGGGCGAGGGCGCGGGCGCCGTCCACGAGCAGGGTGACCCACAGCTCCTGGCACACCTTCCGGTGATCAGCCTCGGTGCTGGTCAGCGCAGACAGGTCGACGGTGCGGCCGTCGATCTCGGCCTTCTCTCGCCGCCGGGCAGCGTGGTTGAGACGGGTGAGGAGGTCATAGGCGGCCTCGCCCTGACCGTCGCGGGTCAGCAGCCGGGAGAGGTTGACCAGCGGCATCAGCGACATGACGGCGATCGGCCCGCTCAGGCGTCCGGCGTCGGCGAAGACCTGGTGCTGGCGCCAGCACAGGTCGGTGGCCAGGTCGGGCAGGCCGACGTCGGAGGCGATCAATGCGGCGTAGTTGAGGACCCCGCAGGTGCGGGCCACCAGGTCGTGGTGGCCCGCACCTGCGGGCGCGACGGTCAGCCCGGTCAGGTGGGTGATGCGCTCCTCCAAGGGGAGCGCGGGCGCCTTGGTGCGTCGGACCAAGGGGATGCGGCTGGCTATCGCGGGGATCATCGGCTCAGCCCTTGCGCGCCCAGTCGACGACCAGTCGGCTGTAGGGCTTGTCGACGACGAAGCGCGGGTCGGCCGCCGTCAGCCGGTCACGCGAATCCGCGACGGCCATCCGGAAGCCCGGTTCGGGAGCGTCGTTGCCGCCACTCGCATCCCAGGCGCGGATCTCGCTCACGACCCGCTCGGCGAGGTCGGCGCCGCCCTCGCCGTGGCCGATCACGCCGACCTCCCAGTACCGGCCCTTCTCGTCCTCGCCCTCGCGGATGGTCAGGTACGCGAGCGACCCGCCGTCGAGCGCGGCCATTGAGCCCCAGCCGAAGTGCGGGGTGAACCCGGGCCGCTGGCCCGGCAGGCGGGACAGACCGTTGGGCAGCACGCAGGCCAGGTACAGATACAGCCACTCCCACGCGGAGCCCTGCCGGAACTTCACCCCGGTGTAGACCTTGGTCTGCTGCTGGTCGAGGACGAAGGGCATGACGTCACGGTCCACGTCCTGCTCGCTGAAGGTCTCCAGCCGGACGTTGCCCTCGCCGGCCATCGGCACGAGCGTGTACACGTCGTCGCAGACGCCCTTGCGCAGCGGGATGAAGGTGGCCATCTCGCAGGACACGGTCTTCCAGGTGTCTCCGTCGCGCTCGAAGGCGAAGGAGCGAGAGATACTGCCTCGGATCCGCATCGGCAGGACGAGGCGTCCGCCGGGGGCGAGCTGATCGAGGATCTTCGCCGGCACGTCTCCCGCGCCGACCGTGAAGATGATCCGGTCGTACGGGGCGTGCTCGGGCAGGCCGGCCGCGCCGTCGGCCAGGGTAGCGGTGGCGTTGTCGACAGCGGCGGCGGCGAGGTTCTTGCTCGCGCCGGCGACGAGGTCCTGGTCCACGTCGAGGGTCCACACATGCCCACAGGGCGACACGATCTTGCCGAGGAGGGCGGCGTTGTAGCCGGTGGCGGCTCCGGCTTCCAGGACCTTGTGGCCGGGCTGGGCGCCGAGCTGTTCGAGCTGGGTGGCAACGATGGACGGCGCGGAGATGCACGAGATCATCTCCCCGTGCTCATCGTGCTTGATCGGCACCGCGTCCTCCTTGTACGCGGCTTCCAGGTCGACGCCGGGCAGGAAGGCGTGCCGGTCGGTGGTGCGGAAGGCGTCGATGGCTGCCTTGCTGCGCAGGTGGCCGCTGTCGACGAGGCGCTGGGCGAGGGATTCGCCCAGCTCGTTGGGTTCGGTTACGGGTGTCACGGTGGTCTCCATTCGAGGAAGGCTAGGGTTCGCCGGGGCGGACTTGCGGGTAGACACGTCAGCTCCTTCTCCGGTGGAGAAGGCGACGTGACGGCCGAGCCACGCAGTGGCGCCCTGCACGTCGGCAGGCACGCCCGCGCGGTTGAACGCGAAGATGGCGTGGTGGGCGATGACGCCCCGAATTCCGCGTATCAGTCGGCCGTCGGCGGCGAGCTGGCGCAGGCGGCGGCCGGCGTCCTCGAACGCGGTGACGCGCTCGCCCCAGCCCGCCTCCGCGTCGGGGCGCAGGGCGGCGTCCGCGTTCATCAGTCGCCGCATCGCGGAGACGGCTCTCTCCAGCGCGGGCCCCTCGGGCGGGGTAACGGGGGGACGCAGGGCGGCCCACCGGGCCCATACGTCTCCGGCTTCGAACGGGTCCAGTCCCGCCTCGCGGATCATGGCGGACAGCAGCATTACGCTGCGCTCGCGGGCGCCGGGGTTGCCGGTCCCGGCGAGCGCGGCCGGGCTGTCGGCGCAGAACACGTCGTGCGCGATCTCCATGCCTTCGGGGCCGCCGAAGGCATGGGTCTCCGGCTCGTAGATCCCGCCCGTCCAGCCGGTGATGACGCGGTCGGCGACGAGCTGGTCCAGCAGGTCGGTGGCGGGCTGTTCGGTGCGCATGCGCACTCCGGCGTCCTTGCGGAGGAAGTGGAAGCGGCGTTCGGCCAGCGCGGTCGCCAGGGCCCGTGCGGCGTCCGCGTGTTGGTCGGGGAAGGCCAGGGTGGCGTGCCACCAGGACGTGTCTGGGGGGATCGGCAGGTTCTCGTCGTCGAAGGTCACGGGGAGGGACTCCTTGTGAGGCGGCGGGGTGGGGTCAGGTGAGCAGGAGGGCGCGGGTCCAGCCGGTGGTGTCGGTGGCGTTCAGGGCGAGTTGGGCTCCGGCGCGGCCTTCCATGAATCCGGGTTTGGGCAGGTGTTCCCAGTCGGTGGCCAGTCGTCGGTGCAGGTCCTGGATGATGGGGGTGAAGCGTGCGGGTGCGGGGCTGTCGGCGGCGACCGCGCGGGTGAGGGTCAGCAGGCCGGCCCAGCCGTGGCAGAGGCTTGAGTCGGTGATGCGGGCGAGGCGCAGTGGGGCGGTCAGGATGGCCTCGACGGTGTCCTCGGACGCTTGGCGCCGTGCGGGGTCGCCGAGGGCGAGCGCGGCGAGTTGTTGGGCGCGGGCGATGCCGGGCTGGCCGTAGCACCAGGACTGGCGGGCCGGTTCCGCCTCGGGCGGCTGGTCGGCGTCCAGGTGCGCTGCGGTGGACCAGTAGTGGGTGCTGTGCCGGTCGAGCCAGGTGGCGAATGTGCCGACGGCCTCTACTTGGCCGGGGACGCTGACTCCGGCGCGCAGGGCGAGGGAGAGCACGGCCAGGGTCCCCGCGATGCCGTGGGCCATGCCGTTGTTGCCGTGTCCGCCGGCCATCTCCTTCCCGTCGGGCCCGACTGGCGACCACCACCCGGGCAGGATCCGGCCTTCACTGCGTGCGGGGTGGGCGAGCGCGACGAGGCAGGCGAGCACGTCGGGCAGCCGGGGTGCGAGCGTGCGGCGGGCCAGCAGCAGGGCGGCGAGCCCGGTCAGGCCGCGGATGAGGTCCCATTCGGCGAGGTGGGGCAGAGCGCCGGCCGCCTGACGGCGGTGGGCGGCGGCGAGCCGGGCGTCCACGACGCGGTCGACGGCCGCGCGGACGTCGTCGCCGGCCCCGTGGGCGCGGGCCAGGACGAATTCCAGGGCGGGTGCGCCGTGGAAGAGGCTGGCGTTGCTGCCGGTACTGACCCCCCGGGCGGTGGCCTGGGTGAGGTGGCGGCGGGCGGTGGACAGGTCGTGGCGCTCGATGTCGAGCAGGGCTATCCCCAGGGCGCCCTCGGACAGGTCCTGTGTACGGGGCACGGTTGTCGTGGTCATGAGCGCCTGGCCAGGGGGATGACGATGCTGTGGGCCCGGCCGCCGATCCACCCGTCGGCGTTTGGCGGGGGCGCGTCGTGCAGTGTGGCGATGCCGAAGGGGCTGGCGTCCAGGTGCGCGCGCAGGAGGTCCAGGTCGACGTCGCGGGTGAGGTCGAGGGGAAGCTGCTGGTCGTCCTCGGCGAGCAGGACGCGCTCCGGCACCCGGAACCGGGCACGCCAGGCTTGGAGTTGGCCCGCCCACTGCTGGAGTGGGGCGGTGCGGGCAGGTAGCGTGCGGCTGCGGACCTTCCATCGGGCGGCGGTGAGGATGGTGCGCCGGTAGGTGAGTGCCGGGGTGAAGGGCAGGGTCCAGGCGGCGCCCCAGTCGAACCAGGTCACCTGAGGGGATACGGCCCGGCTGATCTCGCCGAGGAAGCGGGCCATCGGCGGGGTGTAGTTGTTCCACAGGAAGTTGATGGCGGTGGGGGCCAGTAGCTCCAGCCGCTTGCCCGTCGCGGACTCCAGCAGCTGGGGGCGGCCCTCGGCGACGGTGACCGAGAGGTCGCGGGGGAAGAGGACGTGCGGTTCGGGACGGCGGAATTCGCCGACGCTGACGACGCGTGGCAGTGCCTGCGGCGCGCGGGTGAGCAGGTCGGCCGGCACCCGCCCGGCGTGGAAGGAGAGCTGCGCGGGCTCCGCCGCCGGATCGACGGTGGGCAGGTTCGCGTACGGCCCCTCGGTGCCGGGCAGGAGGTGCCAGAACCGTCCGGTCATCGATCCGGCCGAGCGGGAGACGGTCAGTACGCGCAGCCGGAAGTCGCCTCGGTCCAGGGCCGGGACAGAGAAGGCGTGGATCTGCGCGGCCAGTTCGAGGTGGGGCGCCAAGTGGTCGGGCTTGCCGCCGACCGCTGCTTCCAGTTCCTCGAGCAGCGCTCCGGTCAGCGCGACGGTGCGGCTGCCTTCGGCGGCGGCGGTGCCGGCCAGCTCCAGCAGCAGGCGGTCACGCCGGGACATCGGCCGGGGCGGTTCGCTCGCCGTGACGAACCCTGCGGGGAAGCCCACGCCCCGTTCGGTGTCCGTGGCCACCTCGACCGGCACGGTGGTGTTCTCGCCGTAGCGCTTGGTGAACTGCTCGATCCACTGCCGCCATGTCGGTGTCCCGTTCGGATGAGTGGCCAGGCGGGCCAGTACGGTTGCTGCGGTTTCCGCCTCGGTCAGAACCTGCTCGGGCAGCCGCACGTCGGCGTCGAGCCGCAGGTCGCACGCCGTCCGTAGGCCGGCTGCCTGGGGGCGTGCCGCAGGCGTTAAGACGTCGGTGGGGTCGGCGATGGTGGCGGGGGCGCGCAGGGAGGAGCGCAGCAGCCGCACCCGAAGCAGTTCGCCCAGCAATCGGTCGCGCGCCGTGTCGCTCACGGCGGGGAACTCCGCGGCGAGCTTGTCGGACAACTGGCGGTACCCGATCGGCGATCGGGCCAGGTCGAGTACGAGACGCAGCGCGGGGCTGAGGGCGAGGCGGAACTCGGCGTCGCCCTCGGACGGCACGTGGACGTGCCGGTCGCGCTGACGGATCAGGGTGTTGACGCACACCTCAGCGCTGGCCATGCGTGCGGCGTCGCTCTCGCAGGCACTGAGTACCTCGTCGAGCCCGACCGGGTCGGGGCGGGTGACGGCCTGGTGCTCCTCGCCGAAGCGGACGGACGTAGCCTGGTCGAAGCCGAGCGGGGCGACTCCGGCGAACAGGCCGTATGGGGTGGAGCGGCGGGCGTAGCGGATCGCGTAGCGGGCGGTGGACAGAGCTGCCCGGCGCACCCGGCGCATCTTCGGTGTGCGGCCGTCGATGATCGCCTGCACCTGCTCGACGAGGTCAGGGCTCGCATCCGACACGGTGCGGCGAAAGTCGGTGTCGGACCACACCGCGCTCAGCCACGCGCGCCACTCTTCCACGGGCGCCGTGGATGCCGGCCAGGGCGGCATGGCGGGCTCGGTCGTGTGTACCGCGGCGCGCAGCATGGCCTGTCCCGCGCCCTCGTACAGGCTGGGCCGTTGCCGTGTCATCAGCGCTCTCCTCATCTTCTGGCGTGGCGGGCGGGGCGGGCCGGACGGGGAGAGCCCCGTCCGGCCCGCGCTGCCGGGGTGTCCCGGCTTACGAGGTGGTGCAGGCGCTGGGGCAGGAGCTGCCGCAGGTGTCGCCCGTGCTGCACATCAGGACCGTCTCGGTCGCCGGCGTGCCCTCGATGAAGGTGATGTCGAGCCCGAACGGGTCGTCATCGGTCTTCACGAGGTCCGCCGCCTGCGCGGGAGCGGTCGGCCTTTCGGCCTGGATGGCGGTCATGCATGCCTCCTAGGGGGTGGATGGTGCGGGATGCCGGGGCCCGGTCGGGCCCCGGGGTCTGCTGCCAGACGGGTAGACCGGCGATGTCGCCTGAGCCGTGGCGTCTGGGGTCTGTGTGTTGTGCCGTCAGGCTGCTGTGGGCTGCGCCTGGGGATGGTTCTTCGCGGCCTGGTCCAGCACCCTGGTGAAGTGCTCGGCGCGCTTGTCTCCCTCGGCCTCCTGGGCGCGGAGGTCGCCGAACCGCTTCCAGTAGCGTCGGCTGACGTCGCTTTGCATGATCCACGAGGCGAGGAAGGGCAGGTGTCCGTTCGGGACGAAGCCGAGGCGGTCGCGCAGGCTGAGCGTGCAGATGAGCCGGTTGGCCGACATGAGCTGCATGTACTCGTCGGCTTCCATGTCCTCGGGCTTCCAGAGCTCGGCCAGGTCGGGATTGGTGGACATATGCGCCAGCCAGTCGAGCTGGTTGCCCGCGAGGAGCGCCTCGTTTCGCTCGGCCTGGTGCCGCGCGTCCTGCCTGAGCCTGGCGGCTCCGACCACGGCGGTGGCGAGCGAGACGGCGGCTCCGGCAGCGAGGACAGCGCTGGTGAGCTTCATACGGCAAGGGTCCTTTTCGTGTGAGGGGGGATCGGTGAGTGAGTCGGATCAGTGGAGTGGGCGGGGCCCGCTGGTCATGCGGCCCCGGCGAGCACGACGGTCGAGGAGTCGCTGGCCTGGCGATCCTGGGCGAACCGGCGACGCACCGTCTCCAGGGCGACGGCGATCGGTGACAGTCCGACGGAGGCTCTTCGCTGGTCCAAGGAGTCCGGCGCGCGCACCAGGCACAGCTCAACCCCTGTTGCTTCGAGGACCAGCTGGGTCCCGAACTCCTGCGGGCGACCGCTGTTGACCAGGGTGCGGTCGTAGAGGTGAGCCCAGTGCTGGATGCGCGCGTCGCCGTCCTGGACTGCGCGCTCCAGCAGGGTGGTGGCCGCCCGCTGGAAGTCGGGTTCGTCGTCGGCGTGAAGAGCGAGGCTCCATGCGGCGCGCGCCGCTTCGGCGCCGACGAGGCGGCGGCCGGGCCAGTCATGTTCGGCCAGGATGCGGCGCAGGATCTTGGTGTCGGCGTGGTCGGCGTGACGGTCTTGGCCGAGCTGGACGGCGTCGAGCTGGTTGCGCACACGCTTGGCCCGGCGCGCTGCCGACTTCGTGGCTCTGGCGATGAGTTCGCGGGCGAGGTCCGGCCGCAGCGGTTCGGCGGCCGTCACACGATGCTCCGGCTGTCTCCGGCGGACTGCGGCTCGTGTACCCGGCAGCCGATGAGCGCGCCTAGTCCAGAACGCTGCTCGGCGGTGAGTTCGAGGCGAGCGACCCGCTCCTCGTGCTGCCCCGTGCCCGGTCCGTGCACGTCCCAGCCTATGTCGGTGAGCCGACGAAGGAATGGGGCAATCGGATCAACGTCGAGGGGGTGACGGGCCAGGGCCTCAGCGCGCACCAGCGGCAGGTCCAGCCGGGCGGCGAAGTCGGAGGCCCACAGAGTGATCAGCTGGACGGTGTCGTCGGAGCGGTCGGGCAGGGTGTGGACGCAGCCTAAGAAGAGGCACGGGCCCTGGCCCCATCCGAGGTCGGGGGCGCGCTGGGGGATCATGCAGGCCAGCAGCAGCCCGTCCTCGAACAGTCCGGCCGGCTTCGCCTGCGGGTCGCGGAACAGGGCCGGGATATCGACTCGGGCGGGTATCGGCAGGCCGCGCATGGTGAGCCAGTGCTGACGGTCCTCGACGAGTGCGGCGGCCTCGTCTCGCTCGGCGTCCGTGCCCAGAGTCCGCATCTCGTACACGGTTGCTTGCGCGCGCTCGTGCAGGGGCGCGGGAGCCGGCTCGGTGACCGGCGCGGCGGGTGATGTGTTCACTGGTTCGCTCCGTTTTCCACCGTGCTGGTCGGCTTGGCACCCAGCAGGCCCCATGCGTGGGCCAGGACGACGAGTTGGGTGACGTTGGCGGCCCCGGTCTCGTCGAGCAGTTCGTCGAGTGCGGATTGGAGATCGGCGGGGGCGATCTTGGCGGCGAGAGCGGTGTCGCGGGGGGTGCTGTGCTCAGCGACCGCCTTCAGTAGCAGCTGCTGCTCTGCGTTGAGCTCCGGCGCAGGCCGGTCCGTCGTGGGCGGGGTGACCTGTGCGGCAGCCAACAGGAAATGCACGAGCACCTGCGGCTTGCAGCGGGGCGGGCAGTGGACGCTCACCCGGATGTCGCGTACGTACTGACGGACCGTGTGGGGCGACAGTCCGGTCCTCGTGGCGATGTCTTGGGTGGTGAGACCGTCCACGAGATGCTGGGCGACGCGCTGGTGGGTCGGCTTCAGCGGTGTGATCGGTGCGCTGGTCGTCATGGACGGGGTCACGGGTGTCTCTTTCTCGGCTGGGTTGACGGTCACCGGAAGGGGTGCCGCCGGTCCCCGAGGGGGACGGGGGCCGGCGACACGGGCCCGTGCGCGGCGGTCGGGATTCACGGGGTGCCGCGCACGGGGGTTCATGCGGCGGTGGGGTCGGGGTGCGCCCAGGCAGTTTCCGCGGCGAGGCGTTCGGACCACTGGATGTGGTCCTCGTCGAAGGCGGCGTCGGCGAGGCGTATGCGCTGGACTTCGCCGGTCCCGGCCGGTGGGTAGGTGTGCTGGATGTCGCGCCACAGGCGCTGGAGGACGTAGTCGCCGTCGAGGGCCTGGGCGCCGTGCAGTTCCATGGCGTCCTGGGCTGACGTCATGGCCCACTGGTGGCCCAGGTACTTCGCGTTGATCAGGTCGGCGTCGCAGGGCAGGCCCTGGTCGAGGAGGTGCACGGACTGGTAGGCCAGGATGCGTCCGGCGCGCAGGCGGGCCTCCATGTCACCGATGCGGTCCCGCAGGACCGGCAGATCGGACAGGGCGCCCCGGTAGCGGGGGCGTGCCTTGAGGCGAGCAGTCGTGGTGGCCACGACCGCCTCGTGGATCCCGAGGCTGACGGCGGCCAGGTTGGGTCGGCCGTACAGGATGCTGCTGCTCTGCGCCACGCTGAGCCCCTGGCCGATCTCTCCGACGACGTTGTCCGCGGGGATGCGGACGTTGTCGAGGTCGAGGCGGCCGGCGGAGAAGCCGTGCAGGCCAAGACCGGAGCGGTGGTCGGCGACGGAGAGGCCGTGGCGGTCGGTTTCGACCATGAACGCGGTCAGCGCCTGTGAGGTACGCTCGCCCGCCTCGGCGGTTCGGGCGAGCACGAGGTGGGCTCCCGCGAGGTGGCTGTTGCCGATGTGGACCTTGCTGCCGTTGATCACCCATTGACTGCCGGTGCGCTCGGCGGTGGTTTCGATGCCGCCGATGTGCCCGCCGGCGGTCGGTTCGGTCACGGCGATCGACAAGAGCAGTGAACCGTCTGCCACCTGCGGCAGCCAGCGGCCCTTCTGCTCATAGGTGGCGAAGTGCAACAAGGCGCCGACGGGGATCAGGGTGGCCTGCAGAATGGCCGCGGCTGCCGCCGAGACGCAGGCGATGCGGTGGATCAGGACCGTCTTGGCCACATGGCCGGCGCCCAGACCGCCGAAGGTGGCCGGGACGGTGACGGCGAACCAGCCCCGTGCGGCCATCAGATCGGCGACCTTGCGCTCCACCCTGCCCGGAGCGGCTTCCATCCGTACGGCGCGCGGCGCGATGTGCTCGGCGGCGAAGGCATCCGCCTCGTTCCACAGCAGTTCGTGGCGGGCGGTGAGATAGGGGCGCAGCGCAGGAGGCGGTGTGGCGGGTGTGGCGGGCATGGTCGTCTCCCTCTCCCTGGGTGAAGTTCGCGCGGTGGGGCGGCCGGGGATCGCTAGCGGCTCCCGGGTGGGGGCGGTGGAGCGGTCCTAGCGGACGGGCGCGGGGGCGATGTGGTCCATCACTTGGGCTCCGGTGCTGATGACGATGTCTCTGAGCCGTCGGGCCTCGCTCAGGGGCCGCTTCTCGGGGTCGATGACGCAGACCGTGCCCAGCACGGTGCCGCTGTCGTGGATGAGTGGTGCGCCGAAGTAGGCGCGGATCCCGACCGCGTCGACCACGTGGTTGCCGCTGAAGCGGGGGCTGGCGTGCACGTCGTGCAGCGGGAGCGCCTTCTTGCGGGCCACGACCTCCGGGCACCAGCCGTGGTCGTGGCTCATGGTGCGGCCGACGATGACGTACCCGCTGTCCGCGGGCGGCTGGTGCAGTCCGACGAAGGTCTGCTCCTCCAGGAACAGATTGACGAACCCGTACAGGAACCCGGCCTGCTCGGCCATGGCGCGGGCCAGGTCGTCGAAGTCCTGGCTGGCAGCGGTGGACACGCCCAGGCGCTCCAGCAGCTCATACCGCCGCGCCAGTTCGGTCACCTGCTGGTGCTGCGGGCCGGTCACGGCGGCGCCGGCCGGGATGGACAGCCCTTGGGCGCCGTTCCGCAAGCCACGTTGCGGCAAGGACAGCGCGGGTGGGGCGGCCTGCGGCACGAGGTGGGGGGCGGTGGGCTGATATGACATCAGGCGTCCTGGAGGGTGGTAGTGGATGTGGGGTGAACGGGACCTGCCGGTGCGTTCTTCACGGCGTGGCCGACGAGGGTCAGCAGGACGCCGGCGACGTGGTTCGGATTGCGGGCGTCGCAGGTGACCACCGGTACAGGGGTGGGTAGTTCGAGGGCGGTGCGGACCTGTTCGGGGTGGTAGCGGTGGGCTCCGTCGAAGTGGTTCAGGGCGACGACGAAGGGCAGGCCGATGTCTTCGAAGAAGCTGACGGGGGTGAAGCTGCTTTCCAGGCGGCGGGTGTCGACCAGGACGACCGCGCCGACGGCTCCGCGGGAGAGGTCGTACCAGAGGTCGACGAACCGGTCCTGGCCGGGCGTGCCGAACAGGAACAGCTCCAGAGGCACGGGTGCGTCGGGCAGGCTGAGGCGGCCGAAGTCGAAGGCGACCGTGGTGGTCTGCTTGGCCTCGACGCCCTCCAGGCTGTCCACGTCCGCGCTCGCCTCGGTCAGGTACTCCTCCGTGCTCAGCGGCGTGATCTCGCTGACGGCGCCCACGGCGGTGGTCTTGCCCGCGCCGAAGCCACCGGCGATGACGATCTTCAGCACGGTCGGTGCACCGGCATGCGAGTGCGACGGAGTCCGCACGCCCGCGGCCGGGTCATCCGGCTTGGGGGTAGGCGATGGCATCGGGCCACTTCCTTTTCAGGGCCGTAGAGAGGGCCGCCAGCATTTGCAGGGAGGGACGCGCATCCGCGTTTGTGTCGGACGCGGCGTAGGGGGCGGTGACGGGGACGACGAGGGCGTCGGCGTCCAGGAGGTCCGAGACGAGGATCTTGACGGCGGTGACGGGGCGGCCGAGCCGTCCCGCCAGCTCGGTCACCGAACGCCGGTGCTCCCGGCACAGGGCGAGGATCTCTTCGCATTCCTCGGCCTGGCCTGGGCCGGGCCGTCCGGGGCCGGCGTCTAGCACGGTGTCCAGGCCCAGCAGGTGCCGCGGCCTGGTGCGCCCGCGCGTCAGCGTGTAGGTCCGGACGAACGTCGCATCCTCGGCCGCGTCGCCGTGAGCGCTCACCGGACCTCATCACCTGTGCCGACTCGGACGGGGATCTGCATGTAGGGGGCGAACTTCTGCACCAGGCGCGCCATCTCGAATCCGGCGGTGCCGGCGTCGGCGTCCGGGGTGGCGATGACGGCGAGGACGGTGTCCACTTCACCGCGTTCGTTGCCGGGGTGGTCTTCGAAGGCCGCGCTGCGACCGGCGCTCTGGACGAAGAACAGGCAGTCGTCTCGCTCGATGATGACCTGCCTGGCCGGCCGCTTCTGGTGGCCGGGGCCGGTGATGTTGGCCGCGAGGGAGGCCACTCCGCTGAGCGCGGCCGACAGTTCGTCCGCCCAGTCCTTGTCGACGTCGCTGTCCAGCAGCCGCAGGCCGTCCCGCGACAGCAGGACGGCGTGCGTGACGCCCGGAACGTCGGCGGCGAACTGCCGCAGCAGCCAGGCCATGTCCTCTCGCTGATGGCTCGCCGTCGCCTCGGATGCGGGCGCGACGCCGGTCGTCACGTGGTTCATCTCAGGGTGGGTGCTCATGGGGATCGCTCCAGAAGGGGGAAGGGCCGGCGGATATGTCCGGGCCACCGGGAACGCGGAGGGAACGGGCGATGGTCAGGGCCTGGGATGCTCTGCCGAAGCGGGAGGAGAACCGGCGGTCCCGCCGGCCTCGATGCCGGTGCGGAAGGCGGCTGCGAGCCCTGGCGTCGCCGCGGTCGCAGGGGCTTGCTCCCGCTCACGTGGTGGAGGGAACGCACCGGCCTGCCGCGTACGCCGGGGAAGGTCGGGCGCGGGAGCAGAGTGCCCCGCCTCATCGGTCCCCGGCGCGCCCACGGTGATCGGGTGCTTGACCTGGCCTGCCGAGGGGGCGGCCGTCGCTGCGGCAGCCTGCCGCGGCGGGGGCGTGGAGGGGCGTGCTTCCCGGCGGCGAGCGCCCGCGTCACCGACGGGGGGAATCGCTACGAGGAGCCGTGCCGGAATGACGACCAGGGCCGTGGTGCCCCCCGTCACGTTCTCCTGCAGGAGAACGGACAACCCGTGCGACTGGGCGATTTTCGCGGCGACCAGCAAGCCGAGTTGTCCGGCTCGTACCTGGCCGCTGACGTCGACCTCGTCGGGGGCCTTCAGTAGACGGTTCATCTGTGCGCGCGTCTGGGGGTGCATGGGGATGGCCCGGTCCTCGACCTCGATGGCCAGCCCGTTCGGCACCCGCTGCGCCCGCACGGTCACCTTCGTCATGGGATCGGAGCACTCGCAGGCGTTCTCGATCAGCTCGGCCAACAGGTGCGTCAGGTCCGGCCCCACGTGTCCGGGAAGACCCAGCTCACCGCCCACGGACCCGGCCGCAACCACCACGCGCGGGTACTGCACCACCTCGGAGATCGCACCGCGCAGCGTGGTCGTGACGGGAACCGGCCGGCGCACGCTGCGCAGGGACTGCCCGCCCAGCACCGCCGTGCTCTCCACCTGACGACGCATCCGCGTCACGAGGTGATCGATCTCGAAGATCTTCGACAGCAGCTCCGGGTCGTCGGTCAGCATCTCCAGCTGACTCAGTGCCTCCAACGCCTTCCCGACCAGGGCGTGTTCCCGCATGGCCAGGCGGCGCAGCACTTCCAGAAGGACGACGGACTGGGACTCGTCGTGCACGCGTATCAGCGAGGCGACGGCCTGCACTTTGAGTGCACTCAACGCCTTGTCGATCTCTGCGGTCGCACTGGCCGGCTGCGGCATCTGCATGTCCGGCAACGGCGGCCGTCCCCCTCGGCACAGCTCGTCCGCCGACCACTGCACCGACTTCTCGACGGCCGCCGCGACCCCCGCGACCGCGGTCAGCTCCGCTGCCCGTCGTTCCTCTACGGCAGCGTGCACGGCACCAGCGGCCGTTCGCGCTCCACGGGCCGCCACCAGCGCGACGCCGGTCAGCCCGCAGACCAGGCCGACCAGGAGCCAGCCGAGAGCCACCGCGGCCGTCGACCGGACGGTGAACGCGGCGCCCAGCAGCCCCGCAAGGAGCAGCAGGGGCAGTGCCACGGCACGGCGGACGCAGTGCACCGTGAAGGCGTCGGTCCGTGGGGACCGCCGTCGGCGGTGGCCGGTCGCGGCCGACCGTGTCGGGTACGCGCTGTCAGACATGGGAATCCTCGTCAGTGGGGAGGGGCGGCTAGGCGTGCTGCGACGTCAGGTCCTTGCAGGTCTGTCGCGGCCTGCGTGCCGGGGACCGGGGCGCAGGAACCGCGACCGCGCCTCGGTGAGGGGAGGACTGCGTGGACAGCAGATGAAGGAGCCGGGCGCTCTGGATCAGGCCCATGTGGCTGAACGCCTGCGGGAAGTTCCCGAGCTGGCGCTGCTGGACGGGGTCGTACTCCTCGGCGAGGAGCCCGAGGTCGTTGCGCAGCGCGAGGAGACGTTCGAACAGGGCGTGGGCCTCATCCAGGCGGCCGGTCAGGGCCAGGGCGTCGACGAGCCAGAAGGAGCAGAGGATGAAGGTGCCCTCATCGCCCTTCAGGCCGTCCACCCCGGCGTGGTTGCCGATCGTCGGGTACCGGCGCACGAGCCCGTCCGGCGTGGACAGCTCCCGGCGTACCGCGTCCACGGTGCCGATGACGCGCGGGTCCTCGGGCGGCAGGAAACCGACGCGGGGGATCAGCAGCGTGGCAGCGTCCAGTTCCTGCGAGCCGTAGGACTGGGTGAAGGTGTTGCGCTCCGGGTCGAAGCCCTTGGTGCAGACTTCGCGGTGGATCGTCTCGCGCAGCTCGACCAGGGTGTCCAGGTCCATGTCGAGGGCGCCGGCTTCGGCCAGGCGGATGGTGCGGTCGATGGCCACCCAGGCCATCACTTTGGAGTGCACGAAGTGCCTGCGGGCCCCGCGGATCTCCCAGATTCCCTCGTCCGGTTCCTGCCAGCGCTGCGCCAGGTGCTCGATGAGTCGCTGGTGCAGGACCGCGGTGTCGGCGCAGTGGGCGACACCGCTCTGGTGCGCGAGATACAGGGTTTCGATCACCTCGCCGTACACGTCGAGCTGCAGCTGGTCCGCCGCCCCGTTCCCGACCCGCACCGGGCGCGATTCCTCGTACCCGGGAAGCCACGGCAACTCTCGCTCCCGCAGATCCCGGTCCCCGGTGATCCCGTACATGATCTGCAGGTTCTCCGGATCACCGGCCACCGCACGCAACAGCCATCGCCGCCACGCCTGGGCCTCCTGCCGGTAGCCGGTCCCCAGCAGCGCGGCCAGGGTGGTGGAGGCGTCCCGCAGCCAGGTGAAGCGGTAGTCCCAGTTCCGTCCGCCGCCGATCTCCTCGGGCAGCGACGTGGTCGGCGCCGCGACGATCCCGCCGCTCGGCCCGTAGGTCATCGCCTTCAGCGCGATCGAGGAACGAACCACGGGCTCGCGGTAGGGCCCGTCGTAGGTGCCTTCCTGCGTCCAGTCCTGCCAGAAGGTGAGCGTCTCGGCGAGCGCGGCCTCCGGGTCCGGAACGTCTGGCGCTGCTGCGTGGGAGGGGCACCAACTGAGCACGAACGCCACGCTCTGCCCCGCGGCGACGGCGAAGGCACTGACGATGACGCCGTCCTTCTCTACCTGCTGGACGCAGGTGTCGAGCCACAGCGCGTCCGCCCCGGCCTCCGCGGCCATGCGGCCCCCGACCTCGTGGATCCACGGGCTGACGCTGCCGTATCCCGGCCGCGGACGCAGAGCCGAGACCATCGGCACCTCGCCGGTCATACCTTCGACGATCCGGATCACCTGGGGTGCCCCGTCGCGCGGCGGCATGAAGTCGAGCACCCGGGCCGACCCGGTCGGTGTGCGCCACACCGATTCGAGAACGAGCGAGTCACCGTGATACCGGCGCTCGGCGACGGCCTCTCCGTCGGACCGGCCAGCAGGTGCGGTCGGAGAGATCTGCCAGGAGCCGTGCTTCTGCGTGCCGAGAAGGCCGGCGAAGACGGCCGGTGAGTCGAAGCGGGGCAGGCACAGCCAGTCGATCGAGCCGTCGTCGCAGACGTGGGCGCTCGTCTGCATGTCGCCGATCAGGCCGTACTGCTCGATACGGGGAAGGCGCTTCATCGTGTGGGTCTCCATGGGCCCCGTCAATCCGGGGATGGCGTTGGGGCCGCGGAAACGGCCGGGAACGGTGGATGAGGAGGGCCTCGGTGGTTACCGAGACGGAGGTGGTTCGCTCTGCCCAGGTGGGGAGCCCTCGTGCTGGGGAGTGGCGCGGCCGGTTGCTCGTCCGCCGCGCAACATCAGCCACGCCATCGGGCCGAGAACCGCGGCGATGAGAACTGCCCCAGTGACGGTCATGCTCGGGGCACCGACGCGGCCAGAACCAAGCAGGCGAAGGCAATGGCGAAGACCCAGCCGCGCAGCACGTTGATCCGCGGCTTGCACCATCGCTGTTGTCTCCGCGTCGGCTTCGCGGGGGCGGCCCCACCGTGAGCTTGCACGGTCGCGACAAGTTCCCGGGTGGCCTCGGCCAGCTTGACCAGGTGCACCCTGCTGGGCATGTAGCCGTCGGGGACGCCCTCCGAAGCGAGCTGCTGCGCACCGAGCAGCGTGGACGCTCCCGGCGGAACCGCGACCTCCAGTTGGCTGATGTGACCGCGAAGGCGCCGAGCGAGTTCGTCCACGTCGGCGGCGCTCTCCGGCAGCGGCGACTCCTCGTCCAGCACAAGCGCCACGGTTTCCGCCGCTGCCACCGCTCGATCGCGCTGCGGGCCCGGCACAGCACCGCCCTGCTCGCTCGCGGTCTCGCTCTGGCAGGCATCCCGACGGGAAGTCAGCGCAAGACGCATGACAGGGCTCCTCTTCACTTCAGGCCAGGTGGAGTTGACCGCAGTTGGTGCGACGCCGGGTACAGGACTCATCGGGGGCCTCCCATGTAGGCGGTGCAGGGGCGCGCGGCATGCGGCGCCGTTGCGCCGCGCGGTGCCGATCAAGCCGCTGATCACTCGACGTGATTGCGTGGTGACCAGCGAACACCCCGTCGTAAAGACTTGGGAATGACTTTCAGATGACGTTGACCCGTCAGTAACCTGCTTCGGGGTGCCCCCGGAGTGGGCGGTCCTGACATGCTGGGCGCCATGGTGACTCTCGATGGAAAGCCCGTATCCGTAGACGAACTGCTGCCCCTGGCGCTCACGAACGTCGGCCACTTCACGTCCATGCGCGTCGACTCCGACGGCAGCATCCGCGGTCTGACGCTGCACCTAGAACGCCTCGCACGAGACTGCAAGGTCGTGTGGCACGCGCCCTTGAACACCGACCGCGTGCGCGAGTACGTCCGCCAGGCCCTGGAGGGACAGACTCTGCCGTGCGTCGTGCGTGTCACGATCTACGACCCGAAGGTCGAGATGGGCCACCCGGCCGACGCCAACAAGCCGCACGTCCTCGTGTCCGTACGCGGTGCCGGCGCCCTGCCTCCGGAACCGTTGCGCGCCCAGAGCCTCGTGTACGAGCGTGATCTGCCCCAGGTGAAGCACATCGGCCTCTTCGGCGCCCTGCACGCCCGGGGCGCGGCCCAGCGAGCAGACTTCGACGATGCCCTGTTCGTCGGCCGTGACGGCTTCGTCTCTGAGGGCGGCACCTGGAACGTGGGCTTCGTTGACCAGGAGGG
The DNA here is from genome assembly GCF_018614005.1 of Streptomyces sp. ISL-99. Lineage (NCBI taxonomy): Bacteria > Bacillati > Actinomycetota > Actinomycetes > Kitasatosporales > Streptomycetaceae > Streptomyces > Streptomyces sp. ISL-99. Next base: position 43,573 of record NZ_JAGGPC010000033.1, read on the forward strand.
CACCGTCGTGTGGCCCGACGCTCCTGTACTGCCCGGTGTCACCATGGCTCTGCTCCAGCAGCAGGCCGAGCACCGCACCGCCCCCGTCACCCTGGCCCAGGCGGAGGGCATGGCAGCGGCCTTCGCCACGAACACCTCGATCGGCGTCCGTCCTCTGGCCGCGATCGACGACACCGAGCTCCTCGTGGATCATCCCGTCTTGAGGCGACTCCAGGAGGCGTACCTGTCGATCGCCGGCGAGACCCTGTAGGGCAAGGTCATGGCGGGGGTGACTAGGTGGACCGGTCGTGAAGCCGAGTTGCTGCGCATGGCCATGCGCAAGAAGCAGAAGGAGTTCGCCGACCTGGTCGGCGTGAATCCTCGCCAGATCCCCCGGTGGAAACGCCGGGGGGAGACCATCGAACTCGAACTCGACAACCAGGCGGCTCTGGATACGGTTCTCGCCCAGGCCCCGCCTGATGTTCAGCAGCGGTTCGCCGCGCTCATGACCGAACGTGCCGCTGTTGAGCACGACGAGCGCGCCGAGGAACTGCTGCGAAGGGACCCGAGCACCCGCCGACATCCGATCGACGGCAAGGTCATGGCTCTCGTCGAAGAGGGCATCTACCTTTCCGGCCCGGACAACCGCTCGGTGTGGCTGGAGCCGTTCCTCATCGACGTCTATCCGACGACCAACGAGGACTACGCGAAGTTCGTGCTGGCCACCAGGCATCGGCCGCCTCAACACTGGCCCGACGGTCACTGCCCCGTCACATTGGCCACGCATCCCGTGGTGTGGGTGACCTGGCACGATGCGACTGCGTACGCTCGCTGGGCCGGCAAGTCCCTGCCTACCGGGCGGCAGTGGGAGAAGGCGGCTCGCGGACCGCGGGGGCGCATCTACCCCTGGGGCAACGAACCTACAGCCGCGAAGGCGAACACGGCCGAGGGCGGCATTGACGCCACGACTCCGGTCTCCCGCTACCAGTCCGGCGCCAGCCCGTTCGGAATCTTCGACATGTGCGGCAACGTCTGGGAGTGGTGCTCCACGGAAGAGGAGCCCGGCAACGAGCGGTACCACCTGAAGGGCTCCGCGTTCACTTCCCCGTTTGAACGGGCGGCGCCGTTCCTGCTGAACGCCGCCGCCGCGTCGATGAAGGACAACGACACAGGGTTTCGCTGCGTCGCTGCCCCGTAGGACGTGGTCAGCACGCCTGATGCCGACGGCACGGGCCCTCATGCCAGCCCCTGTCCGGCCTCGGGGATCACCACGGCGACGAAGCCCTTGTGCTCGAACCAGTCGAGTTCCTGCCGGTACTCCTCGATGTGAGGACTGATGACGTCGGCCGTGACCACCACGACCCCGTCCGCGTACCCCGCGAGGATCTGCTGCCTTACACCGCACCAGCCGGGCCGCGCGGCAGGGGCACCGGCGCCGTGGTGGTCGACGTAGGACTGGCCAGCTCCCACCTGCCAACACTGTCGCACCGCGCAGGCCGTAGCCGCGTCGAAGGAGTGCCGGGGCTCTTGGCCACCAAAGGCCAGCGCGTACAGGCATACACGTGGCATCCGCCCGCGGTCACGAGCCCGGGCAACGATCCGCTCAAGGTTGTCTCGGCGCGCAGTCGCGAGGGAACCGTAGGCATCGGCCCTGCCGCGGAGCCTATCGGGGTTCAGCCACTCTTCGAGGTCACGCTCCCGGTCCATCCAGGAGGTCTGTGTCCTGCGGGCGGTGCTCTGGCGCATTGCGGGCCTCGGCTCTTGACGGGGTGTGGGGTGCTGGCGCGGCCCTACCTTCACGTGCCTTGGGCTGGCACGGGCCGCGCACGAGCTCGGGGGTGAACGCCCCCAGCGGCAGCCGACCGAACTTCCGGACCCGCTGCTGTAACTAGCTTGCTGCGCGCGCCAATTAACATTCAAGGGAATCCCCGAACGGGCACTAATTGGCATGTGCCACTTAGCGGGCAGGAGGTGTTGCAGAGGGGACGCGCCGTGCCAGACTCCGGACAGAGAACCCCTGTTGACTCACAGGCATCACGTTCTGGGGAGCAGGGGATTGGACTTGGTAGACAGAGCAGCGAGGTGAGGGGACAGGTGGCGGCACGACGGGGACCGACGTACCTGCGGGTCATGCTCGGCAAGGAGCTGCGCGAACTGCGCGAGCGGAAGAAGAAACAGGCTGAGGCGACGGCCGAGCCTGGCAGGGAGGTGGACTCCTACACCGCCGAAGCCGTCTCTACGAAGCTCGGTTTCTCCCGATCGAAGCTGAGTCGGGTGGAGGCCGGCGAGATCCCGCTCCCCAAGCTGGCGGACCTTGAAGCGCTGATGGACGAGTACGACGTCATAGAGCCCAACGACCGTGACGTCCTGCTCCAGATGCAGCGCGACTCGCTCAAGAGCGAGCCGTTGACGACCTTCCGAAATGTGCTTCCCTCTGGGATGCCCCGGTACCTCGGTCTTGAGCGTGAGTCGGTGCGTATCCGAGGCTTCGAGAACAACGTGGTGCACGGCTTGCTGCAAGACGAGAAGTACGCAAGCGCCCTGATGGGCTCCGCCAAGATCGTGGAGGAGCGCACGACTGACGCCGTCGAGCGCAGCGTGCAAGCCCGCATGGAACGCAAGACGCTGCTGGACAGCGGGCGCGAAGTGCACATCATCCTCACCGAGAACACGCTGCGCACGATGATCGGCAGCCCCGAGGTGATGCGCCGCCAGTACGCGGAGATCATCCGCCTCTGCGAGCAGGACAACGTAGAGGTGCAGATCATCCCCGAAGACCTGTCCACCTACCGCGCAGGGTTCTGCTTCACGGTGCTGGAGTTCGATGAGCTGGACGCGGTAGTCCAGAGCGACGGCTACAGATCAATCACCATGTGGTCGAAACCCTCCGATGTTGGGCAGTACCAGAGGCAGTTCGATGCCATGGTTAAGGCGGCGCCAGGACCCTCCCAGACGCCGTCAATCCTGATGGAACTCGACAAGAAACTGTGGAAATGACTGATCACACGAAGCCCGTTCCCTCTACGGAGTTCGCGCCGGAAGGATCGTGGTTCAAGTCTACGTACAGCGACCAGGGCGGTGGCAACTGCGTCGAGGTCGCTCATCGGGGCGATCTGATCGGAGTCCGTGACTCCAAGGACAAGCAGGGTCCGGCCCTGGCCCTTCCTCGCGACGCGTACGCGTCGTTCATCCGAACGGTGAAGGCTGGCGTCGTGGACTTCGAGCTGGTCGACTAGCGGCACGCTGGCGCCTGGGACCTGTACGAGAACGGCCCGCATCCCCCTGACCACAACAGGGGGATGCGGGCCGTTCTCGTACAGGTCCCAACAAGCCAGTGCCGCATTCGCTTACGGCAGACGACAAAGAGCCGCAAAGGACTGGAACACCTTCCGAGGCTATGCCAACGTACTACACCCCGGAGGGAAGCAGGCTCGTCAACGGCTCGCCGGGTGATATGGAGGGAGTCTGTTCTGTCGATCCGTGATCTTCGAACCGCTCAGGTGGCGTCCCCAATTCTATTTGCCTTCGGCGGACTTAACGCTTGGGTCGGCCAAACGGCAGGTGACTACCTTGCGGTCTCCGCCGGGCTCTGTGTCTGCGTCTGCGCGGCGGGCCTTTTCGGCGAAGATCTTTTGCAACAAGGCTAGCGTGGCGATCGTGTCGTCCGCGCGCACGTGGCACGGCATCCCGGCGCCACGCCCCGGCAAGTGGCACAGGCTCTCGGGATTCCCGAGCGCCGCGTCACGGCGAATTTCGACCGGCTTACGGACGACGGTCTGCTAGCGGTCGCCTCGGACAGCGCGCCTGGAGCCCCACGCTCGTACCTTCTTCTCCCCGTCGGCGGTGAGGAGAAGCAGCCATCGGGTACGTGATGCGGCGCGCAACATAGCCGACGATCGCCGGTTAGCCAAACCGGCGATCGTCGCGACCATTGAGGTGTTCGCTTTTCGGCTGCGCTTGGCGGTGGAGCCGTGGCGGACACAGGCAGCTTCGCGTTGGCAAGAGGAGGCGCGGGGCAGCTCTGCTGCGGCGCCTTTGCCGTAGGCAGCGAGTGCCGCCGGCAGGCGGCCGTCCTGGCGCAGACCGCGCGAGGGAGTGCTGCCGCCCCCTGTCACTCCTCGCTCCTCAGCAAGGAAACCCTGCCATGCGCCGATCCGCGATACCCCCTGCCCTTTTCCGCCCCGAGCTAACACCGAGCCCTGCCCTCGGCGTTTGCGAGGTGACGGCGTGGCGGTAGCGGTGCGGCCTGGGGCAAAGCTGACGGTCGATGACGTGTGTGACGAGCTGGGAATAGCCCGATCCACCTTCTACGACTGGCGGCAAAAGGGGCGAGGGCCGCGCTGTATCCGACTGCCTAACGGCAGTCTCCGGATACGGCGCAGTGATTTCGAAAACTGGCTTAGTGATTGTGAGGATGCCTCTTGATCGGTGGCACGTTTGACGTACGGATCTACAACATCGAGCGCCGGACGCGAGCGAACGGATACACCTACAAGGTGGTCTGGAAGGTCGACACAAAAAAGCACAGCAAGACCTACCCGACCAAGGCACTCGCGGATGCCCGGCGCTCCGACCTGTTGACCGCAGTCAAGCGTGGCGAGCCCTTCAGCACCGAGACCGGTATGCCGATCTCGTACTCCAGCAAGGCGGCCGGCACCAACTGGTACGACTTCGCCGTCGAGTTCGTCGACAAGACGTGGCCGCAATTCTCTGCTAACCAGCGGAAGAACGTGGCAAAGGCGATGACCCCCGCCACCATCGCCTTGCTCCGAACGCCCCCTAAGCAGTTCGATCCGGTCAAGGTGCGCACTGCGCTGCGCGAGTGGGCCTTCAACTCCAAGCGCCGGACCAACCCCGAAGAATCGATACCCGACGAGGTCCGCGTCATCCTCGACTGGGTCCAGCGCAACACGCTGTCGATGGCAGCTTGGGAACAGTCGGACCGGATCGACACGGTCGTCTCCGCTCTCGGCACCCTGCTGGACGGCACTGCGGCAGCGGCCAGCTCCGTGACCCGCAATCGGCGGATCATGAACCTGGCGATGGAGTATGCCGTTCGTCACGGCATACTGCGCCAGAACCCCCTGCCAAAGGGGAAGGGCAGTGGAGGCGGCGCACCCAAGGTCGCTCAGGCCATCGACAAGCGCTCGCTGCTGAACCCGGAGCAGGTCACCGCGCTCCTCGACTGGATTGGCAAGCGCCCTCGGCGGGGGCTCATCTACCGGGCCTTCTTCGCCACCCTGTGCTACGCCGGCCTTCGACCGGAGGAAGCCGTCGCGCTTCACGTGGCCGACGCCACGCTCCCCGAATCCGGCTGGGGCGAGTTCATCGTCCATAACGCCCGGCCGGAGGTCGGCAGCCAGTGGACCGACAGCGGCAAGCCCCACGATGACCGCGACCTGAAGGGGCGAGCCGAGGGCGACACCCGGACCGTGCCTATCCACCCAGACCTCGTTTCCTTCCTCCGCGAGATCATCGACCGCTACAAGCTCAAGCCGACCGACATCCTCTTCCCTGGGGAGAACGGCGGCATGCTTGCGGGCTCGGTGTTCCGACGAGTCTGGGAAAAAGCCCGAAAGGCTGTTCTCAAGCCACACGAGTTCCAGTCACCCGCAGGCAAGCGCGTGTATGACTGCCGCCACACCTGCCTCACGGCGTGGCTCAACAAGGGCATCCCCCCGGCCCAGGTCGCCGAATGGGCGGGGAACAGCGTGCCCGTGCTCCTCGCCATCTACGCGAGGTGCATCGCCGGCCAGCTGGCGAACTATCTGAAGCAGATCGAAGGCATCCGGTACGTCCCCGAGGCGGTGTAGCCGGACGCGATCGAGGGCGGTGCGGGACCCCAGGCAGATGGGGTCCCGCACCGCCCTTCGGCGTTAGTCGGCAGGGACCTTTCGGGTGCATTTGGATGGGGGAGGCTGGGGGACGCATGGGGGACAGACACCCGTAGAGGTCCAGTTTCAGCCGGTGCCAGCCGGACTCCCGCGCCTTCCGGCGAAGCGGCGTACGCTGGAAATCCGCGAGGGTCAGACATAGTCTGACCAGGCAAAACACGGCCCACCTGACGTGACGTCAGTGGCGCCCCCGGCAGGACTCGAACCTGCGGCCAAGCGCTTAGAAGGCGCCTGCTCTGTCCCTGGCTCCTCACTGCCCGGCGCTGGTGCAGCTGGCAGTACCCCAACGCGGTGCTTGATTGTGCTGATTCGCCGACGGCAGACACGTTGAGGGCGCAATTGACTGGAATGACGCGCCGAAGCAAGCAAACCTAGAACAGTCCGCAGCGGCGCGACTACGCGCTGCTTTCACGTGTGTGCGCCAGGGCATCGGGAGTATCGAGTCGGGCGCAACATAGCCGACGATCGCCGGTTAGCCAAACCGGCGTTTCTCCAGACCATTGAACTACCCGCTGATCTGCCGGGTGTGTTCCGTCGTTCCCGCAAAGGAGTTCAAAACTATGTCGGTCGAAGTCATGGAAGAAGAGTGGCTGTATTCCGAGGAGCAGGTTCGAGCGCTGCTTGAGTGGGTGCGTGGACGGGAGGGTGTTGAACGTTCGGTGTACCCCTTCGTGCGTGTTGTGGCCGAGCAGGCTCTGCGCCCGGGCGAAGCCCGTGAGCTGCGAGTGAGCGACGTGGTGCTCCCGGAGCGTGGCCTGGGCAAGCTGACCGTCCGCTACAGGGGGAAAGCGAGGGAGGTTCCCCTCCGCTCGCAGTCCGTCGAGTTTCTGCGGGCATGGATAAGCGAGGCCGGCCTGCGCGAGGGCGATCTCCTGTTTCCCGACCTGCGCGGACGTTCAGCCTCGACTCCCGTATACCAGCAGGTATGGGCGCAGGCCCAAGAGGCCGTTCTGCCGCGGGACGAGCGGTACTCGTGGCGCCTGGGGGAGCCCATCTCCATTCTCCGGGAGTCCTGCCTGGCGAAGTGGCTCGGGATGGGCATCTCACCCTTCACGGTTGCTGAGTTGGCCGGTGTGACTCCGAGTTGGCTGGCCCTGCGTTACCCGCACTGCTTCCGTGTGGAAGACGCAGAGATCGACTGGGACCGCCTGGAGGCCATCATGGGCCTTCCAGAGTCACTGAAGTCGTGAATTTCGCCCCGCGCTCTGGCTGAGGTCCAGAGCGCGGGGGCGCACGGGGCACAACCGCCCTCTTGGTATGAACTCCTGCGCGCGATGAAGCCGCCGTGTGACCAACCTCCGTTCGGCCGAGGCTCTCCCTACGCGTTTCACCCTCCGGACAGGGTGCTTGACCACCCCTTACACCGGTCGACGCTCTGATGGCCGTCTCGCTGGACGCCCAGCCCTTCCCCAGTACTTCGAGGCCCCCGCTATGTCTGTACGCCTGCTGTCCATACCCACCGTCGCCGCCGCCCTGGACGTCGACCGTCGAACCGTCTATCGCTTCATCGCAGCCGGCGACCTGCCTGTCGTCGACCTCCGTACCGGGTCAGGCCGCTCCCGTGTGCGGGTCCCAGCGGCCAGCCTTGATGAGTTCCTCAGCCGTCGTGCCGTTGTCATGCCGACAACTCGCCGCTGACCCCGATCATGGTGGCCCCGTCGTCGAACAAGGAGTAGAACCTGTACCTCCGCAAGTTGAAGTCCGGCAACTGGCAAGCGACCGTACGCAACCGGGCAGGAGACCGGTACAGCGAGTCGTTCCCCCTCAAGGCGCAGGCCCGCGCCTGGGGCACCGAGATGGAGACACAGTCCGCCCGCGGAGGCATCCGCGACCCACGCGCCGGCGAAATCACCTTCCGCGAGTGGCACGACCGCTGGTGGGACGCCCGCATCGTTGAGCCCCGTACTCTGCGCGGCGACGCCTCCACCATCAAAAACCATGTCATGCCCCACTGGGCGGACTGGGAGATGCGGGCCGTTACTCGCATGGACGTCCAGAGCTGGATCCGCTCCCTGGTGGAGAAGGGCGTGGGCGCTGCGGCGATCAAGCGAGCGTACAACCTGACCTCGTCCATCATGCGCGCGGCCGTGGATGACGATGTGATCGCGTTGAGCCCGTGCCGCCGCATCGACCTGCCTCAGATCGCCGTCAAACCGCCGCAGTGGTTCACGACCGACCAGGCGCAGAGCATCCTCGACGAGCTTCCCGCCCCCTGGAAGACGATGTGCCTACTGGGCGTCTACACCGGACTGCGCTGGGGCGAACTCTCCGGCCTTCACCGTCACCGCATCGACCAGCGTCGCTCGCGCCTCTTCGTGGTCGAGGTCAACACCAAGCGGGGCATCAAGGAGTATCCCAAGAGCTCCAGGAGCCGCCGGGAGGTCCCGCTCCCGGCCCATGTCCTGGAAGCACTTGAACGTCACATATACCGGCTCGACCGGGACGCCGTGGTGTTCACCACCGTCACCAAGGGCAGGGCGGGACGGCTCCTCGATGACGGTAACTGGCGCCGACAGACTTGGTGGCCAGCTGTCGAAGGAGCCCGCTACTTCGATGACGACGGCGAGCAGCAGCTCGTCCCGCACTATCCGCCCCACTCCATGCGCCACACCTGCGCCTCATGGCTGGTGCAGAAAGGAGTCTCCCTCTACGAGGTCCAGCACCTCCTCGGCCACGAGAGCTTCCAGACCACCCAGCGCTACGCCCACCTGCAGCCGGACGCGCACAAGGCCGTCCTCGGGGCCTGGGAGCGGATGGAAACCCCGCTCACGATCGCCGCGTAGACGTTGCTTCGCCCCTGTCCCGCTTGGACAGGGGCGAAGCCGTCTGCACGCGGAATAAGGTCACGATCACGAGTTCGAGTCGGGCGACTGTTCCTGGGGGAGCGCCCAGCGGCCGTCAGCGTCGAACGGCCACGGATAGGCGTAGGCGTCGACCTTTGCAACCTCGCGAAGAACCTCCCGTTTGGCCGGGGGGTCCGGCGGAGTAACAAGCGCGTGGGGCAGCGGGTCGAGCCGTGCGGCATACGCCTCCGCCCACTGCAGCCATTCCGCCTCGTCGGCCGGAAGCGGAGCGCTGTCGGTTCGAGCGCGGGTTGCCTGGCAGAAGGCGCGGATCTCGGCAGCCTGATTCCAAGCACTCACCTGTTCGGCGAGCACCTTCGCACGCTGCTGATCGATCTGCTGCTCACGCGTCTGTGCGATAGCCGCGTACCACCGGCGCCGCCGCTCGGCTTCGAGGAGTTCCTGCTCCCGGTCCCGGCGTTCGCCTTCAGCAGCGAGATGTTCGAGGTCCTGTAGGAAGAGACCCAGGCGCGACTCCAGCGTCCATCGCACCCCGTCGCTGTGCGCATACGAGTGCTGGTACCAGCTCTTGGCGGGTGCACCGAGGGCGAGGCGTCCGTTGAACTCCTCGTCGTACTTGGGAAGCCGGATCCAGGGATTGCGCTCCTTTTGACGTACCTCCTTCGGAGTCGGCTCGTGAGGGACTTTGGTCGTCCGTTCCGTGAGGACGAGGGGAAAGGCTCGGCCCCGGATCACGATCGCCAGTGTGTGTAGGGCCTCGCCGCGTTGGAGGTCGGTCTGAGGCTCAGCTGTGTAGCCGCGGTTCTCGGCTTCGGTCAGTAGCGCGTGCATGATCCGTAGGGCGCGGTCGGCAAGCGGACGCGACACATGCAATGGGATGGCCTCCGCTCTGCCGCGGGTGTCGACCGTGCCCTGGGAGCGGCCCATGGCTTTACGCGTCGCACGGACGAGAGGGTGCGGCCGATCCAGAACTTCCGGTACGTCGATGCTCGGCACCGGAGGAGGCTGTGCAGCCTTCTCGGCCTCTTCGTTGACCAGGGTGAAGACACAGTCGCCACGTTGACGACCGTTCCACCGCACCTTGTGACCTTCCGGAACGTGCCCGTGGTGGAGTGCGTCGTAATAGGCGGCCCGCCACCGCCCCCGGGTCCGAGGCGCAGGATCAGCAACCGTGATCGTCCCTGATGCCGATTGCAGTCGGGAGACCAGTTCAGCCCCGCCGGCCGGAGCGAGCGCGGCTTGAGCGCTGTCACCCTCCAGCCGCTCCTTATCCGCCTGGACCTGCCGGGGATGCTTGCCGTGCTTGAGGTAGTAGCGGCCGTCCGCAGTCACCACGGCGACGTGACCACTGCCGCGCCAAGTCCTCTTGATCAGCCCACGTTGCTCCAGCGCCCAGGCGACCTGTGTACGGCCGGGTGCGATACGCACGGCATCGGACACCGCCGCGATCTCGCGCAGCAAGTCAGCCTGCGGTGCAGACACCGCGTACTTCACCACTCCGGCTCCACTCGAGGATGCAGATGGGATTGTCAAGGTAGAGGAGAAGGGCGGCGATCGAGGTGTGTTGGCCCCTCAAATGAGTGGTGCCAAGGCTGAACTCGACCACGACCGGCGGCATCTGGTGTATAGCCCTACTGATCCTCCACAGGGCAGATTCGCCCGGAATTGGATGTTCGACATTGTCTTGATGCCCTGCACCCGCTACCGAGACGCCGCCCTCAGGCGCGGCACGAACGGCCCGGTCGAGCAGAAGAGCAGGGGCCGAGGGGACGTTCGTCATTCGTGGAGTCATCTATGCTCGCGCCCAGTTGATATGACCGGTTCGCTTCAGGGGGCGGAGAGCCGCATGGCAGATGAGATCAAGTACGAGTACAAGGTCGTGCAGACGGTTCGAGGCACCGACGGACTGGTGATCTCGAAGATGCAGAAGGACGGATGGGAGCTCGTGGAACAGCTCCCAGGCAGACTTCGCACCACCCTCAACTTCCGTCGGCCGAAGAGGCCACTGCCTTGGCGTCTGATCGGGGCAGGGGCTGCCGCCCTCGTGGTCTTGGCCGCCATCATCGGCATGGGCGTTGCGCTCGGCGACGGCGACGAGGAGAAGGGCGCGTCAGCCAGTTCGCCGGCCGCCAGTGAGAAGCCTTCCGCTACGCCGCCCGCAAACGAGCCGACCACCGCTGAGGTGATCACGGCGCAGAACAGTCCCGAGTTCGCCACGTTGTTGAAGGCGGATCCGTGTGGCGAAGCGAACGTGAACTTCGCAACCAAGCACGAGGGGCAGACGGTCGCCTTCGACGGGTCAATCAGGCACACGGCGGCCCACGCGGATGACCAGACCCGCTACGACTTCCTTCTCGGCCCGGGCGACAAGGGGCCGCAGACGACGGACGGCCCGAACTTCAAGTACGAGGACGTCAACACCGGCAACCTCCACCTGACCGGCAAGGAGGTCCCTGCCACCATTGCAGTTGGCGACAAGTTCCGCTTCATCGCCGAGGTGATCGAGTTCAACACGGCCCAGTGCCTATTCCGCCTCGCCCCGGTCTCGACGGAGACCCGGTAGCCGAGATGGCCAGCCTTCCCATCATGGAGGGAGCTGCCCAAGGGAACGGCCCCCTGCTCCATCCATTCGAGAGTTTCGCACTTTCCCACCAGCTTGCCAGACGGCAGCGCCATCCTTGACCCATGCTCGCATCCAGCCCTACCCAACGGCTCGCCGACCACGTTCGACATTCCCTTGGCAGCGGACCGTTTCTCCAACCCGGCGGATGGACCCACATGGGTGCTGTCATCTGCGACGTCAGCTTCCAGCCACGGTGCAACTACGAGAGGACTCTCCGACCGCGGCTCCTCCATTTGCAACTGAGCTGGGCTGATGCAAGAACAGTCCGCGGATTCCAGCGCCGGCTCGTCACGGAAGACCTCGCCGTGGCCATGAAGTTCAACCACGCACAGAAGGTCGCGACGGCTCACGCCATCACCGACCTCCTCGCTGCCGACGGGGTCGATACCCGCGAGGACCTCCACGCCTGGCTCGATCATCAGGCCAATCGCGCCGCTCTGCGCACGGTGAAGGGAGTGGGGCCGAAGAGCATCGACTACATAGGCAATCTCGTCGGCCGTTCGCACGTCGCCGTCGACGTACACCTGCGTGCCTTCGCCGGGGATGCTGGTGTTCCGGACCTCCCATACGACCAGTTACGCGCCGTGTATGAGGAAGCCGCCGCGCTTCTCGGGCACGACAAAGGCCGGCTGGAGCATGCCGTTTGGCGGCATAAGTCGAAGGCCACGTAGCCAGCCAGCGGGCTGGCCGTTGTAGGTGCGGTTGCAGCAGGCTGATCTGCTCGCCGAGTTCGTGGACCTTGTCTCCGGTTTGCCCCCTTCCACCAGTTAGCGAAGATCCTGCGGTGGCACCATCGAGGCCAGGCGGAACTCTCCTGTGGCTGGGGAGAGTGCCGTGATCCGTGCATGGGCTCATCCTGTTCGATTCGTTCTGCGGCTGAAAGTCGCGCACGACCCGCCCGTTCCCGGCGGACAAGGGCTCCCCGGAGCAGTCGAGCCGGGCCCCGTGGACGGGCGTTCAGTCGAGTGGACTGGACGCCCGTCCACGGCCATAGCCTGGGTCGGGGCGAATGTCAGCAGCGGAATCCGTGGGTCGTGCTTCGGGGCTCGACGTCGGTGTAAGGCTTGAACCACTCGTCCCACAGGTCCTCTTCGGACACGTCTGCCTCCAGGAAGTCGTGCGCCCTGTCGCTGACGTCGAGCAGCCCGCTCTCATTAGCGAGGAACTCCCAGTCATGGTCGAACCGAGAGGCCGGAAGAGTTTGGTAGACCTCGTCCGCGCAGACGGATTCGATATTGAACCCGCCGATGCTGTTCACGGCATGGCCGAATAGCACGCTCTCGGCCAGGCAGTGGGGTACCGGGATGCCACCGGCGAGTAGATCGGCCGAGAGGTCGTCGTACGCGCGAGCGCAGTGAAGTAGGAACCAGTTCGACTGGGCCTCCGCGCTGACCGGAACGCTGTCTTCCCAGAAGTCGGGGTCATAAGCGGCGAGGTACGTCTTGTCCGCAAGGTCCCTCAGCTGCCGATGGAGAACGAATGCGGTCCTGGGCGTTACACCAACGCCGCTGCAGTCCTCGCAACCGCGCCCCCGGGGGGACGAGTCGCAGACAGCGCAGCTTGCGCAGTCCTCGTCCACAGTGCAGTCGCAGTTCGGGCAGCTCCCGCAGTCGGTAGCGCTGAAAAGCGAGAATGCGGCGGCGTTGCGCTGTCCCAGACTCTCCATAACGGCCCGCGCGGTTCTGCGCGCAGCCTGGGCCCGTGGGGCGTCACCATTTGCGTCCTCGATCTCCTCCGCGATGTCAGTGATTGCCCTCCTGAGGGGGCCAGGCAGGGAAGCCGAACACCGGTGAACCTTCGCGAGGGCGCCTGCTCCTCCCTGGAGAGCCGCATTGAGTGTGAGGGTGAGCAGCTGGGATTCGTCGCGATCCTCGAACGTCCCGATCTTCGAGAGCTCCGGTCCGCGGGGTGTCCCGAGCATGCTGAACAGGATGGCGCCGTTGCCCTTGGGCTGGGTCAGGAAGAAGAGATGCGACGGTACGGAACGTGCCGGCATGGCTGAGCCTCCGAGTGGTGCGCGCGGGCATCGAGTGCGGGCACGGCAGGGAACACCGCCGCAGGCTCGTGCCTACTACGTGAAAGATGAGGTGAGAGACAAGCCGGTGGTCCGGGTGCGTCCGCAGACTCCTTGGCAAAAGCGCAGCTGGTGATCTGGCCACGAGCGAGACCCCGTTGCTGGCACGCGGAAGCCTGCCATAGAAGTGGCCGGGAATGCCAGTGATTCCTAATGTGGTCTGTCAAGCCGCGCGTGCGGTGGGTGGCGTGACTTCATAGGTCCGTCCATCCCGCAGGAAAGCGTAGGGAGCCTTTTCCACCCTCACGTTGAGGCGTAGTGAAGGACGAGGACGGCCTTCACGAAGTCGGTGCCCCGGTTGGTGCCGCAGCGGAGCTTCCGCAGGAGGCGCCAGCCCTTCAAGACGGCCATGGCCTGCTCGCCGACGCCCCCGATCTTGGCGTGGCTGTTGTTGCGCCGTCGCTTCCAGCGCTTGAGCCGACGGCCCCGGAAGGGGACTCGGATGTGCCGTCCGGCGTCTTGGTACGCCTTGTCCGCCCAGCACTTCAGTCCCGCGGCGGCGAGTGCGTCGACGATCCCGCGTTAGCGGGCAGCGGTCAGGTCTTGGGTGGAGCCGGGCAGGGCCGGGGAAGCCCACAGCAGTCGGCCGAATGTGAGGACCTGAACGTTCATGCCGTGCCGTTTGTGTTTGCCCGAGTAGTACGAGGTTTCGACGGTGATCTTGTCGATGGGCAGCAGTGTGCCGTCCAGGATGACGCACGCCTTGGGAGTGGTGGTCTTCACGGCCTCGGCCAGGGTCGGGGCGCGGGCGGCCAGGACCTCGATGGCCTCACGCCGGACCGCGCCCGCGACCTGACCGGTTGCTTCGGGATGCCCAACTGCCCAGTCGTATCGCAGTGGTGGCGCGCCGACAGAAGCAGGATATAACCTCCTCTCCAATCCAGAGAATAGGAGTCGCAGTGGCGACGCGGGTTGACTTTAATTTCGGTGACGACGGAAGCCAGGAGAGCGTCGTGATCTCCTCCGACCAGCTCGCCCGAGTGGTGCGCGCCGCACTGCAAGACAAGGTGCTGCTGTCGGAGCAGGCCGCGCCTCATGACCTGTGGCGGGACATCGAAGCCGTGACCAGACTGCTGGAGGGCCTGGAGGATTGGCGGGAGAGGGCCATCGTGGCGGTCGACGAAAGCGGCACCGTGGACCGGAACGCCCTCGGCATCGCCGCGAGCATGGGCGCGGCAAAGCTGTACGACCTGCTGGAACGGCACGGCCGACCACGCAATCAGACACGGCTGACCCAGGTGGATGTGCTAGAGAGCCGGGTGACCAGCGAGGACGGAGAGTGGGACCCGGCCCGCGTCGTCGCCACCATGAACAGCTACGGCTGGGAGACCGACGACAAGCGCGCCCGCGCACTGCTGCGGGCGCTGACCAAGCAGGAGGTGCTGGAAAAGATTCCGAACCGAGGCGGACGCGCCGTCTACCAGGTCGTCAGCCCTCGCGACTGGCTGTACTGCCTGGACCCGGAGCGCGACACGATCGAGAACGGCCCCTCCACCCCAGCGCGGGTCGCGAGGCTGGCGCGCGAAGACTCCGGTCCGACCGAGTGGTGGCTCGGGAAGCCGCTGAAGCGGATGAGGGACGGCGACCGGCTGTGGATCTACTTCGGCGGGGTCGAAGGAAAGATCGCGGCGATGGCGCATGTGAAGTCGTCGCCGCGACCGGCGCCGATCGGTTCGCAAAAGCCGTACGAGTTCGACGCCGAACTGGACCTGAAGGCGACCACGGCTCTGTCCAAGTCGCCGGTACGGCTTGAGGAGATGGATCAGAGGCACCCGCAGGCATGCGGGGAGATGCGAGCGGCGGACGTGAAGCTGGCCGAAGCGCGTGCAAACCTCTGACC
This sequence comes from Streptomyces sp. ISL-99, assembly GCF_018614005.1. Classification (NCBI taxonomy): domain Bacteria; kingdom Bacillati; phylum Actinomycetota; class Actinomycetes; order Kitasatosporales; family Streptomycetaceae; genus Streptomyces; species Streptomyces sp. ISL-99. The sequence continues at coordinate 58,787 of NZ_JAGGPC010000033.1, forward strand.
GCCCTTCCCGCTGGGCGCGCACCGCATCGCCGTGCGTGCTCAGCTCTTGAGGGCTCGCTCGATCCGCTCGAAGTTCTCAGGGCTGAAGTTGCCCCGGCTGATCTGCACGCTCCGGTTTTGTTTCGGCGTCACCACATTCGGATACGACGCCAGCTCCGGCACGGCGATTTTCCAGGTGGCCGCGATGCGCCCGAGGACGATCACCGCGTCACGGGACATGGCGCGGCGCACCAGGTAGAAGGCGAAGGACTGGGAGGGCAGTGTGTACGGGATCGGCCGCCACGATTGCGAATGGTAGCCGTGGAACTGCACGGCAAGGATCTGCCGGGCGAGTTCGTCGTGACTGTGCCCCTGCTTCGTCAGGCCGTTCAGGGTCCGGGACCACCACCGGAGTCCTGGATGGTCCTTGTCGGGGAGCGTCAGGAAGTGGTTGGGGGTCCCGCCGGCGTTCGCGATATGTTGCAGCGTTCGCTCGGTCACGCCGGGCCAGGCGTAGGCGGCCGGGTCTGCGTCGCTCACACCTGGGTTGGCCAGCAGCATGACCAGGGGTGCGTCGTGGAGGCCGATGAACGGTTCCGGCGGGAGTGTCAGGTTGAGCCGGTACGGCGCGTGCGTGGGGTGGACTTGGGTGTCGGCGAGGGCTTGCAAGTGCGGCAGGTCTTCGGGGACCGCGTACGGTGCGTTCCTGGTCGTGCGGGTCCACGGATTGAGCACCTGATCCCCCGCTATACGCGTCGTCATGGCATGCAAGCCTACGAGCATCCTGCGAGCGGACCGTCACCGTGCCGACCAGCCATCGGCGCAGGGAGCCCTTCCCATCTTGATCAGGTGGCGAGTTCGAGGGCGACGACGGCACGGACAGCGCTGTGATCCGGGGCAGCAGAGTTTCTTCAGGAGCCGCCGAGACTTGAGGATGCCACGGCGCGTTCGCCGAGGCTGCGGATCCTGGCTTGATCGCGATTGTGGCAGGCATGTGAGGCCGTCGAACGTCTTGTCGTGCTAGGCGAGTGGCGGCTGGGCGATGCGCAAGCCGGTCCCGGTGCCGTGAGTCGCCCGTCGGCGTGGGCGGGCTGTCCGTTGCAGTTGGGGCAACTCCTCAGAAGAGTGTCGAAGATCGGGCTAACATGCGGCGGTGATTCGACAGGGAGCGGGGAGCCAGAGCGGTCAGGTTCGAGGGAAGAAACAGGAGCTGTGGCAGCACTTCGAGCAAGAAGTCGCCGAACTCGTCGAGAGCCTCGATTCAGGCGCCACTGTTGAACCAGACGCCCACTTGACCGGCTTGGTCAGCGGGGCCACGCGACAACTCGACGCCTTGGTGCGCGGGCAGGTTGTCGGCCAGGACATCACGATTGCTATCGAAGCCAAGCGATACAAGCGGCCGGTAAGCATCGGGACCATTGACGAGTTCGTTGGCAAACTGCTCGACGTCGGCTGTGACCGCGGAGTGCTCTACGCCGCGGGTGGTTTCTCCGAAGCTGCTCTGTCCCGGGCAAGCAATGCGCGGAATCCCGGGATCGGGTGCGTGCACCTTGCTCCGCGCGCAGACGGAGCCCTGATGCTTTCCTGTACGGGGCTGGGCCCGGTCGAGCTGGCGTTCGAGGAGCATCTGGATCGGATCGTCGGAGTCCACCGGACTCAGGAATACGATGTATGGCTGCGCAGCGGAGTAGCCAATCTGTACCGCCACTAGGCTGCGCCGCGCTTCATCGGCCCTGATCCAACCCGCCTGCTTGACGCTCGCCCACTACGTATCCGCGAACCCTTGCGGATCGCAGCTGCGTATCGCCCCCCCATACAGCAGTTGGTTGGCGGGTGCACCGCGGACTCGCGGATTTCCTAGCGCCCCCGTATTGGTTGACCCGGCGGCAGGAGGTGCCCGCTGTCGCCAGGGCAAGACCTACCGGTCCCCGACCGCGCCGGTTTTGCGGGACCCCTGGATGCGGTGAGCCGTGTCCATCTTCGCGAGCGGGCGGCCGTCGCTCTCCGCGTTCCGCAAGGCTTCCAACGTCGCCTTCGCTTGGATCCCGTAGGGGGTCATGATGCCGGTGTCCTTGCCCTCGCGAGGTGGTAGTCCACCAATGCCCTGGCGATCAATATTCCGAGGGCTCGTGCAGGGGGGGCCTAACCGTGGCAACCTGTTCCGTCCCGAGGAGGAGGAATGGACTGTTGGTCATGACGCTCGTTTGACGCTCTGGGCGCCAGCTCGCGGTACCGCGAGCCATAAAAGGGGCTCTGAACTGGGCTTTTCCGAGACTCTCCCAGGCCGACATCTTTCCGATGACCTCGCACGTGGAGTGTGTGGCGATTCTGGAGCCTGCGGCAAAGAGTGTCTGACCTGGGTTTTCGTCTGATGGTGAAGTGTCTTCACCTGATTCCAGGTAGCCGTCGAGTGGAAGTGCGTGCTGAGGGGGTGTTTCTCCGCGCCGGGGCCGGTGACCTGCTGATCTATCGATCGGGTGCGGTGGGACAGGGCAGGATGGCGCATATGTCGGCTGGTATCGGTCGCGTCGTCTCGACGCTCATTTGACGCTGAACCTGATGGTCGGTCAGGCAGCTGTTGTGCCGGGCCCCGCCGCAGCGGACGCGACCGGCGGCGCCGTCGCGGCGGGGCCCGTATCGGTATCCAGCGCGCTGCCCAGTTCGCGAGAAGCCTCCGCCTGGGTCAGCAGTTCCTGGGCCTTGGCCCGCACTCCCTCAATGGCGTTGGCGCCGGCGACGAAGCGCAGCAGCGGCTCGTCCTGGTCAGTGATGGTGAGCAGGGCGCGGGCGAGCTTGGCGGGGTCGCCGGGCTGCTGGCCGTTCATGCTCTTCCAGGCTTCGATGGTCGCGATGGTGCGCTCGCGTAGTCGTCGATGGTCGGCTCGGGCCAGGTGGTAGAGGCGTCCACGAGCAGCTCGGTGCGGAAGAAGCCAGGTTCCAGGACCGTGGTGTGGATGCCATAGGGCTCCACTTCGTAGCGCGGCGATTCCATCCAGCCCTCCAGGCCGAACTTGGAGGCGGCGTAGGCGACGCAGAACTCCTGCCTGAGGGTTCGCAACTTCGTCGGTCTTGGGCTGTGCACCGTGCTACCCGACCTCAGGGGCGGTGCTTAGTCCGTCCGCACCGGCCCAGGCGCGGGTAGTCCACTCATGGCGCGGGAGCTTGAGCAGTTGAGGGGCACGGTGAGCGCCATCGACCGCCCGCCAGTGTCGTGGAAGCGGCCGACTGGGGTCAGGTGAGTGGTGGCGAGGCGGGCAGGTGCTGGTCGGCGGCCTGCCCTACCAGGCGTGGTTCCAGCGGCAGCGGTCGACTGCTCTCCGACCACCTTCCCGTTGGACGACCGACGGGCCCGGACTGTCTACGGGGTGTGCGCGGTCGCTACGGTCGTACTCTCGGTTACCGCGGCGTGACCAGTGACCGGCGCGTTAAGCGGCTGCTCCTGACGGTAGGCCGATCGTCTACATGCGCGCCCGCGCCCCGCGCGACTGACGTCACGCAGAGCCGGCGCCGGAGGAACCCGCCCCGCGCGGAGGCGACTTCGTGGAAGCGACTTCACACGGGGCGGGCTTAGCCCACCGTGGTCATGCGCCGCAGACCGGCGTACTCCAGCGCCGCGTAGACGGTCACGATCAGCGCGCCGATCAGCATGAAGACGGTGCCGAAGCCGGTGAGCGGCACCATGCCGCCGAAGGCCAGCACGATACTGGCGACGGCGGACAGCGCGTTCACCGCGATCACCGCCCACACGAGCCCGGGCGGGATCACCGGATACCCCGAGACGAGGGCGAGTGCCGCCGCCCCGCCGAGCTGATAGATCCCGAACCCGACGGAGAACGGCACCGGCATCCCGGTGGCGGAACCGAGCGGCCCGGCGGCCGCGATCAGCACGACCCCCATCACGGCGGTACTGACACTGTCGACGCGCAGCACCAGGCGCAGCAGTCGGGCCGTGTCGCGCGAGGGTGCCGCCGTGTCGGTCGTGGCCAGGGTATGCGTCATCTCAGGACTCCTTCTCGCCGTCGGGGGGTGATCCCACCGTGACACGCACCAGGTCGCGGACTCCATGACCTCTGAGGTCATGGCACTGCTCACGACGGCGGATACGGTGGAAGCATGGAGACGGAAGACCTGCCCCGCGTCGGGGTGTTACTGCGGGACTGGCGGCAGCGCAAGAAGCTCAGCCAGCTGGATCTCGCCCTGAAGGCGGAGACCTCGACCCGGCATCTGTCCTGTGTGGAGACCGGCCGCGCCCGGCCCAGCCGGGAGATGGTGCTCCGGCTCGCCGAACACCTCGACGTGCCCCTGCGCGACCGCAACGGCCTGCTGCTGGCCGCCGGCTACGCCCCCGCCTACCGGGAGAGCCCCCTGGGCAGCGACCGGATGGCCATGGTGCGTACGGCGCTGAAGACCATGCTGGCAGGCCACGACCCCTACCCGGCCGCCGCGATCGACCGGATCTGGGACGTCGTCGACTGCAATCGGGCCATGTCCGTGCTGCTCAACATGGTTCCGCCGCACCTGACGGACTCGGGCGCGAACGTCATGCGGCTGATCCTGCACCCCGACGGCCTGGCGTCCCGGTGCCTGAACTTCGCCGAGGTCCGCGCCCACGCCCTCGGCCGCCTCCTGCACCAGGTCAACGCCACCGGCCACCGCGATCTGCGCGAGCTGTACGACGAGGTCTCCGCCTATCCGGCTCCGCCGGGCCTCGACCTCGCGCCCGGCCCGGTGGACCCGATGGGCTTCGTGGTCCCGCTGAGGGTCCGCACGCCGTACGGGGACATGTCCCTCTTCAGCGTGATCGCGACCTTCGGCGCCCCCGCGGACGTGACACTCTCCGAGCTCGCGGTGGAGACGTTCTTCCCGATGGACGAGGCGACGGATGCGCTTCTGCGCGACCTGGCCACGGCGGGCGGCACGAATCCGGACGCCTAGGATCTCCTGCCGACCCCGCCGCTCAACGAGGTTGGCACAGTGCCCTCCCTACTACCGGAAATACTGCGCCGTGGGATTGGGGACGCCTCACGGTACGCCGTGGACGCACTGGGGCTTGGAACCTGTGGCAGGGACACCGAGTTGAATCAAGACGGTCATGCGACGCGGCGTGATGATAACCAAGGCGGTGGGGCTGTGTTCAGGCTCGGGTCCCAATCGCCATGCTCGTACGGGAACAGCTCGGCCAGCAGGTCCACTACCCCGCAGAGTTCACCGAGGGACATGGCGCCGCTGGGTCGATGGACGCTGTTCCCTGGCCCGCGCCGCGCGGGTGGTGAAAGACCGCAAGCCGTATTCAACGGCCTTGCATCTTGCCTCGTCCTGGCCGTGAGCGCCAAGGCGGGACTCGATGCATGACTGACGTGAGCATCACCGCAGCCCAAGCGACGGGCACCGACTTCGGGGCGTGGCCCGGGAGCCCGCGGCCTCCGGCGCGCCCGGCGGTTTGGTGCTGTGGCTCGTGGATGCGCGGAGCCGGCGGGAGGGCGCTGCTGCCCTGGCCCTCATGTCCCGGACCGGAGGAGTGTCGGCGTCCCGCGGCCTTCCGCCATACCAGGGACGAGCGCTGCTACGTCACGGCGCACGTGGCGCTGCGGTGCTGGTCGGCAAGCACCTGAAAAGTCCCTGCCGAAGTGGTCCGGTGAGTCCGGCAGCCCAGTCCCACCTGCGGGACCGCAGCGTCGAGGGCGTTTCCAGGGAGTACGGGAACGCGGTTCCAGCTCCGGACGGTGACCGCCGCGCGGTCCCCGTACGCAGGTTTGTGACGTGGGCTGACGCTTGTGACGCTCGTTTGACGCACAGGCGCTCGCAGCGCTCCCTCGAGCTGCCCGAATACTTTCGCTGACCTGGTGATTCGTTCCCCGCCCGTCATTGACACATCTTTCCGATGACGTCGCACGTGGAGTGCGTCGCGATTCTCGAGCCGATCGCAAAGGGCGTCTGACCGGTCATTTTGCGGCCAGCGCGACCGGCGCGAACTGGCAGCAGTTGGGCGGTGCCGGACGCTTGCCCCGCCCCCGCCGGGGTCTCGCGCACGTCCGGCAGCGCCGCTGCGGCCGTCGTTCCTCCAACCCGTGTGACCGGCGGGCTGCTCGGCGGAGGTCATGGCCGTCTCGCTGGCCGGACGCCGTTCGTGGAGCCGTTGGGCGCGGGGGTTACGGTGAGGGCTCTTCGGAGGGATGCCCTGACACGCAAGTCCGCGCCCGCGCCGGTGGTGTTCGGCGGGGGCGCTGCTGCAGGCGCGCGCCGTGGGACCCTGCGCCTGCCCCCGTCAACCGTTGGAGGGCAACCCGTCAGGGGTTCGCTGGGGTGTCCAGCCGCGTTGGCTGTAAGAGAGGATGCCGGTGAGGGAGATCCTCAGCAGGGCCCGCAGTTCGACGTGCAGCGGCGCCCTTTCGTCGGTGGCCTGGGTCCATCGGTAGAGAAGACCCAGATAGGCGTCCCGCAGCATGTTGCCCGCCATCACCGGGTCGATGTCGAGGGCGATGTCGCCGCGCGTCTGGCCCATTGAGATGACCTTGGTGAAGACGTGGCCCGCGTAATCCGGCTCCTCGAGCAGTGGCTGGCCGGACTTGACCCAGGCGGTGAGCATGACGCGTGTGAGGTCGTGCTCCGCCTCGTTGAAATCGGCCAGGGCGGCCATGCACCGTTCCAGCTGGAGGGTGGCATCGTCGCCCTCGCGCGTGAGCGAGTCCTCCATGAACACCTGCAGCTTGTCCCGGCGCTGCTCAGCCCACGTGATGACGAGGTCTTCCTTGCGATGGAAATGGTTGAAGAACGTCCCACGGGCGACATCGGCCCGCTCCGTGATCTGGTCGATCGTGGTGCGCTCGTATCCTTGCTCCGCGAAGAGCTCCAGAGCCGACGAGTACAGGCGGTCGTGGACGCGCTGCCTGCTTCGTTCACGCCTGGTGGGCGGACGCACTTCCTGAGAATCCTCAACCGTCATCGGCTCTCTCTTTCTCTCGGCCCCGTCGAGACGTCCCGCGAACTGTCCGGAACAGGCGAGCGTGCTCAGCCGTCGCGCCGGTTCCAGCCCACGGCGACACATTCCTGTACCATAGTTCATTAATGGATTGCGGTGCCAGATTGCGTGGCGCAGGCATGCAGATGCATGGACGCGCAGGCGAAGCGGCCGCAACGCGCTATGGGCGGTGCGGCCGCTTCGAGACCGGGGATCAGCAGATGTCGGCGGCGATGCTGCCCGCGCTCTCGTCGCCGAGCAGACGACTGGCTGGGATCTCCACGCCAAGGTCCTGGCGCAGTGTGTGTCGCAGCTGGATCGCCATGAGCGAGTCGAGGCCCAGGTCCCGCAGCGGACGCCGCGGGTCCACCCGGTCAACGGTCGTTCCGAGCACCCTCGCGGTGTGGATGAAGAGTCTGCTCGCGGGCGACTGGGCGACATCGGACTCGACGCCCGCCGGCTCTTGCTCGCGCCCCGGCGACCGAAGCAGCTTCATGCCCCGGAAGTCTGCGAGGACGCGCCCGTCCGGCGAGGTGAGGACGATGTCGCAGCGTGCGCGGTCCCGGCCGGGACCCGGGGTGAAGCGGGCCATGCTCCAGTACTCCTCGCCGGGCGCATCGGCCAGGAGGACGCTCTCGAAGGAGACGGGCACATACGCGCACGTGGCGTCGTCCGCGGCGGTGGAGTGCGGCCATGCCCCGATCATCGCAAAGAGACCGGCCTCCAGAGCGCCGCTCGCGGAGGACGAGGGCGCCCGCACGCGTGCCACCGCCTCGCCGTCCCGCCGCCACAACTGCTGGATCACACGCAGTGCGGGCGCGACGGTGTACCCCCGGGCCTCGGCCCCGCGGTAGAACTTACCGACCGGCACATACTCGCCGCACCGGACCAGCGCGTCGTCCAGCCGGGCGCCGTCGGCCGGCCGGACGTCACCGTCCCACCGGGCGATCGACGAGCTCTCCACCGGTACCGCCCCGGCCAGCGCCGTGCCCGCCACGCATGGGACGGCTCCGCCCGACCGGCTGGAGACCGCCTCGACGGTGAAGGTGAACTCCGCCTCCACGTCCGCCGGGTCCACGCGGATCCTCACGCTCGTTTCCCGCGCGTCGGCCAACAACGGCAGCGCGTCGCCCATGCGGACATCCCGCAGCGTGATCGCCCCTCCGCCCACGAGGTCCCGCACCGCCTCGGCGACCGCCTGGAGGTACACCGCCGGAGGCACGGGGGACAGGCCGCGCACCGACACGCCCGTGTCCAGTCCCTCGATATCCAGACGGGACAGGCGGACGCGGCGTTCATAGAGCCGTGGCCGAGCCATCACCGGCTCGGGGGCGGCGCCGTGGCTGTGGTCGGGTTCGGCGCGGAACTCCTCCGTGGCCCACGGATACAGCGGCAGGGGTACCCGGGAGACGTCGCCGACGCCGTACCAGCGCTTCCAGTCGACCCCGGCTCCCAGCGAGAACACCCGGCCGACACTGCGCGCGGTCGCCACCCGCTCGCCGTGGTGCCGTGTCAGCGTGGTCGCCGCCTTCGGGGACACACCCGCCGCGGCCTGGACGTCCGACACCGCCTGGGCGAGCAGCGGATGCGGACTGACCTCCACGAAGACCACGTCCCGCGCCTCGGTGATCCGCCGCACGGACTCGGCGAAGCGCACCGGCTGACGGAGGTTGTCGACCCAGTAGTCCGCGTCGAGGTCCGCGCCCCGCACGGGAGCGCACCGGACGGTGGAGAACATTTCCTTGTGCGGCACAGCCGGGCGCACGTCCGCCAGCCGCGCCAGCAGGTCCTGGCGTATCCCGTCCATCACGGGGGAGTGGGAGGCGACGTTGACCTTGACCGTGCGGCAGAGGACACCACGCCGCTCCAGTTCGCCGGCGATCTCGTCGAGCACCGTGACCTCACCGGCCAGCACGGTGGCGCACGGGGAGTTCTCCACCGCTACGCAGACGTCTTCGCCGTACGCCGAGAGGAGCTCGCGGGCCTCGGCGGCGGAGAGCTCCGTGGCCAGCATGGCCCCCCGTCCCGCCAGCCGCTGCATCAACCCACTGCGGCGGCAGATCACCCGGGCCGCGTCGCGCACGGACAGAGCGCCGGCCACGCACGCGGCCGCGACCTCCCCCATGCTGTGGCCGACGCACAGGTCCGGTTCCACCCCCATGCCGCGCCAGTGCGCGGCGAGCGCGACCTCCATGGCCCAGAGCACCGGCTGCACCACGTCCACGGCGTCGGGCATCTCCCCGCGGTCCTCCAGCAGCAGGTCCACGACCGACCAGCCGAGCTCCTCGCGCACCGCCGCATCGCACTCCAGCATCGCCGTGCGGAAGGCGTCGGACGTCGCCAGGAGCTCCCGGCCCATGCCGCGCCACTGCGAGCCCTGACCGGGGAAGACGAAGGCCACTTCCCGCGGGCCGTCGAAGCCCGCCTCGTGCATCCCGCCGTCGGGCGTCGTCCCACCGGCCGTCAGGACGCGCAGCACACCTGCCAGATCGTCGTGGGAGCCGCCGACGGCCCACAGACGGAACGGATGCGCGTCCCGGCCCGTCGCCGCAGAGCGGCAGATGTCGCGCAGGCTGTGGTCCCGGCCGCCGCCCCCCGGTTCCAGGTGAGCGGTGTACCGGGAGGCCAGGCGGCGCAGAGCCGCGGGGGAGCGGGCGCTGAGCACGAGCAGGTGCGCGCCGCGGCTGTCGGCCGGCTCCGGTGCCGGGTCCGCCACCGGCGCCGGTGCGAGCGCTGCCGCCGACTTCGGCGACTGTTCCGGTTCGGGTACCCGTGCCGGTGCTGGTGTGGAGGGTCCCGGGCGTGAGGTCGGCCCGGGGACGTACTCGCCTATCACCACATGGGCGTTCGTGCCCGATAGGCCGAAGGAGCTCACTCCCAGCACGGCGCGCTCGCCCCGTGGGCGCAGCGGCGTGTTGCGGTCCACCACGGTGACGGGGAAACCCGGCTCCGAGAGCTGACGCCGGGGTGACGTCAGGTGGAGCGAGGCGGGCACGGTGCGGTGCTTGGCCACGAGCACCGTCTTGATGAAGCCGGCGATGCCGGCGGCGGCCTCGGCGTGGCCGATGTTGGTCTTCACCGACCCCACCATCAGCGGCACCCCGGTCCCTCCCTCCGACCGCAATGCCTCGGCCAGCGCACGCAGTTCCACACCGTCACCCACGGTCGTACCCGTGCCGTGCGCCTCCACATAGTCCACCTGTGACGGCTTCACCCCCGCGCTGCGCCAGGCGGCGCGCAGCATCGCGGCCTGCCCCGACACCGCGGGCTGCAGCAGCAGCCCGCTGCCGTCACCGTCATTGGTGACCGCGCTACCCAGGAGGAGGGCGTGCACCGGGTCGCCGTCGGCGAGGGCGTCGGGCAGCCGCTTCAGGAGCACCGCCCCCACGCCCTCGCTGCGTACGAAGCCGTCGGCGGAGCTGTCGCCGAACTTGCAACGGCCGTCCGGCGAGAGCATCCGTCCTTGGGAGTAGGCGATCGCGTCCGTGGGGGAGAGGACCACGTTGACCCCGGCGGCGATCGCCAGATCGCACTCCCCGGTCAGCAGGCTCTGGCGTGCGGTGTGCACGGCGACCAGGGAGGACGAGCAGGCGGTGTCCAGCACGAGGCTGGGGCCCCGCAGGTCGAAGGCGTGAGAGACGCGCCCGGCGGTGACGGCGCGCAGTCTGCTGCCCGCCATGGCGCGGACGTCCGCCGTGGCCAACCGCCCCGTCGTGTCTCCGTAGTCGGCGGTCGCCTGTCCTACGAACACTCCGGCGCCGCTGCCCCGGAGGGAGGAGGGAGGGATGCCGGCGTCCTCGAACGCCTCCCACACGACCTGGAGGAGGAGGCGCTGTTGCGGGTCCATGGCGCGCGCCTCGCGCGGTGATATCCCGAAGAAGGCAGTGTCGAAGGCGTACAGGCCGTCCAGGAAGCCGCCGTGATGGGAGATCAGCTTGCCCGGAGTGCCGGGCTCCGCGTTGTAGTGGCCGGCGACGTCGAACCTGTCCCGCGGCACCTCCACGACGGCATCGGTGTTGCCTTCGAGCAGTTTCCAGTACTCACCCACCCCTGCTGCCTCGGGGAACCTGCACCCCATGCCGATGATCGCGATCGGGCCAACAGTGTTCACTCAAGCGCCTTCCTTCCGGTCCAGTGGTCCAAAAGTACACTCAAGGACAATCTTGTTCTGGAGTCCTTTAGGTGAAGATGCCGTTAAAGACGTGTCACGTCACGTGACGCGCCCTCAATCAGCGCCACTTGGACAGGACTTGGGCGTTCCTTGACCTTTTGTGCATCGCATTCCACCCACGCTTGCGTGTACGCCCGGCGTAGCCTTCAGTCAAGTGTTGAACTAGAGTCTATCTTTGTGCTTGAGTTACGAACCGAGGGGCGGTTCTCGCAGATCTCTTCGCGGCCGTGCCCGCAGGGCGCCGGCGCACGAATCAAGCCGAAGCGGCGGGCCGAGTGCGGCGCTGTCCCGCCACCTCTCACTTCCCGCGCGATCTGTCCTCGCGCCCTCACCCGTCACCGCGATGCACGATGCAAGGAGCAGGCATGCTGAAACTCAGGAAGCTGGGCCGCCAGGGGCTGGAGGTCTCCGAACTCGGTCTCGGTTGCATGGGCATGAGCCAGTGGTACGGCGCCACGGACGACCGTGAGTCGGTGGCCACCATCCACCGGGCTCTGGACCTGGGCTACACCCTCTTCGACACCGCCGAGGCGTACGGCCCGTACGACAACGAGCTACTTCTCGGACGCGCCCTCGCGGGCCGCCGTGAACAGGCCCTCATCGCCACGAAGTTCGGCTTCCCCATGAAGCTGAAGGACGGCACGACGGCCGAGGCCGACAGCCGCCCCGAGCACATCGTCGAAGTCGTCGAGGCATCCCTCAAGCGCCTCGGGACGGACTACATCGACGTGCTCTACCAGCACCGGGTCGACCCGAAGGTGCCGATCGAGGACGTCGTGGGCACCATGTCCGACCTCGTCCGGCAGGGCAAGGTTCGCTACCTGGGCCTGTGCGAAGCTGGCGAGAAGACGATCCGGCGCGCCCACGCCGTCCATCCGCTCTCCCTGGTGCAGAGCGAGTTCTCCGTCTGGGAACGCAACCTGGAGGACGGGGTCCTGCCGCTGTTGCGCGAACTCGGCATCGGTCTCGTCGGTTTCTGCCCACTCGGCCGTGGCTTCCTGACCGGTGGCGTGCGACGCGCCGAGGACTACCTGGAGGACGACTTCCGCCACCACGACCCGCGCCTGCAGGGCGCGAACTACGACCAGAACATGGCGATCGCCGCCAAGGTCAGGGAGGTCGCGGAGCGCCACGGCCTGACCCCGGCCCAGCTCGCCATCGCCTGGGTGCTGCACCAGGGCGACGACATCGTCCCGATCCCCGGCACCAAGCGGCGTACGTACCTGGAGGAGAACACGCGCTCCGCCACCGTCGTACTCGACGCGGACACGCTCGCTGAGATCGACGAGGCCGTCCGCGCGGACATGGTCGCCGGGCCCCGTTACAACGAGCGAATGATGGCGTACATCGACCGCTGACCTTGGCGCCGATGCCGCGTCCCCGACGTCACGTTCCCGAGCCGCGTCGCCGGGTCACGCCCCCGCCAAGCCGTACCGATGACGTTCCCCTCCGTTTGCCGAAGCAGAACCAGACCTGGATCCACACCTTTTCAGGAGGAGCAGTGGACACATCCCCCATACCGCACTGGCAGAAACACTGGCACGACCGCCGTGCTCCCTTCGCGGACGAGTGCCGGCAGGCCCGGGACGCCCTGCTGGCCGATTTGAAGCAACCCGGCCTCGCACAGCAGCGCGTGCTCGCCGACGTCATCGACATGAGCGCCGGTTCGGTCCACTGGAGGGAGCGCGGCTACGACGCCGTGGCCGCCGACCACAGCCGTTTCCGGTCGCTCCTGCCCGTGATGCGGTACGAGGACTTCGTCCCCGACATCGAGCGGGAGACCCGCACCAAGGGCGGGGTGCTGACGTGCAGTCCGGTCCTGCGCTGGCTGAAGACCAGCGGCACCACGGGGGTGCCCAAGCGGGTGCCTTACACCCTCCACTGGCTCCTCACCTACCGCATCCCCGCCATGAAGGCGATGTGGGGCACGTACCTGGAGCACCACCCGGAGCTGCTGGCACACCCGTACGCGACTCTCGACACTCAGACCGTCCGTGAGGACGTCTTCGACTTCGTGCACGGGATCGGGCACCAGGCCGTCAGTAACCGGCACCCGCAGATCAACAGCCTCGACTGGAACCCGCCGTGGTACGAGTCGCCGTGGTTCGGGCCGGAGGTGCCGAACACCCATGAGGGCCGCATGTACCACCGCATGCGGCACCTCGTCGACAGGATCTGTACTACATCTCGTCGATCAACCCCAGCACACTGATTTCGCTGCGGGACCTGCTGGCCGTGCACGGCGAGGAGCTCGTGCGCGACCTGCGGGAGGGGACGATCGAGGGGCGGCCGTACACCGTTCCCGACGAGAAGGCCGCCCAGCACCTCGAAGACGTCCTGCGCGAGCCGGATTTCAGCCTCAAGGACGTGTGGCCCTCCCTCACGCTCTACACCTGCTGGCTCTCCGCCTCCGCCGAGCTGTATGCGGCCAAGCTGGACGCCGTCTTCCCGGGCGTCGACAAGATCCCGTTCATGAGCTGCGGCACGGAGGGGGTCACCACCATCCCGGTGGACGACTCACCGCACAGCCAGCCGCTGGCCGTGGGGCAGGCGTACTTCGAATTCGTCCCGGCCGACGTGCCCCTGGGTGAACTCGTCGGGAACGGCGAGCCGGTGGAGACGCTGCTTTTCGACGAGGTCGAGCCCGGGCGTGACTACCACCTGATCATGACGCAGGGCAACGGTCTCTACCGTCTGTGGACGGGCGACATCTACCACGTCGACCGGGTCGTGGACGGCACCCCGTGGGTCCACTTCGTGCACCGCGACGGCATCTTCCACTCCTTCACGGGCGAGAAGATCACCGAATCGCAAGTCACTCAGGCCATCAAGCGGGGCCTCGCCGCCAACGGCCTCGGCACCGGGCTCTACATGTGCGGCCCGCGCTGGGGCGAGCCGCCGAACTACGTGGTCGTCACCGAGGCCCCCGAGCCGTCACCGCAGCTGGACCGGTCCCTGTCGACCGCGGTCGACACCGCCCTGCATGAGATCAACATCGAGTACGCGTCCAAGCGGGACAGCGGCCGGCTCGGCCCGCTGGAGGTCGTCACCGTGCCGCACGACGCCATCACCGCCTACATCGAGAGCCGCCGTCAGGTCGGCAATGCCACTCAGTACAAGTACAAGCCGTTCCAGCAAGACAGCGACTTCGTCGCTGCGATCGCCGACCGCTGAAGGGGGAGCGCAGAGGTGATCGAAACCAAGAGGCCACCGCAGAACATCCGCCGCGAGATCGTGGGACTGTCCGTAGACGGCGCTGAGCTGGCGCTGCACCTGTGGCGGCCGCGGGGACGCGTGAAGGGCGCGGTCTTCTATTTCCACGGGCTGCAGTCGCACGCCGGCTGGCTCTGGGAGGCGGGCCCTCAGTTCGCCGACAACGACATCGCCTTCTTCGTGCTCGACCGGCGCGGCAGCGGCATCAGCGGGGGAGCCCATCATGAGCTGCCCGACGTGGACACGGTACTCGGCGACTACGCGACCGCCCTGGAGCACGTGCGGGAGGCGGTCGGCGACGACGTGCCGCTGTCGCTCTTCGGGCACTGCCTGGGCGGCTCCTTCATGGCGGCGCTCATGCACCACCCGGACTTCACCACCCGCTACGACGCGGCGGTCTTCTGCTCGGCCTGGCTGGGCAAGCTGCACGCCACGCTCGACGACGAGCAGCAGCGGGCGCTGGCGGCCGAGACGAGCCAGGAGCTGTGGGACGCCGGGCTCAGGCCGGAGGACTTCACGGACGAGGCGAGGCACCGCCACTTCATCGATCACGACGACCTGGCGGTGCGCGAGCTGACCCGCCGCTCCCGGGCCACTCTGCTGGGCCTGGAGAAGCTGTACATGCGCCCCGAGCGGGCGCTCCCCCCGGTCCCGGCCGCGTTCGTGTCCGGCATCAGCGACCCGATCGTCGACCTCGACGACGCGCGCGGCACGTTCCTCCGGATGACCGGGAGCCATGGCGCTCTGATCCAGTTCGCCACGGACAAGCACTACCTCTTCTACACCGACGTGCGGGCCCGTCTCGTCGACTGGGCGTCCACGTTCACCCTCCTTCAGGGGCTGGACCGCAATGCCTGAAACGGCGATGCCTGAAACGGCAGTGCCCGAAGCCGCCGAGGCCACGCTGTACCGGGTCGAGCTGCCCATGGCGGTCGGCTTCTTCCACCCCGCCAAACGCCGCTCGTGCTCCGACAGCCTGGTGCTGCGGCTGGACGTCGACGGGGCGAGCGGCATCGGGGAGTGCGCTCCCAGGGCGTACGTCACCGGAGAGACCACCGACTCCGTGACCCGTGCCCTGCGGAGAGTGCCGATGGACGCGGTCTTCCGGCGGATTCGGTCCACCGACCCCGCCGCCCTCCTCGCCGAGCTGCGCGACGACGGCTTTGCCGGGACCTTCGGCGTAGGGGGCGGCAACAATCTGCTCTGCCTCCTGGAGACCGCCCTCCTCGACCTGCTCGGCAGGCGACTGGGCCTGGGCGGAGAGCGGCTGGTGCCCCGCGACGGGGCGCCCGCCGTGAGCCCCCCGGCGCTGCCCGTCTCCCAGGTGCTCGACCTCAGCCTCGACGTCGAGGAGTTCCTCGACACTCGCGGCCCCTTCCACTTCGTCAAGGTCAAGGCGGCGCACGACATCGGCCGCGACGTCCGCACGGTCACCGCGATCCGCGAACGGCTCGGCGACGAGGTTCCCGTCATGGTCGACGCCAACATGAGCTGGACACCCGAGGAGGCCCCCGGTCACCTCTCGTCCCTGTGCGACAGCGGCGCCGACTTCGTCGAGGAGCCTCTGACCAAGGGGTCCTGGGCGGAACTCGCCCGGCTGCGCGCCCGTACCGGCATCGGCATCATGCTGGACGAGTCCGTATGCACCCCCGACGACGCCCGCACGGCGATCGAGTCCGGGGCCTGCGACGCCTTCAACATCCGCGTCGCCAAAAACGGTGGGCCGGTCACCGCCGCGAAGATGATCGGCCTCGCCCGGCGCGGCGGTCTCGCCTTCCAGATCGGCGTGCAGGTCGCCGAGGTCGGACCGCTGATCAACACGGGGCGCGCCCTGGCCTTCGCGCACTGCGACGCGCTCACCGTGGAGGCCGGTCAGTCCGACCGCTTCTTCGCCGACATGGTCGTCTCGCCGCGCCCGGGCGTGAACCGGTCCACCAACACCATCAGCCCCGCCCCCGGCCACGGATTCGGCCTCGACCTCAATGACCACACCGCCCCCTGGACCGTGCTGCGCCGCACCGAAGGCGACACGATCTGGCGGAGAGTGCCCTTCCCGGCGCCCCGTACGAAGGAACACGCATGACGAAGTCCTACTTTTCCGACCTGGTGGTGGAGTTCCTGCACCAGCAGGGCATCGACAAGGTCGCCTTCAACCCCGGCGCGTCCTTCCGCGGTGTGCACGACTCGCTCGTCCACTCGGACAACGCCGACATCGCGCCCGACATCGTGATGACCTGCCACGAGGAGATCGCCGTGGCCGTGGCACACGGCTACCACAAGGCGAGCGGGCGCCACATGGGCGTGTTCGTGCATGCCAACGTAGGGTTGCTGCACGCGTCGATGGCGGTGTTCAACGCCTGGTGCGACCGTGTGCCGCTGTTCGTCCTCGGTGGCAACGGCCCCGTCGATGCCGGCAAGCGCCGCCCCTGGATCGACTGGATCCACACCTCCCAGAACATCGAGTCCGTCGTCAAGGACTACGTAAAGTGGTGTGACCAGCCCATCGGCCAGCGGGCCACCGTCGAATCCCTCTACCGCGCCTTCAAGCTGATGAACACGCCGATGCACGCGCCGGTGTTCGTGGCGCTCGACTTCGACGTCCAGGAACAGCCGCTGGAGGACGGCGTACGGCTGCTTCACGCGAGCGCCACCGAGCCCGCGCGGCTGCCCGCGCTGAGCCATGAGGACCTCCACGACCTGACCCAGCGGCTGCTCGCCGCCCGGTTGCCGGTCCTCGTGGTGGACTTCTCCGGCCGTGACCCCGGGACGGTGGCGCCGCTGGTCGCGCTCGCCGAGGCGCTCGGCCTGGCCGTGGTCGACCGCGGCAACCGGCTGAACTTCCCCAATACCCACCAGCTCAACGTCAGCCACACGGGTGGTGCGCTGCTGGCCGACGCCGACCTGGTCGTTGCCGTCGAGGTCCAGGACCTCGTGGGAGCCCTCGGGTCGTTCCTCACGCTCACCGACCAGGGCACGCCCGCGAACGGCGCCGACATCGTCACTATCGGCTTCAATGAGCTTCTCACCAGCAAGTGGGCTGCCGACTACCAGCAGTTCGTGCCCGTCACCCGGGCCGTCGCCGCCGAAACCGCGGGCTCGGTGGCCGCGCTGCGCGCCGTTGCCGAGGACCAGGCCGGACCGTTCGCGACGCCAGCGTTCGCGGAGCGCCGGGAGCAGCGCACCAAGGCACTCTCCGCCCTGCACACCGAGGCGCGCGCCGAGTGGGCGCGCCAGGCCGACGAGGCGAAGGCGCGCGAACGCATCCATGTGTCCGGAGCCGTCGACGAGATCCACCGGGCGGTACGGGACGAGGAGTGGATCCTCACCAACACCGGCAGTCTCACGATCGACGGCTGGGTGAAGAAGCTCTGGCCGATGGAGCGGCCCGGCAGCTACCTGGGCCTCAACGGCGGCGGGGGCCTCGGGTACGGCCTCGGCGCGTCGGTCGGCGCGGCGCTTGCCCACAAGGACGACACGGCGCTGTGCATCGACCTCCAGGCGGACGGCGACTTCCTCTACACGCCCAGCGCCCTGTGGACCCTCGCCGCCTACGACGCACCGCTCCTGGTGATCGTCATGAACAACTGCCTGTACCTGAACTCCACCCAGCACGCCGAGCGCATCGCCGGCAACCGCGACCGGGACATCGACCGCGCGCACATCGCCACCAGCTTCTACGACCACCCCGTCGACTTCGTGACCATGGCCCGGTCGTTCGGCATCCACACCCTGCCGCGGGTGGAGCACATCGACTCCGTCGCGCCCACCGTGCGCGAGGCCGTCGCCCACATCAAGGAGCACGGCAAGCCGGTCCTCGTAGAGATCCTCATGGAGTGAGGGCCTGCCGAGCCGGTTGCTTCCCGCCCCTGCTTCCCCGTACTCCCCGTAACTTCCCAGGAGGAACGAACCATGACGGTGGTCTTCGAATGCGTCTACGACAACCGACGGCACCTTGGGCTGGGCGTGCCCGAGGACGGAGCGAACCTGCGCCTGTACCCACTGGCAGGCGACACCCTGACGACACTGCTGCGCGGGGCGGGAGGTGACGCGGAGGCCGCCGTCGCCGCCCTTACCGGGCGCCGGACCCCGGTCGACCTGCTGGCCGCGGACCGCCGCCGGGTGCGCGTGCTGCCGCCGCTGTTGCCCGAACACCCGGGAGACGCCCTGGTCAGCGGCTTCATGATGACGCACAACGTGAAGGTCGACGCCGCGGTCCCGGACCAGCCCAACTGGTTCGTCAAGGGGTTCGGGGACGTACTGAAGGCACCGGGCGAGCCGCTGTCCGTGCCCGGTGACGCCGTGGCGGTGTGCGAGGAGGCCGAGGTGGTTCTCGTCTACACGGGCGACGACCGGGGCGTGCCCCGCTACACCGGCTACACCTTCGGCAATGACCTCACCGACATCGGCCGCTTCAAGCAGCACGCGGGGCACCTGTCGTACGCGAAGCTGTGCGACGCGGGCGTGGCTCCCTGGCTGCACCTTGGCGAGCCGCCCCGGTCGGTGACCGGAGAGGTCACCATCGAGCGGGACGGGGTGCCGGCGTGGAAGGGGCCGTTCACCACTGGAACCGACGCCCTTCACTACGACCTGCCCACGATGATGTCCCGCCTCTTCGCCCACGAGGCCCTCCACCGCCCCGGGCGGGTGCACTACGTGTACATCGGGGCGGACCGCAGCAGCTTCCATTCGGGCTTCAGGGCCGCGGACGGCGACCGGGTCACGATCGATGTCGCGACCCACGGCGTGCGGTTGTCCCACACGCTGGCGTGGACCCCACGCCTCGCGGCCGGTTCCGCGCCCCGCCCCGGGGAGGAGTGAGCGCCGTGGACCTCCCGCGCAGACTCAGCGACGTCGAGGCGGCGTTCGCGTACACCCACGCACTGATGCACGGTACGACGCAGGTCACCACCCACTTCACGGTGAACGGCGACTTCGATCCGGAACATCTGCGGCGGACCGCGGAGCGGTGGGCCGGCAAACTGCCGCTCCTGTCGCTGCGCATCGAGGAACGTCACGACGGCCTGTGGTTCCGCACGGGCCCCGACCCCCGGCGCACGCAGATACGGCTCAGCGCGCTCATCGCGCCCGCTTCGCCCGACGACGTGCTGCGCCAGGAGCTCAACAGTGTTCTGGAGACGGGTGGCCCGCTGTGGCGGCTGCACATCGTCCGCGATCCACGGGCCGGGGCGACTCACGTCTACTTCACCCGCAACCACGCGATCTCGGACGGCCATTCCACCGGCGCCGTCGTCCGGGCCTTCCTGGACGTCCTGTGCGCCCCGGGGGCGGGTGCGGGAAGCCCGTACGACGTGCGGAGCGTGGCGCCCAACGGCGACGAGCTGACCTACCACCCGCCCGCGCTGCCGGACGACCCGCTCCGGCAGCCCCTCGCGCTGCCCGAGCCCATACCGTTCGCCGCCCACCGGCCGTGGAGCGAGCGGGGCACCGGCTTCGTACCGCTGGCGCTCACCCAGCGCGAGAGCCTGGCCCTCAGGAGCTGGTGCAAGAGCCGGGGGGTGACGGCCAACCAGTTCTTCGCGGTCGCGCTCGCCGAGTCGTTCGCGCAGGTCACCGACCGTACGGAGATCTCGCTGTTCACGGCCGTGTCACTGCGGCGGCGGTACGCGCCAAGCGCGCGCTTGCCCGACGTGGGGTGCTTCATCAGCGTGCTGAACGTCCCCCTGCGGCTCGACCGCGACGACCTGGTGGGCCATGCGCGCGACTACGCCACGGCGTTGGGGCGGGCGGACGCCGCCTGGCGCCCGTCCCGGCGGGAGCACGTGGCGATCCGCCGGGCGGTCGAGGAGGCCGCCGCCGCCCGTGCGTCCCCGGGGATCTGCATCACGAACGTCGGCGTTGTCGACCCGGCGCTCGGCCCGCATGCGAGCCGGGTCACCGGCTTCCGGACCGTGGTCAACCGGACGGGCGCCAATTACGGCGTGGTGCTCCATCTGGGCACCATCCGCAGGACGTTCACTGCGACGCTCGCCTTCGGCATGCCCAGCACCGACCCAGCCACGGTACGGGGCGTGGCGGAGGCGCTGCACGACCGGTCGGTACGTCCCGACGCGGTGGCCGGGAGCCTCGCGGTGGGTACCGGCACCGGTCCGCGCGACGGGCGCAGGGCCGGGGCGTCGACGGGGGGGGCGGGAGTTCGCGGGCACCCCCTACCCCACGTGGAGTCCCTCGCCGCCGTGACGCAGGACCAGGTCGAGCAGACCGGGAAAGCGCTCGTCGAACTCGGCGCGCCGCAACCGGTTGAGCCGCTTGGGCCCGGCGTCACGCTGTTCCAGGAGCCCGGCTTCACGCAGGACGGCGAAGTGACGGCTGAGGGTCGCCTTGGTGACCGATACGTCGAAGCTGCCGCACGACCGCTCCCAGTCGCCGGCCCGAGCCAATTCGCGTACCAGCGACTGCCTCACTGGGTCGGCGAGCGCGAGCAGCGCCGTCTCCAGCGGTACGTCGACGGGGTCCACGTGGACCGGGGGCGTGCGATGGCTCGTGGTCGCGGTTGCCCGCTGTCTCTGTGCCGTCATGGTCGGCTGTTCCGTCCCGATTCGCTTGGTCCGTGACGCGTACGGTCCACGGATTGCAGAGTGTTCGATGATCTGCGTACACTCGAAGTGTTCGCCTCTAAGCGAACAGTCTACTGGAGCCGATGGCGCGCGCCCGGCTCCCGCCCCCTTCATCCGTCCTCATGGCCCGCCCTCCGGCGCGCAAGGAAGGAAGACTTGTGTCACACACTCAACTTCCCAAAGCCCGACCGGGGCTGACGCTCTTCGCGGCGTGCCTCGGCTTCGTTGTCGTCATCCTGGACGTGAGCGTCGTGAACGTCGCCACCAAGGCACTTGCCGCGGACTTCGGAGGCAGCCTGTCCGGTCTCGAGTGGGTGATCAACGGCTACACCCTCACCTTCGCGGCCTTCCTCCTGACCGCCGGAGCCATGGGCGACCGGTACGACCCCAAGCAGATCTTCATGTGGGGCTTCGGGCTCTTCGCCCTGACGTCGCTGGCCTGCGGCGCGGCCCCCTCACTCGTCACCCTCATCGCCGCTCGCGTCGTCCAGGGCGTCGGCGCCGCGATGATCGTGCCCTCGTCCCTGTCGATCGTGAACACCAACTTCCCCGACGCGGCCGGGCGCACCCGCGCCGTCAGCCTCTGGGCCGCGGCTGGAGGACTCGCCCTCGCGCTCGGCCCCGTCGTGGGAGGTGTTCTGGTGGACTCCCTCGGCTGGCGTTCGATCTTCTACGTCAACGTCCCCATCGCGGCCGTCGGTATCCTGCTCGTCCGGGCGTACGCGCTGCCCGCCCCCGCCCGTGACGCCTCGGTCCGCCGCTCGCTCGACCTGCCCGGCCAGTTCCTCGCCGTCATCGGCCTGGGCGCTCTCACCGGGGCGGTCGTGGAGGCGAACGCACAGGGGTGGACCTCGGCGCTCGTCCTGACCTGCCTGATCGTCTTCCTGGTCTCGCTGGCTGGCTTCATCGCCGTGGAGCGCCGCAGCACCGACCCGATGCTGCCGCTCCATCTGTTCGGCCGGAAGGCGTTCAGCTCCACCTCCCTCATCGGTGTGCTGCTGAACTTCTCCTTCTACGGCCTGATCTTCGTCTTCAGCCTCTTCTTCCAGCAGGTCTGGGCGTACTCGCCCATCGGTGCCGGACTCGCGTTCCTCCCGATGACCGCCGCCATCATGGTCGCGAACCTGGCGTGCGGGCCGCTGGTCAAGCGCTACGGCGCCAGGGCCGTTCTGATCACCGGCAACACCCTGGCCGCCGTCGGCTACCTGGCCACGGTGCCGGTCGTCGACTCCGCGTCGTACGCGGACATGATCGTCCAGTTCGTCGTTGCCGGATTCGGCATCGGCCTGGTCGTCCCATCCATGACGAACGCCATGCTCGGGTCGGTGGACCCGGCCAACGCCGGCATCGCCTCCGGGGTCCTCAACGCCTCGCGCCAGCTGGGCGGACTGATCGGAGTCGCGGTGATGGGCCTGCTCGTTGGCCAGGTGTCCTCCGGCCACTTCCTGTCCGGGCTGCGCGCGGCTCTGATCTGGGCCGTGGTCGCACTCGCCATCAGCGTGGCGCTGAGCGCGACCGGCATCCGCAGGCCCGAGACGGCAGCCGCACCGCAGGCCGGGCGCACCCCCCGTCCCGTCGACGCCCGCTGAACACCGAAGCGCCCTGCCGTACGGCATCCCTTCCGCTCACTTCCGCCGCAAGGAGCCCTCCATGCCCCACCTCGTCCTCGAATACTCCGGCAACGCCCGGGAACGCTTCGACCCGGCCGCCCTCTTCGCGGAGCTCCACACCGAACTCGCGGCCGCCGGAGGCTTCCGCGTCCAGGACTTCAAGAGCCGCGCCGTCCGCATGGACCACTACTTCATCGGCGACGGAACCCGCGAGCAGTCCTTCGTCAACCTCGACGTCAGGACGTTCGGCGGCAAGTCCCCCGAGGCACGGGCGGCAATCAGCCAGGCAGCCCTGGCCGTCGTCTCCCGTGCGTTCGCGGAAACCCTGCGCGAGACCGCCTGCGACGTCTCCGTCCAGATCACCGAACTGGACCGCCCGAGCTTCTCCCGGACGCGGTCCGAGGACCAGGACAGCCGCGTCCCCGCCTGACCGGCCGCCGTCCCGGGCCCCATTCACGTACAGGAGCAGACCACTCATGAGCACATACGCAGATCAGCGCGTCCTGGTCGTCGGCGGCACGTCCGGTGTCGGTCTCGCCACCGCCCGCACGTTCGCCGGGCGGGGCGCCGACACCGTCATCGTCTCGCGATCCGTGGACAAACTCGACGCGGCCCTTGCGCAACTCACCACGTCCGGAGGGAAAGCCAGCGGCCGGACTCTCGACATCCGGTCCGACGACGAGGTGGAGCAGTTCGCTGCCACCGCAGGGGCATTCGACCACGTCGTCGTCACGGCCGGGGAGACGCCGATGGGCCGGGTCGACACCCTCCCGCTCACCGAAGCGTACGCCGCCATGGACAGCAAGTTCTGGGGCGCGTACCGCATCGCCCGGGCCGTCCGCGTCAAGCCTTCCGGTTCGCTGACGCTGGTGGCCGGCCACCTCTCTCAGCGCCCCGGCCGAGCCTCGGCCCTGCAGAGCGCCATTAACGCGGCCCTGGAAGCCCTGGTTCGGGGCATGGCCCTGGAGTACGCGCCGCTGCGCGTCAACGCCGTCTCACCCGGGCTGCTGCGGACCCCTCTGTGGGAGGGGCTGGACGACGCGGACCGGGAGCGCATGTACGAGGCGGCCGTCCGGCGTCTGCCCGTCGGGCGCGTGGGAGACGCGGCCGATGTCGCCGAGGCGGTGATATTCGTCGCGGGCAACGCGTACACGACGGGCACCACCGTGTACGTCGACGGCGGAGGCACCATAGCCTGACGCGCCGCGCGTCCGGGGGCTGGACATCTCGGTGTCGGTCCAGCCCCCGGGTGCTTCGGCGGGCCGAGGCCAGCCGTGGTCCGTGAGGGCAGCCCCGGCGATCGCAAGCTTGTCGGCATGGCACGTCTGCTGAGGTCCCGACACTTCACCCGGCGTGTGACGCTCGTTTGACGCTCCGGGGCGCCCGACAGTCGCTGGAGATCCGGCAGAACGGGTTCTGACCTGCAGGCTTCGGTGGCGGGCCGTGTGTGCACATCTTCCCGATGACCGCGCATGTGGAGTGCGTCGCCATTCTGGAGCCGGTCCGAGAGGGCGTCTGACCTGCAGGTTCTGGGCAATGGCTGTCGGTTCGAACTGTTTTCGGTGGTCGCAACAGGTGGACGTGGAGAACGCTGCCTGAGCTGCGGTTTCCGATGCTCCGATGGCGGTTGCGCGCGGGGCCGCAGCGATTCCTGACGCACGGATGACGCACGTTCTGATGGGGTGTTAGGTGCGATTCGAGTGCTGCTGGCTCATGGCTGGCTGCCAGCCGGGTTCGGCACCGGGCTGCGCGGTGCTCCTGGGGCAGCCGCTCTCCAGACGTGCGGCCGGGAGGTTGTCGAGAATCGCTGAGACCGTCAGTGCCGGCATGTGCTCCGAGGTGTCGAGCCAGAGCCCGATGCGCGGAGTCTCCGCCCGCAGGGCGTGGTCGAGTGCCTCGACCGTCCAGACGCCGTACCCGGCCCTCGGGCGCGCGGCCTCTCTGACCCGCACGACCGCGATAGAGGGGGCCAGCACGACGACGAACAGCGGTCGGGTGTGCACCCTGGCGACATACCGGGGGCAGGTCGTCGCCCAGGATGATGTCCTGGACGACCGCGGTCCATCCGTGGTGCGCGTACTCGTCGGCTACGAGCGCGGAGAGCCGGTAGCGAAGGACCAGTTGGGCCCGGGCCTCCGTGGTCTCCTCGGGTAGCAGTTCCTCCCGGCCGGAGACCACCATCCGCCGGAAGACGTCACCGCGCACGTGGGCGGCTCGGGACAGCTGCCCGGCCAAGAGTTCGACCACGGTGGACTTCCCCGACGCCATCACGCCGGTGATCAGGACGACTGCGGAACCCGGATCGGTACCCATCCGGACCTGTTCCTCAGGAATGGCGACAGCGTGCAGGGGCGTCCGCACCGCAACGACGATGCCTTCTTGCAGGCCCACGTGACGTCACCAACCGGAGGTTGGGGTATCAGGGGCATCGTGCCCAGAACAAGGCGTGCCCGCCATCGCCTTCGGGTACGAACGCCTCCCGTTCGACGGTCAGCCCGGCCTGGGTCATCCACGCGCAGTTGGAAGTGCCAGGCCATCTTGCCCTTGGAGGTGATGCGATGGCTGTGGCTTCCGCGAGCTGCTAAGTGCTGTTGCAGAGGACGTTGACCTGCTTAGACCGTTTCCTATGTGGTGAGGCGGACGAGTCGCTTGTAGCAGCACATGGCCGCGGCGAGGCCGAGAAAGGCAAGGTAGTTCCGGGGATTACGTTCGTAGCGTGGGCTGAGTCTGCGGTAGCCGGACAGCCACGAGATCGTGCGCTCGATCACCCACCTTCGGCGGCCCAGCCGTTCGCTGGACTCGATGCCTTTGCGCGCGATGCGCACGCCGATGCGCTTACCGCGTAACCATTTCCGCAGGTGGGGAATGTCGTAGGCTTTGTCGGCGTACAGGCGTTGGGGCTTGAAGTGGCGGCCGCGGTGGGGGTCGTGTCTCGTTTGGTGACCGGCCACCATCGGCTTCAGACCCTCGCTGTCGTGGACGTTGGCGGCGGAGACGCCGACGACCAGGGGCAGGCCGTTCGCGTCCGACAGGATGTGCATCGTGGAACCCGGCTTGCCCCGGTCCACGGGGCTCGGACCGGTATGACGGCCCTTTTTTCGCCCTGACGTGGGCGGAGTCGAGGACGACGCGGGAGACGTCGATGAGGCCGGCGTCGTCGAGATGGTGCAGGACCGCTTCGTGCAGCCGACCCCAGACCCCGGCCCGTGACCAGATCAGGAATCGCCGGTGGGCCGTCGACTTCGATATCCCGAAGCACGGCGGCAGAGCCCGCCAGGCACAGCCGCTCACCAGCACGTAGATGATCGCCGCGAACAGCGTCTCGTCAGGTGTGTCCTGCGTGCCGCCGCCCTGCGGCCGCACCTTCGACGGTGGGATCAACGGCTTCGCGATCTCCCACAGCCCGTCCGGAACAATCCAACTCCACGTCCCCCGCCCCATATACGGGCCAACGAGCGATCACCACATAGGACACGGTCTTAAGGTCCTGCCATCTGAGCTCGGTCTGATGTCGGCACGCGGGTGTGTCCGATGAGAGTTACTGCCCTTCATCGGAAAGTGACGAAAGTGCTTCCGGAATGTTCCAGGTCGGCATACCCTGCGGAAATTACCGCGTTTCAGACCGCAGCGGTCTGAAACGCGGCGGAGGTGTCATGGGTGGGGACCCGTATGTATCAGCAACGGTTGGCGAACATGGGGGGCCGGAGGTGTCGTCGATGCCTCGCGATAGGGCGCAGGTGCCTGATCCGTACGGTGACCGTCCCCTGTTGACCTCTGCAATGACGAAAGGCTATGACGCCGTACCTGACGAAGAACGGGATCGGTTGCGGCGCTATCTGGAAGCGGTTGTCGTGGCCCGCCCAGCGCCCGTGCACACTGCCGTCGCCTTCAACGCCGTGTACTTCGGGTACGACGTCGGCGGCGACGGCTACGGCGGCAGCCCGCTCTGTCTCGACGACTTCCCTGTGATCACCTTCGGCGAGTGCGCCCCCGTGCTCCCGGTCGGTGCAATGGTGTGTGTCGCCACCGGGTCGGACCCGTTGTACGCCGAGATCGTCTATCGGGAGGGTGCCCACCCAGAGGTGGGCGTCCTCGGTGACGTACCCGCCTGGGTGTCGGGGGCGCCTGCAGGGGCTGAAGGCCCGGGGAGGCCGGGAGACGGCGCCGCGCCACGGCGAAGGGAGCTCCTGGTCCCGGATCTCCATGCCTTCGGCCCGGCTCTGAGCCTGTCGTCGGCCCAGCTCCTTCGCTTACGCACGCGCCGGCGCTGGATCAACGAGGACGGGCATGTCGTCGTCGAGGTCCGCTACCCGTCCCCGGAGGCGGCACGGCGCGACGACCTGACGGCCTATGCGGAGCATCTCCTGACGATGGCACGGGAGCAGCTGCTCAGTCCCTTCGTCCCCGTGTCCCTCGCTGCACTGGTAGGCGGCACGCACGACGACGACCTACGAGCGGGGCTGAGCGGTCTCCTTGGCACGGTGAGCGATGTGCTCAACTCCAGTGCCGTCTTGCGAACATGGGGTGACTACACCATGACCCGGACCTCCCTCGCGGACTGCTGGCGGGACACCGGGCCGCTGGGCGGCGATGACCTCAGGTCGCTTGCCTCAGCGGTCGAACGCGCGGCCACCCCGGGGAGGAGGCGTTACGGCCTCACCACGCCTGTCACCGTGTACACAGCGGTTGGACCGCGGCTTCGCGGGTTCCCGGGGGCGACGGAGATGCTCAGGGGAGTGGGGTACGCCGCAGCGGTGTGCCGGGCGAATGTGGCGCTCGCCGACGTCGTCCAGGGGGACAGCGACCAGGGCCTGTTCGAGAGCGGCTCGCGGATCACGCACGACGACGCCTTCGAGGGCGGAGGCGTGTGGCGGTCCCATCATCCCGGTGATGCAGAAGCGCACGGAGATCCCCTGGCCCCGGCCGGACGCGGCTGGATGTCCACGCTGCCCGCGACATCGGAGCCGGAGCCGGAAGCAGAGTTGGACCCGGTCGATCTGCCCCTGGCCGACGACGCCTCTCTCGGCACCGGTGAACTCCTGCGGAGTGACGCACAGGAGATCGTCTGGCGGGCACCCCTGCGGCTGTCCCAGCTCATCGACGGCTGGCTTCCCTTACATCCGTACGTCGTCGAGGAACTTCGCCGGTCCCACGGTGCGCGCCCCACGGTTCGCCTCGAACTCGACCATGCTGGCGAGGTGTTGGATGAGAAGCAGGCAGCGCAGGAGGTCATCGCCGAACTCGCTGACACTTCGGGCCGTTTGACCGGGATCGTCTGGCCCGGCGACTTCTTCCCCGGCCTGATGCTTGAACTGCGCAGCCTCCGCGGCGGCTCGGTGATCCGCCTGGCCACGACGTCGCTCGAGGAACGCGTGCTGGTCGGCGACCGTGACACCGGGCACTGTTATGACCCTTGTGTGCTCACCAGGGAGGACGTCCCGGGAAGTGACCGCCACGGTGACAGCGTGGTCGGGCTGGGCCCCCGGCAGCTGGTGATGCGCTCGGTGCGCCGCTGCGGTCTGCTCACCCTGGACGGCCATGCCCTTATGGACCGTTCGGTCCTGCCGAGCGCGGTCTACGGGCGTCGGCCGGCCCGGTCACAGGCCGCCGCCCTGGAATCGGCCGTTGCGGAACTGCTCGCGGAACGGCTTCTGGAACCGGCGCTCGGCAGTCGAGACGCCTGGGGTCAACCTCATTTCCCGCCGCGCGACGGACAGCGGACCATTTCCCTCATCGGCTACCGCCCCGCGCGGCCGCGGGTGATACGTCCGTGGGGCGGCACCGAACCGGGTGGCGACAGGCTGCGGGGGATCCAGTTCGTCCCCGGTCATCTGCGCCGCCTGCGACCGGGGTGCTCGCCCAGTGTCGTTCAGCGTGCGGCCTTTCGGGAGCACTGCCGCAGGCTCGGCAAGGCGGACGGCTGGCAACTGCCCTACGGATACACGTTCGTCACCGAGCACACGCGCGGCCGCTGATTCATCACGCGGGTCCGGCCGGCGCCCCCTCCCTTCTCCTTGGTGTCCACAGAAATGGAGTACGCGTACATGCAGGACCGCTACCGCGTCGTCACGGGGCCGCCGGGGTCCCCGTCGAGCGTCTCGGCCCAGGATCTCGAAGACCTGGCCGCCGCGCTCAACGCCTTGGACCACCCAGCCGTCACCGCCCTCAACGACCTCACGGCCGACATGGTGGAACTGGCCTTCAACTCCCTGCGGCCAAAGGACCGACAGGAGTTGCTCGGCAGGCTGGGCATCCGCATAGCGGCCCCCCGACGGGTGAGCAAAGCCCTGTGCCAGGACGTTCTCGCCAGGCTGCGGCGTGAGGCACGGCAGCACACCTGCACATGCGGAATCAAAGAACTCACGGTCACCGTGATGAATCAGGTGGGCAACTTCGTCGTCGCGCAGGACGGCGAGACGGTTTCGGACCCCGTTACCCGGTGGGGCGCGACGCTTGTCCGGGCGACGGTGTTCGCGTGGTGCAACGCCTCCGTCACTGACGCCCACATCCTTGCGTGGGCGGCGGAGCAGGACTGGTTCGCGGTGACGGCCGACGACAAGGAGACGGCTCAGCTCGCCGCTGTCGGTGCCGCGGCGCGGTCCATCGTGGAGGCGAACCCGGACGTCGCCCCCGGAGCAGCGGAAGACGACGAACCGCCGGTCGCGGGCGACGGGAATCCTGTGCGCGCTGCCGTCGCCGACCGGCTGGGCACGAATACCCCCACTCCCGAGATCGTGGTACCCGACCCCGGCACCTCTCACGAGACGACCGCTACGGCGTCCGACAGCGCCCGAACCGATGAGGGGACGGATCCGGAGTCGGCCTGCCGACAGTTGCAGTCGGCCCTCGCGCAAGCCCGGCAAGCCGCGGAAAAGGTGACCAGTGCGGTCCGGGACGGCTGCCCCCCGCAGGAGGAGGACCTGGCCCGGCTGGCCGCGCTGGGTGCCGTCTTCGACAGCGTCGACGCGGTGCTCCGCACGGCGGGGATCGAGGGGGTGCCTCGCCGCCTGGAGGATATGACGTGCGCCGTACGCGCGCACCGGGCTGCGCACGAGCGCGACCTCCGGGCACGGGAGCCGCTGCGGGAACTGCTGGATGTCGCCTCCCGCCCGGACGGCTCCGTCGCTGCCGCCTCTGCGGCTGAGGCCGTGCGCGGCGCGGCCCGCCGCCTGCTGGACGCACCGGTGTGGGAGGAGCCGCAACGGGAGGAAAACGCAGCGCTGGCCGCCCTGGCCCGGCTCATCAGGCTGGGCCGGCAGGCGGAGGCCGCGGCGGAGATCCTGGTTCTGCAGGAGCAGGTCGTGCGGGTGCTGCCCACGTGTGCCATGGCGGTGATCATGGCCCCAGAGCTGACGTTGACTCAGCCGGAGGATGCCGGCCGCGAACCCACCGGGGCCGGGGCGGACGGAATCCCGCAGCGCGCCGACGCCGAGACGACCGTGGAGTACGCGGCCGTACAGCCGGCCGGGCAAACGGAGGAGAGCGTTGGCCAATTTATCAAGGAGACCGCGCCCGAGCACGCCTCCGAGCCGAAAGCTGCGACGGCCCCCGAGCCGGCCTATGCCCACGACGCAGAGGCTGCGCCACCTGCGGACACCGACCCGGTACCGCTCACGGACCCGGATGCGCCCGCCCTGACAACGGCCCGGGAGCCGGTCCACGCTGCCGATGCGCATGCCACGCCTCCCGCCGCGAGCGACCCGGCACCCCTCACGGACCCGGGCGGGCCCGTCTCGGTGCCCGCCGCACCTACCATCTGTCTCAAGGAGAACACGCCCGTCCAGGAAGCGGGGCCAGCTGTGGGTGACGCTTCCGACGACGCCGTAGCCGAGCGGGCCTTGGCGCAGCTGGTCGCGGATCGACGCTTCGGACTCGCCCACCATCTGGCGATGGCCACTGGCCACCCCGAGCCCCAGGTGGCGGCGCTCCGCCTGGCAGGTGCCGCCGCGCTGCTCACATCCGGTGACAGCCAGGGCGCCCGGCTGACGGCGGACCTGCTCCAGCAGTACGGCGGATACGCGGGCCACCACACCGAGGGCAGCGAACTCCTTCTACTGCCTGCACTGCTGCGTACCGCACTGATTACCGGCGACCACTCGGCAGGCGCTCAGCTCAAGGCGCTGGCACCCCGACTCCCGGGCCGGTTCGCGGAGGCGGCGACCACCGTGGCCGACCGTGCCCTCAGCGGTGCCCTGATGATCGCTTCCCCGCTGGTCGCCGACGTCTCCGAGACGGAGGCCCGGCTGCGGGAGCTGCGTGAGCAGAGCCGTGCCCTGCTCACGCCACAGAGGCTGCGGTTCGCGCGGGCGACGGAGATCGCCAAGCGTTGGCTCGCTTCCGACGACGGGATGCTCGGATCGCTGCTCATGACCGTCGTCGGCGACAACCGCGACGCGATACAGCAGGTGCGGGAGCAGGCCGAGCGGCTGGCGAAACTGGCCGAGGTCAACAGCGAGATCGACCGCATGGACCGCAAGCACCGCTCGTCCAGCGGCAAGCCGCTGCAGGGCTCGGGGCGGCAGGATCTGGTGCACCTGGTGGAGCGAGCCGTCAGCCTGGTCAAGGAGTGGTGCCTAGCGGTCGAAGGTACCCGTCGCGGCGACCGTTCCGACGGCAACCGGGCGGCCAAGGAGATCTCCTCCCTGCGCCAGTCCCTGCTGGACGGCAGGGAGGCTGCGCTGAGCGAGCTGGAGCAGATGGCGCGGCGCTCGGACGCCATCGCTGCCGCGACGGCCTGGGCGGCCCGCGCATCGATGGAGGAACTGTTCGCGATGCTGGCTGGTGGCACCGTGACCAGGCGTTCCGGTGCTCCGGTCACCCCAGAAATCGTCTTGGACGCGGAACTGCTGAAGGTGTGTGACACCTGTGATGAGCGGCCGTCGCTCGACGAGCTGCTGACCGCGGTCGACCGGAGCTGGCAGGACGCCCTCGACGAGCGGCTCTCCCACGACGCCTTCACCGCGGCCCGTAGCATCGTCGAGCTGGCCGGACGGGGGTTGCTGCCCGCCGCCCGGGCCGGTGAGTTCGTCCCGCCCGCGGACGCTGAGATCGACGACCGGGAAGCCGTCCGGCGCACGGAGCTGCGGAAGACACACGCCGAACTCGTCGCCGAGGTGCACCGCGCGCAGGCCGACGGTGCCGTGACCGAGGATCAGGACTTGGGCCTACAGGAGCTGCTGGCCGACGCCCATGACCGCCTCGAAGGCAGCGACCGGCACGACCTGCTGGACGTGCGGCGGGCGCTCGACACGGTGCGAAGTGACCTGCCCGCCTTCCGGCAGCAAGCGTCCGACCGGATCCGCGCCCGGCTCGATGCCCTGGACCCCACCGCGGAGGAGCGGGCCCAGGTGCTGCGGCGTCTGGAGACGAACGACCTGGCTACCGCCGCCGACCTCGTCTACTTCCTGGAAATCGGCGAACCCGTCCCGGAGATCGAGGGAGGCGAGTCCCACCTGCCCGACTTCTTCCCGGCTGTGCCCGACGGCCTGCCGGGAGGCATCGACCACGACCTCGTCGAACTGGTCCGGTCCGGCGGTAAGCATCCGACGCTTCCCGTCCTGGACTACGGCGGCCTCTCCACCGACGAGGCGGCACTCGCGGCCGACGCCCTCGACGAGTGGCGCGCGCTGGCCGCCGTCGAGCGGAAGGACCGGCTCCAAGTGGCTCCGACGAGACAGGTGCCCCCGCTCCTCAAGCTCCTCGGGTACGACGCCAAGAGCGCCAGGCCGCTTGACGACCGGTCCCAGCACCGGCGGGAATACCGTTTCTTCGAAGCGACCGGAGTGGAGATCAACGGCAGGGCGAAGGCGCCCGCGTTCGGCTCGCAGATCAGGGAGCAGGGCGGCAACCTGCGGGTGATGATGGTCTGGGGCAGACCGCCTGCCAAGGTCGTCATGAGCTGGGCGGAGCGCGACACCAGCGATGCGAGCCTCCTCATCGTCTACTTCGGCACGCTGAGCCGCGAGGCCCGCGTCGAACTCGCCATCGGCTCAAGCCGGTTGCAGCCGCTGCTGGTCGTGGATGACGCCGCCCTCGCCTATCTCGCCGCCCGCGGTAATCGCCAGGTCAACACCGCTACGCAGACACTGCTGCCCTTCTCGGGCGTCAACCCATACATCAGGGAAAAGCGCGGCCGGATCGGCGGCGAGATGTTCTACGGCCGTGACGCCGAACGCAAGAGCATCCTCGACCCGCGCGGCACCCAGGTCATCTACGGCGGCCGGGGGCTCGGTAAGTCGGCACTGCTCGCCGACGCCGGGGAGCGGTTCACGGAGCAACGCCCCGGCTACCACCAAGCGGTGTACGTCAACCTAGACCAGGAGAACATCGGCAAAGGCAGCTCGTTCGGTCCGGTGACGCTGTGGAGCGTCCTGGAGCGGGAGCTGACCGAGGCGCAGGTACTCGACGACCGGCCGCAGGGGCGAAGGAAACGGCAGGAGATCTCCGAGCGGGTGCGCGTCGGCATCCGCACATGGCTGGACGGGGACTCGCGCCGCCGTCTGCTGGTCCTGCTCGACGAGTGCGACCAGTTCTTCGAGGCGGACGCCCCGCGCTTCGACCAGACTAAGAAACTCAAGGGCCTCGGGTCCGACACAAAGGACCGCGCCAAGGTCGTCTTCGCCGGACTGCACTCCGTGCAGCGCTTCTCCAAACTCGCGAGCAACGGGCCGTTCGGCCACCTCGCGCAGACCCCGAAGGTGATCGGCCCGCTGGCTCCCCAGTCCGCGGCCGAGCTGCTGGTCGAGCCGATGCGGGCGCTCGGGTTCGAGTTCAAGAACCTGGATCTCGTCAACCGGGTGCTCGGCTACTGCTCCTACCAGCCCTTTCTGCTCCAGATGTTCGGGCACCGGCTGGTCGAGCTGATGCACCGCAAGCGGGCGCGGCGCGGAGCCGAGGGACCCCCCTATGAGGTGGAGGTGTCCGACATCGAGGTCGTCGAGTCGGACGCCGCGCTCAGAGACGGTATCTCGGCGGCTTTCAAGGACACACTGAGCCTTGACCACCGCTACGACGTGATCGCCAACGTGCTGGCGTACCACGCCCGCCATCACGGCCTCGAGGTGCGGCTGAGCGACACCGAGCTGCGCGAGGAGTGCGAGACGTACTGGCGCAAGGGGTTCGAACAGCTCGACACCGAGGGTTTCCGCGCCTACCTCTCCGAGATGGTCGGCCTCGGTATCCTCGCGCCCAACCACGACGGCCTGGGCTGGCATCTGCGCGGACCCAACGCCCTGCGCATGATCGGAACCTCCCACGAGGTGGAGGCCCGCCTGCTCAGGGCCGAACAGGACTGTGAACTCCAGGAAAGCATCGTGCAGGAGGGCCGCCCGGATCTCCCCGACGGCCAGCCGGCTCCGCTGACCAACACTCAGCTCGACGACCTTCTGGGCGAGCGGTCCAGCCGGACCAGGGTCGTCCTCGGCACATCTGCTACCGGAGTCACCGACGTCGCCCGGACCTTGCGTACGATCGCCGGACCGATCGATGGCTGGACGCTGCCGCCCGTCGGCAAGCCCAGCGTCTACAAGCAGGAGCTCACCGGAGGACGCCCTCGAGAACGACGTGTCGTCATCAGTGACTTCGTCAGCTACCGGGACCCGGTGCGGCCTGAGACCTGCCGGGAGGCCGTCGACTTGGCCGAGATGCTGCTGCCCGCCACCCCGGGAGTCACCCGCGCGGTCGTCCTCGTCACCGACACCACCCAACTGGCGCTGTGGCGGACCCTACTGACGGGAACCGAACCCACCTCGGCCGCCCCGGTGGTCCTGCGCCGTCACGACCGCCGCAGCCTGCGGGGCTGGGCTCAGCGTGTCAACATGTTCCACACGGAGGACCGCCTGGATCGTCTCCACGAGCTGACCGGCGGCTGGCCGCTCTTGGTCGGCCGAGCACATCGCCTGCATGGGGAACTGGGCGACCCCGACGAGGTGTTGCGGCGCCTGGCAAACCTACGCGCGGACCGGACCGAGGCCCGCGCGTTGGCCGAGGCGACCGGCGTGTACGCGGACCCGCTGCTTGCCGCTGGGTACCGGGCCCTCGACGACGAGTTCAAGGACGGCCCTTTCGATCTGGAGGGCGCGGTGACTGCTGTGGCGCTCAAGATCGAGGACGAGGACGAGGGGCGGTGGATCGTCAACTGCCTCGACGCTCTTCAGGTGTTCGACCACGAGAACACCCAATTGCGCCTGGAACCGCTGTTGCGCCAGTGCGTGACGCTCCGCATGTGACGGAGCGTTACGCCGGTCCGGCCACCCGCATGTCCGGGCGGCCGGTCGCCTTTCAAGGCCACCTTGCCGATAGCCGACCACGGCGAGGTACGCTCTGGACCTTGCCAGGGCCGTCCCATGACGGGCCGCGCGTCCGGTTGACGCCGGGCCCGGCGTACGTATCCGGCGGCGCGCTGCCCTGTTCGCGCCGCCTTCCCTACGGCCGAGGCCCTGGAGGCCAGGTTCATAGGGGCGCACGAGGGATGACCCCAGTTGGTCACCCGCCCCGATTGGTCCGAAGCTTGCTCGGCGTGCTCGGTGTGGCATGCTCACGACCTCGTGTGCAGCTGCAGCTGTGATCTCGTCCGGACGCGATCAGTCGATGTCCGGATCACCGGCCTCTTCAAGGAACCGGGTCGCGAGGTCGTCGGCCCACTCCAAGGCCCATGTGTGGAGAGCACTGATGGTGGCCTCGTCCAGGCCGTAGGCGGCGAAGGCTTCGTCGTCGGTCCACTCTTCGCCCGTGAGGTTCGACTGCAGATCCTCACGCTCGAAGCGGCCACGCGCGTGGCGGCCGAACTCCTCGAGCTCGGCATTGCTCCAGCGGCGGGAGGCCGCTAACACGTCGATCAGGTCGCGGGGCGCCCCGCGATCGGCGAGGGCGCGGACTTTGGTCCCGATCACGTCCTCCTCCGCGAGGACGGGCCCGTACCAGCTTTGGGTGACCGGCCGCCAGAAAATCTCCTTGAGGATGTCGACCTCACATTCCTGCCCGGTGGCCGGGTCAAATCACGGTGAAGCGGGCGGACAGCGGGCGGTCTCCAGCGCGCGCACCTTCCAGCCGCGAGCTTCCAGGCCGGCGCGGAGCGTGGCGGCGATGTCGGCCATGGGCGCCGGGTTCTCGGTGGCGACATCGAGGTCCTGGCTGGGGCGGTTCACGAGGCGGTGCCCCCGCACGGCGTACCCACCGGTGAGGATCAGTGGATACGGGGAACCGAGCGCTATTACGTCCGCCAGGAGCCGTGTGTGCAGCTCCGGCATGTCCGTCACGCGGCTGCCGGGTGCGGGAGGCGAGCTGGGGGAAGGCGTCTTCCCATACGGCGCGCACGATGCTGCCGACGAGGTGCGTAGCACCGGCCACAGCTGGAGGAGCAGGTCCTCTTTGAGTAGCGGGGCAGATAGTCGTGCAGGCCCTCGTGCAGGACGGTGCGTTACAGGCCCATACGCCGGCGTGGCTTGCCCAGGCCGTATGAGGTCATCCCGGACCAGGCCATGTGTAGCGGCAGATCCACGACACCGTAATCTGCCCGTGCAGTTCGTCCAGCGACTCCGGCAGACGGCAGTGGAACTTCTCCCGGTACAGCGCGAGGTCCTCGGCGTCGGCGCCCGAGACGTCCCACGGGGTGGATGCGGGGTGCTGTGGGCTGGAGGGCATGACTCCATTTTGGCGGCCGGAGACGTTGCGAACGTCATGATGTGCGAGCTGGCGTCCCGAGCGAGCGGGGGCGAAGCCCCGGGTGAGCTGGTTGCCGCAGTCTGCTCAGCCCTGAGCAGGATGGACTCTCGGCCGTGACGCTCGTTTGACGCTCTGGGCGTCTGCACGAAGGACGATGAGCCGAGAAGTCGGCTCTGACCAGTGCTTTTCTGGGATTCGTTCAGGCCGACATCCTCCCGATGACGCACCACGTGGAGTGCGTGGCGATTCTTGAACCTGCGCAGAAGGGTCTGTGACCTGCTGTTCTTCACGTGAAGCGCGTCATGTGACTCACGAACGCCGCTGATCTGCTGTTCCGTGGCCGCGGGGCGGAGGGGTGACGGTTGTGTCTCCCCGATCTTGGGAAGTCGGGTGTCCAAACGTTGCCCACAGCTGGAAGGGACCGTCTTTGTTGCGCATCCGACTGGGGCTCTTGAGCCAGCAGTTCCGCCAAGTCGACGGCCCCGAGGTTGGTCGAGGAGTCGAGCAGCTCGTCGTAGAGCTTCTGGACCGGATCGGTGCCCATCTCCGCCACGACGGCATCGAACGCGCGCTGTTCACGGAACTCGAAGCCGTCCACACCGAGTTCCACCTCCAAGCCCTCCGGGGTTCTGGTGACCCCGTGCAGTCGTCGAAGGACGGTGACCGCGACACCGTTCTCCGCCAGTGAGTTGACGTAACCGGACGCCGTGAGTGAGCCGATGTCGGGTGCGAGCGTTCGCTCGGGCGTGACGATCTCGACGGTGGCGCCTGCCCGGACGAGGGCCTCCACCGCGTCGAGCGCCTGATTGCCGCCGTGGTCGTCGTAGACCATCACGTGCCCTGTAGCCGTCGCGGGCCGGCGAGGACGCCCAGGTGTCATGGACCAGGCCGGCCCCGGGAACGGGGGTGTCGCGGGAGTGCCGCCGGTCGCGACGATCACGACGTCCCATGGCTGCTGGAGGAGCGCGCGGGCTTCGGCGTAGGTGTTCAGCGAGATCGGAACGTTCAGGCGGGCGAGTTCGTCGGTCCGCCAGTGGATGATTCCGCGAAGATCGTGGCGGCGAGGGGCCTTCGAGGCCAGCAGCAGCTGTCCGTCCACCTTGCAGCCGACTTCGAAGAGATCACGTCGTGACCGCGCTCGGCCAGGACACGGGACGCTTCCAGGCCGGCCGGTCCGGCTCCGACCATCGCCACGCGCTTCGTCGTGCTGGCACGGTCGATGCGCTGGGGTACCTCGAGTTCGCGGCCGGTGGACGGGTTGTGCATGCAGAATGCCGCGCCGGAGCTGTAGATGCTGTCGATGCACATGTTGGCCCCGACGCACGGACGGATCCGGTCCGTGTGACCGTCACGGACCTTGTTGGGCAGCTCGGGGTCGGACATCAAGGCCCTGGTCACGCCGACCAGATCGAGCAGGCCCTCGGCCATGGCGTACCGCGCGGTGGCGACGTCGCTGATCCGGGCGGCGTGCATGACCGGGACGGAGAGTTTCTGTTTGATCCGCCCGGCGAACTCCAGGTGCGAAGAGGCCGGCGTAGACATCGGCGGAATGGTGCGGGCCAGGTCGGCGTCGGTGCCGATCGACCCCTTGATCAGGCTGATGAAGTCGATCCCGGCTTCGGTGGTGTCCTGGGCGACGCGCAGTGCCTCGTGCGTCTTGAGACCGCCCTCGCGCTCTTCGTCGAAGGTCATGCGCGCGCCGATGACGAACTGCGGACCGACCGCTTCGCGGACGGCGCGGATGACCTGGAGGGGATACCGCATCCGGTTTTCGTACGAGCCGCCGTACTCGTCGTCGCGGTGGGAGCCAGTTGTCCGTGTAGTTGCTGGTGCGGTGACCGAGGTGCGTGAGCTGCGTCATCACGGCTGCGCCCTGCTCGGGGACCTCGTCGGCGAGCCGCATGCCCCCGCCTGCGCCCGGAGGATCCGCGGGGTGCCGCGCGCTGAGGCGGATACTCCCGACTCCGTCGCGCACCTCTCGTTGCCCCGCGGTGACGAGTCCGGAAGAGGGTTCCAACTTCTGCGGGACGAAAGCGAGTTGGGGGCGACTCAGATGGCGTCGCGAATGGCCCGTTCGAAGCCCTGGACGTGACTGCGGGCGAGCTGCGCCGCCTGGTCGGGGTCACCGGCGGCGATCGCCTCGATCAACGGTCCGTGCTCCTCGACGTGGCCGGCCATGTCGGACAGACGGTCGACGAACAGGCACCAGATGCGGGTGGCCAGGTTGTCGTGGCGGACGAGGGTGTCCTCCAGGTAGGGGTTGTGCGTGGCGGCGTAGATGGCGCGGTGGACCTCAAGGTCCAGGCGCATGAGCTCGGCGGCGTCGCGCCGGCGGGAATCCGCGGCCTCCAGCTGCCGCCGTAGGGCCGTCAGGGTCGCCCGGTCCGTGGCGGTGGCGCGCCGCGCTGCCTGGGCGGCGGCCAGGGGCTCCAACTCCTGGCGCACCTCGGAGATGTGGGCCAGGTCGGTGATGTTGACGTCGGTGGCGAAGGTGCCGCGTCGGGGGTAGGCCGTGATCAGGCGCTCGTACTGCAGCCGCTTGAGTGCCTCACGTACCGGCGTGCGTCCGACGCCGAGGGACTGTGCCAGCTGTTCCTCGTTGATCGGCGCACCGGGGCGGATCTCGAGCATGACGAGCCGGTCGCGGATGGTGCGGTAGGCGCGTTCGGCGAGGGAGAGCTCCTCGCCGCTCCTGGGCTCGGTCGCCACCTTCTGCATGAGGTCCCCTTGACTGGTCCGGCGAGCTCACATACCTTACCGCAGCATCTGATATATCAGCGGTCCATTAGTTGGCTCTCAGGATGGTGCTCAGATGGCAGCGAACTCGTCGATCAGCACATTCACCTCCTCCCTCTCCCTCCCACTCAGTCAACTCGACCCCGACGTCGCCGCCGCCGTGGACGCCGAGCTGCACCGCCAGCAGTCGACCCTCGAGATGATCGCTTCGGAGAACTTCGCCCCGGCCGCCGTCATGGAGGCCCAGGGCTCGGTGCTGACCAACAAGTACGCCGAGGGCTACCCGGGCCGCCGCTACTACGGCGGCTGCGAACACGTCGACGTCATCGAGCAGTTGGCCATCGCCCGGGTGAAGGAACTGTTCGGCGCCGAGGCCGCGAACGTACAGCCGCACTCGGGCGCCCAGGCCAACGCCGCCGCGATGTTCGCGCTGCTCGAACCCGGCGACACGATCCTCGGCCTCGACCTGGCGCACGGCGGGCACCTGACCCACGGCATGCGCGTCAACTTCTCCGGCAAGCTGTACAACGTCGTGCCGTATCACGTGCGCGAGTCCGACCTGCGCGTCGACATGGACGAGGTCGAGCAGCTCGCTCGCGCGCACCGGCCCAGGATGATCGTCGCCGGCTGGTCGGCCTACCCCCGCCGGCTGGACTTCGCCGCGTTCCGGCGGATCGCCGACGAGGTGGGCGCGTACCTGATGGTGGACATGGCGCACTTCGCCGGGCTGGTGGCCGCGGGCCTCCACCCGAGCCCGGTGCCGTACGCCGACGTCGTGACGACCACCACGCACAAGACCCTCGGTGGCCCGCGCGGCGGTGTGATCCTCAGCCGTGCCGACCTGGCCAAGAAGATCAACTCCGCGGTCTTCCCGGGCCAGCAGGGCGGCCCGCTGGAGCATGTCGTCGCGGCGAAGGCGGTGGCCTTCAAGGTGGCGGCGGGCGAGGAGTTCAAGGAGCGCCAGCGGCGCACCCTGGACGGCGCCCGCATCCTCGCCGGACGGTTGCTGGCCGACGACGTCGCCGAGGCCGGGATCACGGTGCTGACCGGCGGCACCGAGGTCCACCTCGTCCTCGTCGACCTGCGGAACTCCGCGCTCGACGGACGGCAGGCCGAGGACCGGCTGCACCGCATCGGCATCACCGTCAACCGCAACGCCGTGCCGTTCGACCCCCGCCCGCCGATGGTCTCCTCCGGGCTGCGGATCGGCACCCCGGCCCTGGCCACCCGCGGCTTCAGCGAGGCGGAGTTCCGGGAGGTCGCCGACATCATCGCCCAGGCCCTGAAGGACGAGCAGCTCGGCGACGAGCGCGCCGGCCTGCTGCGCGGCCGGGTCGAGAAGCTCGCCGCCGCGTTCCCCCTCTATCCCCACCTGCCCCACTCGAACGGAGGCGCGGCATGACCGCCGAGCCGCTGCCGGAGCACCCGGACTTCCTCTGGCGCAACCCCGAGCCGCGCTCCTCGTACGACGTCGTCATCGTCGGCGCGGGAGGCCACGGCCTGGCCACCGCCTATTACCTCGCCAAGAACCACGGCATCACCAACGTCGCCGTCCTCGAGAAGGGCTGGCTGGCCGGCGGCAACATGGCCCGCAACACCACGATCATCCGCTCCAACTACCTGTGGGACGAGAGCGCGGCGATCTACGAGCACGCGCTGGGGCTGTGGGAGCGGCTCCCGGAGGAGCTGGACTACGACTTCCTGTTCAGCCAGCGCGGCGTCCTCAACCTCGCGCACACCCTCCAGGACGTCCGCGAGGGCGTGCGCCGCGTCAACGCCAACCGCCTCAACGGAGTCGACGCACAGTGGCTCGAACCGGACGAGGTCGCCGAGGTCTGCCCCATCCTCAACGTCTCGTCCCGCACCCGGTATCCGGTCCTCGGCGGCACCTTCCAGCCGCGGGCCGGCATCGCCAAGCACGACCACGTCGCCTGGGCGCTGGCCCGCCGGGCCGACGAGATGGGCGTGGACCTGATCCAGGGCAGCGAGGTCACCGGCTTCCTCAAGGACGGCGACCGGGTCGTGGGCGTCGAGACCAACCGCGGCCGCATCCTCACCGGCCGGGTCGGCCTCGCGGCCGCCGGGCACAGCAGCGTGCTGGCCGAGCGAGCCGGCTTCCGGCTGCCGGTGCAGTCCCATCCGCTGCAGGCGCTGGTCTCCGAGCTGCACGAG
This sequence comes from Streptomyces sp. ISL-99, assembly GCF_018614005.1. Taxonomy (NCBI): domain Bacteria; kingdom Bacillati; phylum Actinomycetota; class Actinomycetes; order Kitasatosporales; family Streptomycetaceae; genus Streptomyces; species Streptomyces sp. ISL-99. The sequence continues at coordinate 99,863 of NZ_JAGGPC010000033.1, forward strand.
CCGGTGCACCCGACGGTTGTCATGTCGAACCACGTGCACGTCTACGTCTCCCAGGCCCACAAGGGCGAGCTGGTGATGGGCGCGGGCGTCGACGCGTACAACGGCTACGGGCAGCGCGGCTCCTTCCACGTGATCGAGCAGCAGATGGCCGCCGCCGTCGAGCTGTTCCCGGTCTTCGCGCGGGCGCACGTGCTGCGGACCTGGGGCGGCATCGTCGACGTCACCCCGGACGCCTCACCGATCATCGGCACCACCCCCGTCGAGAACCTCTACGTCAACTGCGGCTGGGGCACCGGCGGCTTCAAGGCCACCCCGGCCGCCGGCTGGACCTTCGCGCACACCATCGCCACGGGCGAGCCGCATCCGCTGAACGCCCCCTTCGCCCTCGAACGTTTCGCGACGGGCGCGTTGATCGACGAACACGGCGCAGCAGCCGTGGCCCACTGAGGAGGACACCGTGCTGCTGATCACCTGCCCATGGTGCGGTCCGCGGAATGAGACCGAGTACCACTACGGGGGACAGGCCCACGTCCCCCACCCCGAGAACCCCGCGGACCTCACCGACGAGCAGTGGGCCGCGTACGTCTTCTACCGCGACAACCCCAAGGGCCCCTTCGCCGAGCGGTGGGCGCACAGCACCGGCTGCCGTCGCTGGTTCAACGTCCTGCGCGACACCGTCACCAACGAGGTGCTCGCCGTCTACCGGCTCGACGAGCGCCGCCCCGAACTGCCCCAGGCCGGAGGGAACCGATGACCGACCAGCACTTCCGGCTCCGGCAAGGAGGCCGCGTCGACCGCGGCACCGTGCTGTGTTTCACCGTCGACGGGCGGGAACTGACCGGGCACCCCGGAGACACCGTCGCCTCGGCGATGCTGGCGAACGGGCTCGTCGAGGTCGCCCCGTCGCTCTACCGCGGTCGCCCGCGCGGCATCGTCGCCGCGGGCGTCGAGGAGCCCAACGCCCTGTTGCAGCTCGACGGCCCGTGCGCGGAGGGCATGCTGCCGGCGACGACAGTGGAGCTGTACGACGGCCTGTCCGCCACGACGCTGTCGGGGATGGGCCGGCTCGACCCCACCGCCGACCCCGCCGTGTACGACAAGAAGTTCGTGCACACCGACGTCCTGGTCGTCGGCGCCGGACCGGCCGGGCTCGCTGCTGCCGCCGCTGCCGCCGGCTCCGGCGCCCGTGTGATCCTCCTCGACGACCAGCCTGAACCCGGCGGTTCGCTGCTCTCCGGGAGCACCGAGACGGTCGGCGCGCGCAGCGCCCTGGAGTGGGTCGCCGACGTCCGCGCGGCACTCGACGCCGCCCCCGAGGTCGTCGTACTGCAACGCACCACGGCCTTCGGTTCGTACGACGACAACTACGTGCTGGCCCTGCAGCGGCGCACCGACCACCTCGGAGCCGGCGCCCCCGCTCTCTCCGAAGGCGTCTCGCGCCAGCGGCTGTGGCACATACGGGCCCGCCAGGTGGTCCTGGCGACCGGCGCGCACGAGCGTCCGCTGGTCTTCGCAGGCAACGACCGCCCCGGAGTGATGCTCGCCGCGGCCGTGCGCACCTGCCTCAACCGATACGCCGTGGCTCCGGGCTCGCGGGCCGTGGTGAGCACGACCAACGACAGCGCCTACGACACGGTCGCCGACCTCCACGCCGCCGGGATCGGCATCGCCGCCGTCGTGGACGCGCGCCCCCAACTGTCCCACCGGGCCGCCGAGGTCGCCGTGGCGACCGGGGTGCGGGTGCTGACCGGAAGTGCGGTGGTCGACACCGCGGGCGAAGGTCGGCTCACCGGTGTCACCGTTCAGCCTCTCGACGAGAGCGGTCGACTCACCGGTGAGCCCCAGTCGTTCGACTGCGACCTGCTCGCCGTCTCGGGCGGCTGGAGTCCGGTGGTACACCTGCACAGCCAGCGTCAGGGCCGGCTGCGCTGGGACGAGGACCTGGTCGCCTTCGTCCCCGACGGCACCGTACGGGACCAGCAGGTCGTCGGTGCGGCCGGCGGGACGTACGGCCTCGACGGCTGCCTGGCCGAGGGGGCGCGGGCCGGTGCGCGGGCCGCGACGGACGCCGGGTTCCCGGTTCCCGTGCCGTCGTCCGACGATGCGCGGTCCGGAGCCGGCCCGACGCGGGCGCTGTGGCTGGTGCCCGCCCCCGAGGGCGAACCCGGTACCTGGGACACCCACTTCGTCGACCTGCAGCGAGACGTCACCGTCGCCGACGTGTGGCGGTCCACCGGCGCCGGCATGCGCGGTGTCGAGCACGTCAAGCGCTACACCTCGCTCGGCACGGCGAACGACCAGGGCAAGACGTCCGGCGTCAACGCGATCGGTGTGATCGCGGAGGCACTCGGCGCGGGCGCCTCACCCGGAGAGATCGGCACCACGGCCTACCGGGCGCCGTACACACCGGTGGCCTTCGCCGCCCTGGCCGGGCGTGAGCGCGGCGAGCTGTTCGATCCGGAGCGCACGACCTCCGTCCACAGCTGGCACGTCACCCACGGCGCGGAGTTCGAGGACGTCGGGCAGTGGAAGCGCCCCTGGTACTACTCCCGGCCCGGCGAGGACATGGACACGGCCGTGGCCCGCGAGTGCCGCGCGGCCCGTGAGGGGGTCGCGTTCATGGACGCCTCCACCCTCGGCAAGATCGAGATCTGGGGCGCGGACGCGGGCGAGTTCCTCAACCGCATCTACACCAACGCCTTCAAGAAGCTCAAGCCCGGCATGGCTCGCTACGGTCTCATGTGCAAGCCGGACGGCATGATCTTCGACGACGGCGTGACCCTGCGCCTCGACGAGAACCGCTACTTCATGACCACCACGACCGGCGGCGCCGCCGGGGTCCTGGACTGGCTGGAGGAGTGGCTGCAGACCGAGTGGCCCGAACTCGACGTCCACTGCACCTCGGTGACCGAGCAGTGGACGACGATCGCCGTCGTCGGCCCCCGGTCGCGCGAGGTCGTCGCCCGACTCGCGCCCGACATCGACCTGTCCGCCGAAGCATTTCCCTTCATGGCCTTCCGCGAGACCACCCTGGCCTCCGGCGTCCCGGCCCGCATCTGCCGCATCTCCTTCTCCGGCGAACTCGCCTACGAGATCAACGTCTGCTCCTGGTACGGCCTGGCCGTCTGGGAGCAGGTGTACGAGGTCGGACAGCCGTACGGCATCACCCCGTACGGCACCGAGACCATGCACGTCCTGCGGGCCGAGAAGGGCTACATCATCGTCGGCCAGGACACCGACGGCACCGTCACCCCGCAGGACGCGGGCATGTCCTGGGTGGTCTCCAAGCAGAAGGACTTCGTCGGCAAGCGGTCCTACTCCCGCGCCGACACTGCCCGCACCGACCGCAAGCAGCTGGTCGGCCTGCTGCCGAGCGACCGCACGACCCGGCTGCCCGAGGGCACCCAACTCGTCGCGCCGGGTGTGCCCCTCACCCCCGAGGCCGGGCCGGTGCCGATGCTCGGCCACGTCACCTCCAGCTACCACAGCCAGGCTCTCGGCCGCCCCTTCGCCCTCGCTCTTGTCGCCGACGGGCGGGCAAGGATCGGCGAGACCCTGCTCGCCCCGGTGGGTGATGACCTGGTGCCCGTCGAGGTGGCCGACTGCGTCCTCTACGACCCCGAAGGGACCAAGCGAGATGGCTGAGCCGACGATCAACACAGGCGGGGGCCCGGTGGCCCTGCGCACCAGCCCTCTGGCACATCTGGGGGAGCAGATGCGCGCCGCCGCCGTCACCGGCGCCCGCGGGGTCACTCTGACCGAGTGGCCGTTCATCACCATGGTGAACCTGCGCGTCGACCCCGCCGCCGAAGCGGCCGACCGCATCGAGAAGACCCTGGGGACGCGGCTCCCGCGCCAGTGCGGCCACACCACCGCATCCGGCCCCCACACGATCGTCTGGCTCGGCCCCGACGAGTGGCTCGTGCTGTCCCATCCCGATGAGACCGCTGTGGCCGCTGTGGCCGCCGTGGCCGCTCTGGCCGCCGAGTTGCGCGAGGCACTCGGAGGAGACCCGGGCTCGGTCGTGGACGTCTCGGCGAACCGCACCACGCTGGAGCTGAGCGGCCCGGCCGCTCGGCAGGTGCTGGAGAAGGGCTGCCCGCTGGACCTGCATCCCCGGGCCTTCGGCCCCGGCCAGGCGGTGTCGACCACGGTCGGCCCTGTCGCGGTGCTGCTCTGGCAGGTCGACGACGTGCCCACCTACCGGCTGCTCCCGCGATCCTCGTTCGCCGACTACCTGGCGCGCTGGCTCATCGACGCGATGAGCGAGTACCGCGGCGTGGAGGTGCCCTGATGGCATCGAGCGCGTCGTCGGACTCCGGGGTACGACCAGCGTGCCGAGGGCGACGGAGGGTCCGGCGCCCCCCTTGAACGAGGTCGCGGAGTTCGGCACCATCCAACAATCATGATGAGGTCTGACATGTCCTTGAACGACTTCAGTCCTGCCGACTCCTGGTGGAGCAATGCGGTGGTCTACCAGATCTACCCGCGCAGCTTCGCCGACTCCAACGCGGACGGCATCGGGGATCTGCCAGGCATCATCCAGCGCCTCGACCACCTTGCCCGGCTCGGCGTCGACGTGCTGTGGCTCTCGCCGGTCTGTCCCTCCCCGCACGACGACAACGGCTACGACATCAGCGACTACCAGGACATCGACCCGCTCTTCGGCTCCCTGGACGACTTCGACCGGCTGCTCGCCGCCGTCCACGAGCGCGGCATGAAGCTCGTCATGGACCTCGTGGTCAACCACACCTCCGACGAACACCCCTGGTTCACCGGCTCACGCGACGCAGGACCGGGCGGGCCCAAGAGGGACTGGTACATCTGGCGCCCGGCCCGCCCGGGCATGGAGCCCGGCACCCCCGGCGCCGAGCCCAACAACTGGCAGTCCTTCTTCTCCGGCCCGAGCTGGACGTACGACGAGGAGAGCGGCGAGTACTACCTGCACCTGTTCTCCCGCAAGCAGCCCGACCTCAACTGGGAGAACCCGGAGGTCCGGCAGGCCGTCCACACGATGATGCGCTGGTGGCTGGAGCGTGGTGTCGACGGCTTCCGCATGGATGTCATCAACCTCATCTCCAAGGACCCGGCCCTGCCCGACGGACACATGGTCGAAGGATCCCGGTACGGCGACGGCAGCCCGTACTACATCTGCGGCCCGCGCATTCACGAGTACCTGGCCGAGATGCACCGCGAGGTCTTCGCCGGTCACCCCCGCCGGCTGCTGACCGTCGGCGAGATGCCCGGCGTGACCATCGAAGAGGCCAAGCTGTTCACCGACCCACAGCGCCGCGAACTCGACATGGTCTTCCAGTTCGAACACGTGGGTCTCGACCAGGGCCCCGGCGGCAAGTTCGACGTACGCCCGCTGAAGCTCACCGACCTCAAGGCGAGCCTCGGCCGCTGGCAGACGGGCCTGGCGGAGACCGGCTGGAACAGCTTGTACTGGAACAACCACGACCAGCCGCGCGTGGTGTCCCGCTTCGGCGACGACAGCCCCGCCTACCGCGACCGTTCCGCCAAACTCCTGGCCACCGTGCTGCACCTGCACCGGGGTACCCCGTACGTCTACCAGGGCGAAGAACTGGCCATGGCCAACACCGCGTTCACCACCGTCGACGACTTCCGCGACATCGAATCGCTGAACCACTACCGCGACCGGATCGCCTTGGGTGCCGACGAGGAGCAGATCCTGGCCGGCCTGCGTCACCGCAGCCGCGACAACGCGCGCACCCCCATGCAGTGGGACGCCACCGAGCACGCCGGGTTCACCGCGGGCACACCGTGGATGGCAGTGAACCCCGACCACACCACGGTCAACGCCAAGGCCCAGTTCGCCGACCCGGACTCCGTCTTCCACTACTACCGGCGCCTGATCGCCCTGCGGCACACCGAACCCGCCCTCACCGACGGCGACTTCCGGATGCTGTACCCCGAGGACGAGCAGGTCTACGCCTTCACGCGACACGACCGGGGTCGCGGCACCGACCTGCTCGTCCTGGCCAACTTCAGCGGCGACGACCGTACTGTCACCCTGCCCGAAGGCTGGGCGAACACCGAGACGCTCATCGCCAATGTCCCGGACGCCGCCCCTCTCGCGGCCTCGCACACCCTGCAGCCGTGGGAAGCGCGCGTCCACCGCCGCCGCCGCACCGCCTGCCCCTTGCCGGGCGCCGACGCCGCCCCAGGGCCGTGACCGGACATTTCGCGGACCATCCGGTCCGTGTCGCTGTTGGGCCGAACGGGTGAGGCGCGGGAAGATGGCCGGATGCAGACACAGCACGTGAGCGGGGTGGTCCGGTGAGCAGGTACGACGTCACCGACGAACAGTGGGCCGGGCTCGCTCAAGTGGTGCCACTGCGCAGCAGGAACGAGTGGCCCTCCAGAGTCGATCACCGCACCATGCCGCAGGAAGAGGCGGCCGCCGAGCAGCGGCGGATGATCGTGCTGCGCGTGCAGGTCTTCTCCGACGCGCGCGAGGTCGCGGAGTACCTGATCGCGCAGGTACCGGTGCTCCTGGACCTGACGGCGGCGGACACCGATGTGGCCAAACGCATCCTCGACTTCAGCAGCGGTGTCGTCTTCGGTCTCGGCAGCGGCATGCACCGGGTCGACCGGAACGTCTTCCTGCTGTCGCCCGCCGGCATGGAGGTCGAGGGGGCCGAGGCGGCCGCCGTCGTCCCCCAAACGTAGGAAGGTTCTTCCGGTGTAACGGTTCGTCAGCGGAAGTGCCGCATACCGTCCGGGCATGACTGTGCTCACTCCGGGGACGAGCCCCGGACCTCCCGCCGGTGACCGTGGCGTCCCCACGGTCACCGAGGTGCGGATCTCGGCCTTCAGATCGCACCGCGGCGCGGTCTTCCCGCTCGGTCCGGTGACGCTGTTCGCGGGCCCCAGCGGCAGCGGCAAGACGAGCGTCCTGGAGGTGTACGACGCGCTGTCCCGCCTGGCCGGTGGCGCCGAACTGGGTGCGGTGTTCCGCGACCCGGGGGGATGCGTGCCGGAGCGGGCGGGGCCGGACGCCGAGGGCCGGCGGGGCTTCAGGATCGGCTGCACCGTCGAAGGGCCCGCCGGGCCGGTGCGCCTCGATCTCGCCGTACAGGCGGAACCCGAACTGCGCATCGTCGGCGAGCGGCTGACCTGCGAGGGGCAGACGCTGCTGAGCACGGCGCTGCGTGATCCGGGGCGCAGCACGGTCCAGGCGGCCTGGCACACGGCGGGCACCGCTCCGGTGACGCGGGCGCCGCTGCCCGACGACCTGCTGGGTACGGCGCTGCTGCCGCTGCGCGTGGCGGGCAAGACGGCGGGGCAGCTGCGGGTACTGGCGGCCGCGGAACAGGTGGTGCTCGCGCTGCGTTCGGTGTTCGCGTGCGATCCGCTGCCTTCGCGCATGCGGGAACCGGTCGCGCTGGGCGACGCACGGCTGCGGCGCGGCTGCGACAACCTCGCCGGCGTGCTGTGGCGTACGCAGCATCAGTGCGCGAAGCGTCATGCGCGGCTGGCGGCGATGGCGCGGGCGGGGTGCGCCGGCCCGGTGGAGGCGCTGACCGCTGAGGAGCTCGCGGACGGGAGGGTACGGGCGCTGGTGGGCCGGGGCGGCCCGTCGGCCACGCCCCTGGGGCGGCTCGGGGACGGTGAGCTGAGGTATCTGGCCCTTGCGCTGGTGCTGCTGACCGGGCCGGGGGTGCTGGCCATGGACCCGGTCGCCGAAGTGCCCGCCGCGATGCAGGCGCTGACGGTCCTCGCGGACGGCTTCGACCGGTCCATGGACGGGCGCCAGACGCGGGAGCTCCTGGCGCTGGCCGCCTCCGTCTGCGCCGAGCGGCACATCAGGCTGGTCGGGACGGTCACGGACACCTCCGCGTCGTACGCCCGTGGGGTGGACGGGGTGGCGGTGGTAGACCTGGGCCCGTGACTGAACTGGATGTAGCGGCACTGCAGCGTCGGCTGGCCGAATTCGCGGCGGCGCGGGGGTGGGAGCCGTACCACACGCCGAAGAACCTGGCCGTGGCGCTGAGCGTGGAGGCGTCCGAGCTGGTGGAGATCTTCCAGTGGCTGACGCCCGAGGAGTCGGCACGGGTGATGGAGGATCCGAACACCGCGCACCGGGTGACGGACGAGGTCGCTGATGTCCTCGCGTACTTGCTGCAGTTCAGTGAGGTGCTCGGGATCGATGTGCTGGCGGCGCTGGCGGCCAAGATCGACCGGAACGAGCTGCGCTTCCCGGTGCCGAAAAGCAAGGATCGTCACTCTCCGGAGTGATGAATTTATCCGAAACCGCTTTTCTGTCCACAGATTTCGCCATAGCCCTGGCTTTCCGGGCCCCAAGCCCTCACTCTGGGTAGTGGACGGGTGAACGGTACGCGAAAGAAGCGGGCCATCGTGAGGACGGGGGGCGGCGCATGGACGCGGTGAGGCTTATCGGGCAGAGCCGGCACGCACTCGCGCGGAGCCGGGCGGCACGGGACATTCTGGCGGAGGCCTGGCAGGCACAGGCCCTGACCCAGGCGATCGGCGGGCAGTTGGTGCTGACCGGTCCGGCGGAGCTGAGAGGTGAGGCGCGCGGGCTGAGCGAGACGGGCGGGCGGGGCTGCGGGGTGCTCGACATCCCGGCGCTGTGGGCGGGCGGGGCGGACGACGTGGGCGGGCCGCCTCCGGACGCCCGGCCGCGAGCGGCGCAGCTCTCCCAGGTGGCGGACGCGCGGGCGGCGTTGATCGGGCTGGGCGCGCTTCTCGGGGAGGTGGGAATCGCGCTCGTCGGGGTCGCGTGCGCCACCGACGAGGAGGCCCTCTACTGGCAGTGCATCGAGGGCATAGACGCCGCCGACGAGTCGAGCGACCGGGTGCGCGGGATATTACGCCGGCTCACGGTGCGGGAGCAGGACAGGCAGCGCAGCGCTGCTCGCGACTCGGCGGCGGGGCCGTCATGAGGCCGTCGGCCGCTGGTGCCTGCGACGCCGTCGCCCGTGGCGGCCGGTCCCTCTGCGGGGGCGGACCGTCGGCGTGGGCCGGATGTGCGAGGTGGGGTTGAGGGCACTCCCGCGGTGCAGGATGGAGGTATGGATCTTCGAATCTTCACCGAGCCCCAGCAAGGGGCGAGCTACGACACCCTGCTCACCGTCGCCAAGGCCGCCGAGGACCTCGGCTTCGATGCCTTCTACCGCTCGGACCACTATCTGCGCATGGGTTCGGGTGACGGCCTTCCCGGGCCGACCGACGCCTGGATCACGCTGGCGGGGCTCGCCCGGGAGACCAAGCGGATCCGGCTCGGCACGCTGATGACCGCGGGCACCTTCCGGCTGCCGGGCGTGCTGGCCATTCAGGTCGCGCAGGTCGACCAGATGTCGGGCGGACGGGTCGAACTGGGCCTGGGGGCAGGTTGGTTCGAGGAGGAGCACCGGGCGTACGGGATCCCGTTCCCGAAGGAGAAGTTCGGCCGGCTCGAGGAGCAGCTGGCCATCGTCACCGGGCTGTGGGCGACGGAGACCGGCAGGACGTTCAGCTACGACGGGACGTACTACCAGCTGACGGACTCACCTGCCCTGCCCAAGCCCGCGCAGGCCAAGGTACCGGTGCTGGTCGGCGGGCACGGCGCGGTCCGTACGCCCCGGCTGGCCGCGCAGTACGCCGACGAGTTCAACATCCCGTTCGCCTCGCTGGAGGACAGCGAGCGGCAGTTCGGGCGGGTCAGGGCGGCGGCGGAGAAGGTGGGCCGCAAGGCGGACGACCTGGTGTACTCCAACGCTCTGGTGGCGTGCGTCGGGAAGGACGACGCGGAGGTGGCCCGCCGGGCGGCGGCCATCGGGCGGGACGTGGAGGAGCTCAAGGCGAACGGGCTGGCGGGCTCGCCCGCCGAGGTGGTCGACAAGATCGGCCAGTACGCCGCGATCGGTGCCTCGCGGATCTATCTCCAGATGCTGGACCTGGACGATCTCGAACACCTGGAGCTGATCTCCTCGCAGGTCCAGTCCCAGCTGAACTGAGAAGTGCTGACGTGCAGTGAAGGAGGCTTGCCGTGAAACCCGCCCGCCCGCTTGTCGCCGCACTCGGGGCCGACGCTCCGGGGCCCGTCGTTCTTGACGGCGGTCTGTCCAATCAACTGGAGGCGCAGGGCTGCGACCTGTCCGACGCGCTCTGGTCGGCGCGGCTGCTGGCCGACGGTCCGCAGCAGATCGCGGCGGCGCACGCGGCGTATGTGCGGGCGGGCGCACAGGTGTTGATCACCGCGAGCTACCAGGCGACGTTCGAGGGCTTCGCGCGGCGGGGTCTGGGCCCCGGCAAGACCGCGGAGCTGCTGGGACGCAGCGTCGAACTGGCGCGTGCGGCGGGGGAGTCCGTGGACCGGGAGGTCTGGGTGGCGGCCTCGGTCGGGCCGTACGGGGCGATGCTCGCCGACGGCAGCGAGTACCGGGGGAGGTACGGGCTCTCGGTGCGGGAGCTGGAGCACTTCCACCGGCCGCGCGTCGAAGCGCTCGTCGCCGCTGCGCCCGATGTGCTGGCGCTGGAGACGGTGCCGGACACCGATGAGGCCGAGGCGCTGCTGCGGGCCGTCGAGGGCACCGGGATGCCGGTCTGGCTCTCGTACAGCATCGTGGGCGGACGAACCCGGGCCGGTCAGCCGCTGGACGCGGCCTTCGCTCTCGCCGCGGGCAACGACCAGGTGATCGCCGTGGGCGTCAACTGCTGTGAGCCGCGCGACGCGGACGCGGCGGTGGAGCTCGCCGCCTCGGTGTCCGGGAAACCGGTCGTCGTCTATCCGAACAGCGGTGAGCGGTGGGACGCGGAGGCGAGGCGGTGGAGCGGCGGGGGGACGTACGACCCGGAGCGGGTGCGCGAGTGGCGGGCGTCGGGGGCCCGGCTGGTGGGGGGCTGCTGCCGGGTCGGGCCCGGCGAGATCGCCGAGCTGGCCCGGCTGGCCGGTCCGGTTGCTTAAACCCCTGGTCCAGGACGGGCCGGGCCGACGATACTCGGACGTGTGTTCCTGACGATCAGTACTACCGGCAATCAGGAGCGTCCCGCGACCGACCTCGGCTTTCTGCTGCACAAGCACCCCGACAAGGCGCAGACGTTCTCCACTTCCCACGGCACGGCGCACGTCCTCTACCCCGAGGCGTCCATCGAGCGGTGCACCGCCGCGCTCCTGCTGGAGGTGGATCCGGTGGCGCTCGTGCGGCGCGGCAAGGGCAAGGGGCGCGGCGGCTCGCCCGATTCCGCGCTCGCGCAGTACGTCAACGACCGGCCGTACGCCGCGTCGTCGCTGCTGGCCGTCGCCCTGAGCGCGGTGTTCAAGAGTGCCCTGCAGGGCGTGTGCAACGCGCGCCCCGAGCGTGCCGCGGCGCCCCTGCCGCTGCGCGTCGAGGTGCCCGCGCTGCCTGCCCGGGGCGGCGCCGAACTGGTGACGAAGCTGTTCGCGCCGCTGGGCTGGACGACCGTGCGGGCCGAGCCGGTGCCGCTGGACGAGCAGTTCCCGGAGTGGGGCGACTCGCGGTACGTACAACTCGTGCTGGAGGGCGAGCTGCGGCTCTCCGACGCCCTGCGACAGCTGTATGTCCTGCTGCCGGTCCTGGACGACGCGAAGCACTACTGGGTCGCGCCCGACGAGGTGGACAAGCTGCTGCGGGCCGGCGAGGGCTGGCTGGCCGAGCACCCCGAGCAGAAGCTGATCACCAGCCGCTACCTGTCGCGCCGCTGGAGCCTTACCCGGCAGGCCATGGAGCGCCTCGAACTGGTGCGTCTGGCCGAGGCCGACGACCTGGAGGTCGAGGAGATAGACAACGCCGTCGACGAGACGACGGACACCGAGGAGCGGCCCGTGCCGCTCGCCGCGCAGCGCCGGGACGCGATCCTCCGGGCGCTCGGCGCGGCCGGGGCGAGCCGGGTGCTCGACCTGGGCTGCGGGCAGGGCCAGTTGGTGCAGGCGCTGCTCAAGGACGTGAAGTTCACCGAGATCGTGGGTGTGGACGTGTCCATGCGCGCGCTCACCATCGCCTCGCGCCGGCTCAAGCTCGACCGGATGGGCGAGCGGCAGGCCGAGCGCGTGAAGCTGATGCAGGGCTCGCTCACGTACACCGACAAGCGGCTCACGGGGTACGACGCCGCCGTGCTCAGCGAGGTCATCGAGCACCTCGACCTGCCGAGGCTCCCGGCCCTGGAGTACGCCGTGTTCGGCTCGGCGCGCCCACGGACCGTCCTCGTGACGACGCCGAACGTCGAGTACAACGTGCGCTGGGAGACCCTGCCCGCAGGGCATGTACGGCACGGCGACCACCGCTTCGAGTGGACGCGCGAGGAGTTCCGCGGCTGGGCGGAGCGGGTGGCCGAACGGCATGGTTACGGCGTCGAGTTCGTGGCCGTCGGGCCCGAGGACCCGGAGGTGGGCCCGCCCACCCAGATGGCTGTGTTCACCATGATCGCCCAGGACAAGCAGGACAAGCAGGCCAGGCAGGCCGGGCACGCCGGGCAGGACAAGAAGGAGGCGAAAGCCGCATGAGCACCACCACCCGCACGCTTCCCGTCACCGACCTGTCCCTCGTGGTCCTGGTCGGTGCCACCGGATCCGGCAAGTCCACTTTCGCCCGTCGGCACTTCAAGCCCACCGAAATCATCTCCTCCGACTTCTGCCGAGGCCTCGTCGCCGACGACGAGAACGACCAGAGCGCGAGCCGCGACGCCTTCGACGTCCTGCACTACATCGCGGGCAAGCGGCTGGAGGCCGGTCGGCTCACCGTCGTCGACGCGACCAATGTGCAGCCGGAGAGCAGGAAGCAGCTCGTCCAGCTGGCCAGGAAGTACGACGTACTGCCGATCGCGATCGTGCTCGACCTGCCGGAAGAGGTGTGCGCGGAGCGCAACGCCGTACGCCCCGACCGGGCCGGGATGCCGCGCCACGTCATCCAGCGGCACCGGCGCGAGCTGCGCCGTTCGCTGCGGAGCCTGGAGCGCGAGGGCTTCCGCAAGGTGCACGTCCTGCGCAGCGTCGAGGAGGTCGACGCCGCCGAAGTGGTGCTGGAACGCCGCTACAACGACCTCACCCACCTCACTGGCCCCTTCGACATCATCGGCGACATCCACGGCTGCCGTTCCGAGCTGGAGACCCTGCTCGGCAAGCTCGGTTACGTCGACGGTTCGCACCCCGAGGGGCGTACGGCCGTCTTCGTCGGCGACCTCGTCGACCGCGGCCCCGACAGCCCCGGCGTACTGCGCCGGGTGATGGGCATGGTGGCCTCCGGCGACGCGCTGTGCGTGCCTGGGAACCATGAGAACAAGCTCGGCCGTTACCTCAAGGGCAGGAACGTCCAGCACACGCACGGACTCGCCGAGACCATCGAGCAGTTGGAGAAGGAGGACGACACCTTCAAGGAGCAGGTGCGGGAGTTCATCGACGGCCTCGTCAGCCACTACGTCCTCGACGGCGGCAACCTCGTCGTCTGCCACGCGGGTCTGCCCGAGAAGTACCACGGCCGCACCTCGGGCCGGGTCCGCTCGCACGCGCTGTACGGCGACACGACCGGCGAGACCGACGAGTTCGGCCTGCCCGTGCGCTACCCGTGGGCCGAGGACTACCGCGGCCGCGCCGCCGTCGTCTACGGCCACACACCCGTGCCCAACACCTCCTGGATCAACAACACCATCTGCCTGGACACCGGCGCGGTCTTCGGCGGCAAGATGACGGCCCTGCGCTGGCCGGAGCGTGAGCTCGTCGACGTACCGGCCGAGAAGGTCTGGTACGAGCCGGTGAAGCCCCTCACCACCGAGGCGCCCGGCGGTCACGACGGCCGTCCGCTGGACCTCGCCGACGTGCACGGCCGCCGCGTTGTCGAGACGCGGCACATGGGGCGGGTCGCCGTACGCGAGGAGAACGCGGCGGCGGCGCTCGAAGTGATGAGCCGTTTCGCCGTGGACCCGCGTCTGCTCGCCTACCTGCCGCCGACGATGTCCCCGACCGGTACGTCGCACGTCGACGGCTACCTGGAGCACCCCGCCGAGGCCTTCGCGACGTACAAGGCCGACGGTGTGGGGAGAGTCGTGTGCGAGGAGAAGCACATGGGCTCGCGGGCGGTGGCGCTGGTCTGCCGGGACGCGGACGTGGCGCGCGAGAGGTTCGGCGTGGACGGCCCCACCGGCGTCATCCACACCCGCACCGGCCGCCCCTTCTTCGACGACGAAACAATCACCGAGCTGATCATCGGCCGACTGCGTACCGCCGTCACCGAGGCGGGCCTCTGGGGCGAGCTCCAGACGGACTGGCTGCTTCTCGACGCGGAGCTGATGCCCTGGTCGCTCAAGGCGTCGGGCCTGCTGCGTCATCAGTACGCCGCCGTGGGCGCCGCGGCGCGCTCGGTGTTCCCCGGCGCCCTGGCAGCGCTCGAAGGGGCGGCTGCCCGAGGCGTCGAGGTACGGGGACTGCTCGCGACGCAGCGCGAACGGGCCGCCGACGCCGAGGCGTTCACCGACGCCTACCGGCGCTACTGCTGGCCGACCCAGGGGCTGGAAGGGGTGCGGCTGGCACCCTTCCAGCTGCTCGCCGTCCAGGGGCGTTCGCTCGCGGGCGTACCGCACGACGAACAGCTGGCCTGGCTGGACCGGCTGGTCGAGCACGACCCGACCGCTCTTCTCCAGACCACCCGCAGGCTGATCGTCGACACCGGCGACCCGGCTTCCGTCCAGTCCGGCATCGACTGGTGGCTGGAGATGACCAGCAGGGGCGGCGAGGGCATGGTCGTCAAGCCGGTCGAGGCGCTCGCACGGGACGGGAAGAACCGGCTCGTGCAGCCGGGTATCAAGGTGCGCGGCCGCGAGTATCTGCGGATCATCTACGGTCCCGAATACACGCGCCCCGAGCAGCTCGAAAAGCTGCGGAACCGGTTCCTGGGCCACAAACGCTCGCTCGCCCTGCGCGAGTACGCGCTGGGTCTTGAGGCACTGGACCGGCTGGCCGAGGGCGAGCCGCTGTGGCGGATCCACGAGGCCGTCTTCGCGGTGCTGGCACTGGAGTCCGAGCCGGTCGACCCCCGGCTGTGATCCCGTCGGCGCATGCCGCCCCCGGTGCGAAATGTGATCGCTTCGTACCGGGGGGCGCCATACCGACGCGTGTGCGGCCGAGCTCGGCCAGGATGGAGCCATGGGATTCCATGTCGATTCCGAGACCGGGCGGCTGCGCCGCGTCATACTCCACCGACCGGATCTGGAGCTGAAGCGCCTCACTCCCGGCAACAAGGACGCGCTGCTCTTCGACGACGTGCTGTGGGTGCGCCGCGCACGCCAGGAGCACGACGGATTCGCCGACGTCCTGCGCGACCGGGGCGTCGAGGTACACCTCTTCGGTGATCTGCTGCGCGAGTCGCTGGAGATCACGACGGCCAGGAACCTCGTACTGGACCGGGTCTTCAACGAGAAGGAGTACGGGCCGCTCGCCACCGACCACCTGCGCGAGGCCTTCGACGAGCTGCCCGTGGCGGATCTGGTCGAGGCGCTCGTCGGGGGCATGACGAAGCGCGAGTTCCTGGAGCGCCACTCCGAGCCGACGTCCGTCCGCTTCCACGTCATGGACCTGGACGACTTCCTGATCGAGCCGCTGCCGAACCATCTCTTCACCCGGGACACCTCGGCCTGGATCTACGACGGTGTGTCCATCAACGCGATGCGCTGGCCGGCCCGGCAGCGCGAGACCGTCCACTTCGAGGCGATCTACAAGCACCATCCGCTCTTCAAGAGCCCGCAGGCGGGTGCCTTCCACCACTGGTCGGAGGGCCAGCACGACTACCCCTCCACCATCGAGGGCGGCGACGTCCTGGTCATCGGGAACGGCGCCGTCCTGATCGGGATGAGCGAGCGCACCACCCCGCAGGCCGTGGAGATGCTCGCCCGCGGGCTCTTCGAGGCAGGCTCGGCCACCACCATCGTGGCACTCGACATGCCCAAGCACCGGGCGTTCATGCACCTCGACACCGTGATGACCATGGTCGATGGCGAGACCTTCACGCAGTACGCCGGGCTCGGCATGCTCCGCTCGTACACCATCGAACCGGGCGTCGGCGAGCGCGAGTTGAAGGTCACCGACCACCCTCCGGAGCACATGCACCGGGCCATAGCGGCCGCGCTGGGCCTCGACGGCATCCGGGTGCTGACCGCCGTCCAGGACGTGCACGCGGCGCAGCGCGAGCAGTGGGACGACGGCTGCAATGTGCTGGCGGTCGAGCCCGGCGTCGTCGTGGCCTACGAGCGCAACGTCACCACCAACACCCACCTGCGCAAGGAGGGCATCGAGGTCATCGAGATCAAGGGCAGCGAACTGGGCAGGGGACGGGGTGGCCCCCGGTGCATGAGCTGCCCGGTCGAACGCGACGCTGTATAGTGATGCGTTCATACGCATATACTTCCATCACTCGCCCCGCATGCATACGCGACCGACCCAGGAGCAGCCACCATGGCGACAGACCTCGTAGGCCGCCACCTCCTCAAGGAGCTGGACTTCACCGCCGAGGAGTTCCGCGGCCTGATCGACCTCGCCGCCGAGCTCAAGGCCGCCAAGAAGGCCGGCACCGAGGTGCCGCGGCTGCGCGGCAAGAACATCGCGCTGATCTTCGAGAAGACCTCCACCCGCACGCGCTGCTCGTTCGAGGTCGCCGCCGCCGACCAGGGTGCGTCGACGACGTACCTCGACCCCTCCGGCTCGCAGATGGGGCACAAGGAGTCGGTGAAGGACACGGCGCGGGTGCTGGGCCGGATGTTCGACGGGATCGAGTACCGCGGGGACAGTCAGGCCGCCGTCGAGGAGCTGGCCGCGTACGCCGGCGTCCCCGTCTTCAACGGGCTCACCGACGACTGGCACCCCACCCAGATGCTCGCCGACGTACTCACCATGACCGAGCACTGCGCCAAGCCCCTGGAGCGGATGGCTTTCGCCTATCTGGGTGACGCCCGCTTCAACATGGGCAACTCCTACCTGGTCACCGGCGCCCTGCTCGGCATGGACGTACGCATCGTCGCGCCCAAGGCGTACTGGCCGGCCGAGGAGATCGTCGCGCAGGCCCGCAAGGCCGCCGAACTGAGCGGCGCGCGCGTCACCCTCACCGAGGACGTCGCCGAAGGCGTCCTGGGCGCCGACTTCGTCGCCACCGACGTCTGGGTGTCGATGGGGGAGCCCAAGGAGGTCTGGGGCGAGCGCATCGAGGCCCTCGCTCCGTACGCCGTGACCATGGACGTACTGCGCGCCACCGGAAACGCGGACGTGAAGTTCCTGCACTGCCTGCCGGCCTTCCACGACCTCGGCACCAAGGTCGGCCGCGAGATCCACGAGCGGTACGGCCTCACGGAACTGGAAGTCACCGACGAGGTCTTCGAATCGGCGCACTCGGTCGTCTTCGACGAGGCCGAGAACCGCATGCACACGATCAAGGCGGTGCTGGTCGCCACCCTGGCGGGGGGCGGCGGCGACGCCGAGTAGCTCCGCCCCGTCGGTACGGGGCGGGCCGCGGTCGTGCGCCTCGGTCTGGTGGCCGGTCTCGGGCGCCCCCCCGTGGCGGTGTCCGCGCGAGCCTCGGTCGCCGGATGACCGCGATGGTGTGCGGCAAAGGCGACGCGCCACGAGCGGGGGACACCGCATCCTGCGGCGTAATGCATGCCTCGGCCGGTATCGCGTCCTCATGACGACAGTCACATAGGGGTGATACCTTCGAGTGGCAGGCACCTGCCGCACGGTTGAAGGAGGCCCCGCCCCCATGAGCCCCTTTCCCAGCTCAGCACCGCGCACGCAGCAGTGGCACCACCTGCGGCTGACCATCGAGGACGGCGTCGCCACCGTCACCCTCGCCCGGCCGGAGAAACTCAACGCCCTCACCTTCGGCGCGTACGCCGATCTGCGCGACCTCCTCGCCGAGCTGGCCCGCGAGCGCGCCGTGCGCGCCCTCGTCCTCGGCGGCGAGGGCCGCGGGTTCTGCTCCGGCGGCGACGTCGACGAGATCATCGGCGCCACACTCGCCATGGACACCGCCCAGCTCCTCGACTTCAACCGGATGACCGGGCAGGTCGTACGGGCGCTGCGCGAATGCCCCTTCCCCGTGATCGCCGCCGTGCACGGGGTGGCCGCGGGCGCGGGCGCCGTCCTGGCCCTCGCCGCCGACTTCCGGATCGCCGACCCCTCCGCCCGCTTCGCCTTCCTCTTCACCAAGGTCGGCCTGTCGGGCGGCGACATGGGCGCGGCGTATCTGCTGCCGCGTGTCGTCGGGCTCGGGCACGCGACGAGGCTGCTGATGCTCGGCGAGCCGGTGCGGGCCCCCGAGGCGGAGCGGATCGGCCTGATCAGCGAGATGACGGACGAGGGGCTGGCCGACGCCCGCGCCGCCGAGCTGGCCCGCCGCCTGGCCGACGGCCCGGCCCTGGCGTACGCCCAGACGAAAGCGCTGCTCACCGCCGAGCTCGACATGCCGCTCGCCGCGGCCGTCGAACTGGACGCCGCCACGCAGGCGCTGCTGATGAACGGCGACGACTACGCGGAGTTCCACGCGGCGTTCACCGAGAAGCGCGTCCCGAAGTGGCGGGGGCGTTAGCGATGCGGCGCACGCACGGACAGGACCCCGAACAGGACCCCGAACAGGGCCCCGAACCGGGCCCCGATCAAAACACCGGACAGGGCCTCGATTCCCGGCAGCCCGGCGAGTCTCCGCAGGTCTCCCGGCCGTTGCGGGTCGCGGTTGTCGGTGGTGGGCCGGGTGGGCTCTACGCCGCCGCGCTTCTCAAACGGCTCGATCCCGCACGCGAGATAACCGTCTGGGAACGAGGCGCCCCCGATGACACCTTCGGCTTCGGGGTCGTCCTCTCCGACGAGACCCTCGGCGGCATCCAGCACGCCGACCCCGTCGTCTACCGCGCGCTCCAGGAGGAGTTCGTGCGGTGGGACGACATCGACATCGTCCACCGCGGCCTGACCCTGACCTCCGGCGGCCACGGTTTCGCCGCCCTCGGCCGCCGCCGGCTCCTGGAGGTCCTGCACGAGCGCTGCCGCTCGCTCGGCGTCGGCCTGCGCGTCCGCGAGGAAGCACCGCCCGCCGCCGAGCTCTCCGCGGCGTACGACCTCGTCATCGCCGCCGACGGCGTGCACAGCCTCACCCGCGCGGCGTACGCCGATGTCTTCGGCCCCCGCATCACCACTCACCGCTGCCGCTACATCTGGCTCGCCGCCGACTTCGCCTTCGACGCCTTCCGCTTCGAGATCGCGGAGACCGAACACGGCGTCATGCAACTGCACGGCTACCCCTACGCGAAGAACGCGTCGACCGTCATCGTCGAGATGCGCGAGGAGGTGTGGCGGGCCGCCGGTCTCGACCGCTGCGACGAGACCGAATCGACCGAGCGCTGCGCCAGAATCTTCGCCGACGCGCTGGGCGGGCGGGCCCTGCGCGGCAACGCTGTGTCTTCTGGGGGGATGCCCCCCAGGCCCCCCTCGTCCTGGATCGCGTTCCGTACCGTCGTCAACGACCGCTGGAGTTACGGCAATACGGTCCTGCTCGGTGACGCCGCCCACACCGCCCACTTCTCCATCGGCTCGGGAACCAAGCTCGCCGTCGAGGACGCCCTGGCGCTGGCCGCGTGCATCGAGGAGCAGCCCGGCCTGCCGGCCGCCCTCGCCGCGTACGAGAGTGAGCGCCGCCCCGTAGTAGCGTCCACGCAGCGCGCGGCCGCCGCCAGCCTGCGCTGGTTCGAGGAGCTCGCCACGTATCTCGACCAGCCGCCACGGCAGTTCGCCTTCAACCTGCTC
Source organism: Streptomyces sp. ISL-99 (assembly GCF_018614005.1). Lineage (NCBI taxonomy): Bacteria > Bacillati > Actinomycetota > Actinomycetes > Kitasatosporales > Streptomycetaceae > Streptomyces > Streptomyces sp. ISL-99. Next base: position 119,619 of record NZ_JAGGPC010000033.1, read on the forward strand.
ACCCGGAGCCGACGCGTCACCCACGACAACCTGCGGCTGCGCGACCCCGGTTTCACCGGCGCCGTCGAGGAGGAGTTCGGCTGCCCGTCCGGTACGCCGCCGATGTTCACTCCCTTCCGGCTGCGCGGCCTGACCCTGCGCAACCGGGTCGTTGTCTCACCCATGGACATGTACTCGGCGGTCGACGGCGTACCCGGTGACTTCCACCTCGTCCACCTGGGCGCACGTGCCCTCGGGGGAGCGGGGCTGGTCATGACCGAGATGGTGTGCGTCAGTCCGGAGGGCCGCATCACCCCCGGCTGCGCCGGCCTCTACTCCGCCGAACAGGCCGCCGCGTGGCGTCGGGTGACTGATTTCGTCCACGAACAGTCACCGGGTGCGGCCGTCGGTGTGCAGCTCGGGCACTCGGGGCGCAAGGGCTCGACGCGGCTGATGTGGGACGGCATCGACCAGCCGCTGGAGGACGGGAACTGGCCCGTCGCGGCCGCGTCCGCGCTGCCGTACCGGGCCGGCGTCAACCAGGTGCCGCGCGAGCTCGACGTGGACGGACTCGCCCGTATCCGCGAACAGTTCGTGTCGGCGGCGAGGCGCGCGGCCGACTGCGGCTTCGACCTCCTCGAACTGCACTGCGCACACGGCTACTTGCTCTCCGGCTTCCTCTCCCCTCTCACCAACCAACGGACGGATGGCTACGGCGGTTCCCTCGCCGGGCGGCTGCGGTTCCCCCTGGAGGTCTTCGACGCGGTACGCGGCGTCTGGCCGGACGACAGGCCAATGACCGTCCGGATCTCGGCCACGGACTGGGCGCAGGGCGGTACGACGGTCGAGGACGCGATCGAGATCGCGCGCGCGTTCGCCGCGCGCGGGGCCGACGCGATCGACGTGTCGACCGGGCAGGTCGTCGCGGACGAGGCGCCTGAGTACGGGCGTTCCTACCAGGCGCCGTACGCGGACCGCATCCGTAACGTGCTGGGTGTGCCGGTGATCGCGGTGGGTGCGATCTCGTCCTGGGACGACGTGAATTCGCTGCTGCTGGCGGGGCGTGCGGATCTTTGCGCGCTGGCGCGTCCGCACCTGTACGACCCGCACTGGACGCTGCACGCGGCGGCCGAGCAGGGGTACGCGGGACCGGGGGCGCGGTGGCCCCTCCCCTACCGCGCGGGGAGCCGCACGCCCCCGACGGGGCAGACCGACGCGCCGAAGCCGCGGCTCAGTCTGGGGTGAGAGGGCCGGCCCTGCGGGACTTTTCCCCACCCCGCCCCTTCCCACTGTGACACTTCGCGGCCCCGCCACGTGAGCGGCGCTGCCCCGAACCCCGGTCCAAGCGCCGGACAGGCTGCAAGGGGTAGGTGGGGTGGGGAAATGGTCCGCCGGAGGCGGCCCCTGTCGGTTACCCCGTCGGTGCGATTTCCACCCGGTCCGCCACCGCGTGGTAGCCGATGCGCTGGTACACGCCGTTGCTCGTCGGGTTCGCGAGGTCGGTGAAGAGCAGTACCTCATCCGCCCCCGCATCCCGCGCAGCTCCGCTCACCGCCGCCGTGACCGCCGCCGCGTACCCGCGCCCCCGCCACCGCGGCGGCGTATAGACCGGCGCCACCCGCACCGTGCCCGCTGCCGGGCGGGAGACGCCTGCCATCGACACCGGGACGCCGTCGTGCTCCCACAGCGTCAGGCCGCCGTACGCGATACGGTCCTCGACCGCCCGCCCGGCGCCGGGGCCGGGATGACCGGCCTCCCGGCGGAAAGCGTCCACCCACTCCGTCAACAGCACCCGGTCGGCCGTAGTCGCCACTCGCGCGCGGCCCGGCGGCGCGGGGTCCGGCGGGGTCAACTCGGCGAGTCTGTACAGGCGTTGCTCGGTCACGGTCGTGGCTTCCACGCCCGTACGCCGCCACTCCGCCGCCAGCGCCCGCGCCGTGCCCCGCTCCGCGCTGACCGCCGGGCCGCCGAGCCCGACGCACGCCTGGGCCAGCGGCCCCACCGCCTCCGCCGGTACGGTCCCCACCAGCACCGCATGCGGCGGCGTCCACAGCAGCGCCCCCTCCACGCCGCCGTCCGCGCCACGCCACCAGCCGTACCGCGGGGTGCCTTCGCCGTACGCGTCGCGGCCACGCCGCCGCAGCGTGTCTGCGACGGTCAGCAGCAGCGTGTTCTCCACGGGCCGCGCGGCGACGGCGGCGCCCGCGGCGGCCAGGTACTCGTCGAGGTCTTCGGTGAACGTCCAGGTGAAGTTGCGGGTCATGCCACATGCTGCCGCGCGGTGTCCGACCCCGTCACCCGGATTTCCGTACGAACTCCGCCCCCGCGTCCCGCAACCGCGCGTGGAGGTCGGCGAACACCGCCGCCGAGCGTGCGCCGGGCCAGTCCGACGGCAGCAGCTCGGTCGGCAGGCCGGGATCGGCGTACGGGAGGCGGCGCCAGGAGTCGAGCGCCAGGAGGTAGTCCCGGTAGGCGTGCTCCGGGTCCGGCGGCGGTGGGCCGCCGGGCCCCGCCCCAAGCTTCTCCCGCGCCACCCAGGACCGCAGCACCGGCTCGTGCAGGTCGAGGAACTGCTCGTGCTGCTTGGCGATCGCCGTCAGGTCCCACCAGCGCGCCACCGCCTCCTGTGTCGCCGCGAAGCCGAGGTGCTCCCCGCGGAACAGATCGACGTACGGGGAGAGCTGGAGGCGCTCCATCGTGTGGCGGGTCTCCTCGTACAGCCGCGCGGGCGCGATCCATACGCCCGGCGCCGCCGACCCGAAGCCGAGGCGGGCGAGGCGGGAGCGCAGTACGTGCCGCTTGGCGCGTTCGGACTCGGGGACCGAGAAGACCGCGATCACCCAGCCGTCGGACAGACGTGGTGCGGGGTGTTCGTAGATGCGGCGGTCGCCGTCGTCGAGGAGCTGCTGGGCGTCGTCGGACAGCGCGTACCCGGCGGCGCCCTCCGGCGTACGGGCGGCGACGAGCAGGCCGCGGCGTTTGAGCCGGGACACCGACGAGCGCACCGACGGCGCGTCGACTCCGACGGCGGCCAGCAGCCGGATGAGCTCGGCCACCGGCATGGGCTCCCCGCCTCCGCCGGGAGTGCGTCCGTACGCGCCGTAGAGGGAGACGATCAGGGAACGGGGGGTGTGCTGCTCGGCCACGTGATCACTCTACGGCCGTCACTCCGCGCCCGCCCGCAGCCGGAAGCGCTGGAGCTTGCCGGTCGGCGTGCGGGGGAGGGCGTCGAGGAAGACGATGTCGCGCGGGCACTTGTACGGCGCCAGCTCGGCCTTGACGAAGTCGCGCAGCAGGGCCGTGGTCGCCTCGCCACGCACCACCCCGTCGCGCAGCACGGCGTACGCCACGACGACCTGGCCACGCAGTGCGTCGGGCCGGCCCACGACCGCCGCCTCCACCACGTCCGGATGGCGCAGCAGCGCCTCCTCGACCTCGGGGCCCGCGATGTTGTACCCCGCCGAGATGATCATGTCGTCGGCGCGGGCGACGTAGCGGAAGTACCCGTCGGGGTCGCGCACGTACGTGTCGCCGGTGAGGTTCCAGCCGCCGCGCGCGTACTGCGTCTGACGGTCGTCCGCGAGGTAGCGGCAGCCCACCGGACCGCGCACCGCCAGCAGCCCGGGCTCGCCGTCGGGCACCGGCCGGCCCGACGCGTCGACCACCCGCGCCTCCCAGCCCGGCACGGGCACCCCCGTGGTCCCCGGCCTGACCGCCTCGTCCGCCGCCGAGATGAAGATGTGCAGCAGCTCGGTCGCGCCGATGCCGTTGATGAGGCGTAACCCGGTGCGCTCGTACCAGGCCTGCCAGGTCGCGGCGGGCAGATTCTCACCCGCCGAGACGCAGCGGCGCAGGGCGCTCAGGTCGTACCCGCCCAGGTCGTCCAGCATCGCGCGGTACGCCGTCGGCGCGGTGAAGAGCACCGACACCCGGTGCCGGGCCACGGCGGGAAGCAGCTGCTTGGGTCCCGCCTGTTCGAGCAGCAGCGCCGACGCGCCCGCCCGCATCGGGAAGATCACCAGGCCGCCCAGCCCGAAGGTGAAACCCAGCGGTGGACTGCCCGTGAACACGTCGTCGGGCTCCGGTTTGAGCACATGGCGCGAGAAGGTGTCGGCTATGGCCAGCACGTCCCGGTGGAAGTGCATGCAGCCCTTGGGGCGCCCCGTCGTCCCCGAGGTGAAGGCGATCAGCGCGACATCGTCGGCGGACGTCTGCACGGCGGCGTATCGCGACGGCTTGCCGGCCGCCGCCCGCAGCAGGTCGTCGGGTGCGTCACCGCCGTACGCCGTGATGTGCAGGCCCGGCACCTCGGCCTTCACGAGGTCGTCGACGGCCCGTACGTCGCACAGGGCGTGGCCGACCCGCGCGATCTCGCACATGGTCGCCAGCTCGGACGCCCGCTGCTGCGCCAGCACCGTCACCGCCACCGCGCCCGCCTTCATCACCGCGAGCCAGCAGGCCGCCAGCCAGGGTGTGGTGGGCCCGCGCAGCAGGACGCGGTTGCCGGGAACGACGCCCAGGTCGGTGGTGAGGACGTGCGCGATGCGGTCGGCGCGGCCGAGCAGTTCGCCGTACGTCCAGACCTCACCGGCAGCGGTACGGAAGACGGGCCGGTCGGGGCCGAAGCGTTCGACCGTACGGTCCAAGAGCTCCGCCCCGCAGTTGAGCCGGTCGGGATAGCGCAGCTCCGGACGGTCCAAGAGCAGCTGCGGCCACTGATGAGCGGGCGGAAGCTGGTCGCGGGGAAAGGTATCGATGTGCGCTGAGGTCTTCAGCTCCATGACGGGATCGCCCCCTTGTCGCCTCTTGAGCGTATCGTTTGGGTGACGGCAGTCAACGGTTCGCGATAAGAGCGGGGTGCGAGGACATGACGGGATTCGCGCTGGACCCTCAACAGCAGGCGTGGTGCGAGCGACTTCGCACCCTGGCTGCGGACCATCTGCGCCCTCTCGCCGAGAAGGGGGAACGGGGCAGGGTGAACCGCCCGTTGGTCGCCGCCCTCGGGGAACACGGGCTGATTGCCCGTCTGTTCGACTCGGGGGCCCTGGACCTGTGCCTGATGCGTGAATCGCTCGCCCGTGCCTGCACCGAGGCCGAGACCGCCCTCGCCCTGCAAGGGCTCGGAGCAAGTCCCGTGGCCAGGGCGGGCACCGGCGAACAGCGGGCGCGGTGGCTGCCCGAGGTGACCGCGGGGCGTGCGATCGCCGCCTTCGCGCTCAGTGAGCCGGGCGCGGGATCGGACGCCGCGGCGCTGGCGCTCAAGACCGTACCGGAGGGTGACGGATGGCGCCTGTCCGGTGAGAAGCTCTGGATCTCCAACGCGCCGGAGGCCGACTTCTACACCGTGTTCGCCCTGACCACCGAGGGCGCGGGGGCCCGCGGCGTCACCGCGTTCCTGGTCCCCGCCGGCCGCCCCGGCCTGACCGGCACACCGCTCGACATGCTCTCGCCGCACCCCATCGGCGCGCTCGCCTTCGACGGCGTACCCGTCACCCGCGCCGATGTGATCGGCGAGGTGGACCGCGGCTTCCGCGTCGCGATGGATACCCTCAACCTCTTCCGCCCCAGCGTCGGCGCCTTCGCCGTCGGCATGGCGCAGGCCGCCCTCGACGCCGCCCTCGATCACACCGCGAACCGCACCGCCTTCGGCGGGCTGCTCAAGGACCTCCAGTCGGTGGCCCACCAGGTCGCCGAGATGGCGACCCGCACGGAGGCCGCGCGCCTGCTCGTGTACGCCGCCGCCTCCGCGTACGACGCCGGCGCACCCGGTGTCCCGCGCCGCGCGGCGATGGCCAAACTCTTCGCCACCGAGACCGCCCAGTACGTCGTCGACGCCGCGGTCCAGCTGCACGGCGCCCGCGCCCTCCAGCGCGGCCACCTGCTCGAACACCTCTACCGCGAGGTGCGGGCGCCCCGCATCTACGAAGGCGCCACCGAGGTCCAGCGCACGATCATCGCGAAGGAGCTGTACCGATGAGCACGCACCGACCGCACCAGTTGCACCGTGTCAACCCGGCCGAGCTCTCCCCGCCCAGCGGCTTCTCGCACGCGGTCACCGCCACCGGCTCGCAACTGGTCTTCCTGGCGGGGCAGACCGCGCTCGACACGGACGGCAAGGTCGTCGGGGACACGCTCCCCGCCCAGTTCGAGAAGGCGCTCAGCAACCTCCTCACGGCGCTGCACGCCGCCGGGGGCGCCCCCGTCGACCTGGCCCGCGTCACCGTCTACGCCACCGATGTCGCCGAATACCGCGCCCACGCTCCCGAACTCGGCCGCATCTGGAGCCGGCTGGCGGGCCGCGACTACCCCGCCATGGCGGTGATCGGCGCGGTCCGCCTCTGGGACGAGCAGGCCATGGTCGAGCTGGACGGCGTGGCCGTGCTGCCCTGACTGGCGAACTCCTGGAACTCCTCCAGTCGTTGCTCGGAGCACCGGCCGTACGGCTATAGCCTCGCTCCCAGTCGAGAGGGAGGAACGACATGCCCGAGATCGAACTCACCGCGGGGACCATCGCCTACGAGGACACCGGCGGACCGGGCCCAGCCGTCGTCCTCCTCCACGGCCTGGTCCACGACGCGACGGTGTGGCGCAAGGTCGTCGCCGGCCTGCGCGCGGACCACCGCGTGATCGCTCCGACCCTGCCGTACGGCGCGCACCGCACACCCATGCGCCCGGACGTCCCGCTCACGCCGGACTCGGTCAATGACCTCGTCGCGGAGTTCCTCGACCGACTCGATCTGGCGGACGTCATCCTCGTCGAGAATGACTGCGGGCGGGCTCAGACCGTCGCGGCCAAGCACCCCGGACGGCTCGCCGGGCTCGTCCTCACGTCCTGCGAAGCCTTCGACAACTACCCGCCCGGCGTACCCGGCAAGTTGATCGCCCTCGCCTGCAAGGTGCCGGGCGGGATCACCGTCCTCGCCCGTACGCTCGCCCTGCGGCCGCTGCGCCGCCTGCCTGTGGGGCTCGGTGCGCTCACCAAGCGGCCCGTACCCGACGAGATCCTTGACGGCTGGCTGAGGCCGCTCCTGACCGATCCCGCCATCCGCGCCGACTTCCGCCGCTACAACCAGGGCGTACGCAGGACGGAGCTGCTCGAAGCGGTCGACGGAATGCGGAAGTTCGACAAGCCGGCCCCGGTGGTGTGGGCGACGGAGGACCGCATGATGCCGCGTGCCCATGGCCGCAGGCTGGCCGACGTACTGCCGCAGGGACGGCTCGTCGAGATCGAGGACAGCTGCACGCTGATCGCCGAGGACCAGCCAGAGGCGCTGTGCGCGGTCCTGCGGGACTTCATCGCCGAAACGCGCTGAATCCTCCCCTCCGCCGGGCACGGCCGGGTCCGGCGGAGGGAAGGTACGCCGGCGGCTACTTCTTCCCGCTCGCGAGCTTCCCGAAGGTCAGCCCCGTGCCCGCCAGATCCGCTCTGATTCCCTCGCGCTCCACGGTGATGGCGCGCAGTCTGAGATCGCCCGGTGTCCTGGGCAGCCGGAAGGACAGCGACAGCTGCTCGGACAGCTCCGGCGGCCGCAGGTTCAGCAGCGCGCCGATCAGGTCGGGGTCGATGCCGGCCTTCTCCAGCAGCCAGGGGTGGTCCATGACCACGTCGACCAGGTTGAGCTTCATCAGCCGCTGTACGAAACGCGGCGACCCCGTGAGTGCGTTCAGGTCCTTCTCGCTGCGCAGTGCCCGCTCGACCCACTCCTGCGGTACGCCGAGCCGGTCGACCACCGCCGGAACCGCCAGCAGCGCCTTGATGTGCGCGCCTTCACGGCTGATCCGGGCGGCGGCGTCGGGGTGCAGCCGCAGGCCCGAGTGCGCGCGGTCCCTGCCCGGCCGGTAGGTGACAAGGCCCGGTATGTCGAGCCGCATGTGATCGACGGTGGTGGACACCGCCTGGTCGCCGTCGCGGCGTATGTGCGCCAGGGCCTGTACGCGGACCTCGGTGCCGGCGACGGGCAGGGAGCCCGCCACCCGGACCTGGCTGTCGCCGTCCTTGGTGAACGTCGCTTGCGAGGCGCCCAGTTCACGGCCCAGGTCGTCGAAGGACAGCAGTACGTCACCGTCCACGCTGCCGATGACAGCGCCCTGGACCGACGACGGGAGGCTGCCGACGACACGTATGTCCTTGGCGGTGGCCCGTACTTCGGCGAGGGAGACCCGGGCGGCTGCGACGTCGGGAACGCTCACCTCGACCTCGTCGAGGCGCCGGCCGGCGACCTGGGTGAGGAAGGGGAAGCCGTGGATCTCGACCTCGGGCGCCGCCGCGAGCCCGAGCGACTGCTGGAGCGTCTCCTCGGCCTTGTCCTGCGCGTACAGCACCGCGAAGCGGTCGCAGGCCAGCAGGAGGGAGGCGCACACCAGGCCGGTGACAGCCAGTTTCAGTACGACGGGGACAGCGGCCAGCCGGCTCCGGCCGCGGTGGTTGGGCGGCTTCCAGTCGTCGGCATCGTCGGCGTCGTCGGTGATTTCGGCGTCACCGTTCCGGATTCCGGAGGCGAGTCCGAGACCCAGCGGGTCGTCGTCGCCGACGGCCTGCGGGTGGTCGTCACCATCGGCCCAGTCCGGCTCCGGTGGGGCGAGCAGGGCCAGTTCGTCGTAGGGATTGGGCGGATGTGAGGCTATGCGTGTGGGGGGTCGCATCGGATCATCCCACCATGCGAACCGCCCTCGAACGCAAGCTCGATGGACGCTACCTCCATATTTGGCCATGTATATGGCCGGGATCGAGAGACTTCCGATGAACAGCGCCTGGTTCGAACGCCCCAGCCTGGCCGGTCGTTACGTGCGACTGGAGCCGCTGACCACCGACCACGCCGAAGGGCTCTTCGAGGCGCTCAAGGACCCCTCCGTCTGGACATGGCTGTCCAAGAAGCAGCCCGCCGACGCCGCCGGGATGCGGACGATCATCGAGGGGCTGCTGGCGAAACAGGAGCGGGGCGACAGCGTCGCGCTCGCGCAGATCGACGTCGCGACCGGGGAGGTGGCCGGTTCCACCTCGTACTACGAGATCGAGCCCACCGACCGGGGCATCGCCATCGGCTCGACCTGGCTCGGCAGCCGGTTCCAGCGCACCGGCGTCAACACCGAGGCCAAGCTGCTGCTCCTGGGCCGCGCCTTCGACGACCTCGGCGCCCGACGCGTCACCTGGCACACCGACCACCGCAACGAGCGCTCGCAGCGGGCCATCGAACGCCTCGGCGCGCAGCGCGAGGGCGTACTGCGCTGCCACCGGACCAGGCCGGACGGCACCATGCGCGACACCGTCGTCTACTCGATGCTCGCCGACGAGTGGCCGGCCGCCCGGGACGCGCTGCGCGCACGGCTGGAACGGGCCGCGGGGGACGCGGGGCCTGCGGGGTCTGCGGGCGGCGCGGTCAGGTCTTGATCGACTGGTGGCGGGCGTACCCCCGTTTTACGGTCGTCTAGTGGGCGGAACCGTCCACGAGACCGTCTCGCGGGGGCGCGGTGCGCCATGACGACTTCGCAACCGAGATCCAGTGCGCGGATCAACGCCGGGGACAAGGGCGGCGGGAACGGCATGGCGCTTTTCGTCATCGCCTCGTGCCAGCTGATGGTGGTCCTCGACATCACCATCGTGAACATCGCTCTGCCCCACATCCAGAGCTCGCTGGACTTTTCCACCACCGGCCTCTCCTGGGTCGTCAACGCCTACACACTCACCTTCGGCGGCCTGCTGCTCCTCGGCGGCCGTTTCGGCGACATCCTCGGCCGCCGCCGGGTCTTCGTCTTCGGCGTACTGCTCTTCGTCCTGGCCTCGCTGCTCGGCGGTCTGGCCCAGAACTCCGGCCAGCTCCTCGCGGCGCGCGCCCTCCAGGGCGTCGGCGGCGCCATAGCCTCACCGACCGCCCTCGCCCTGATCACCACCACCTTCACCGAAGGCCCGGCGCGCAACCGGGCCTTCGGCGTCTTCGCCGCGGTCTCCGCGGGCGGCGGCGCGATCGGCCTGCTGGCGGGCGGCATGCTCGTCGAATGGCTCGACTGGCGCTGGGTCTTCTATGTGAACGTGCCGATCGGACTGCTGATGGTCCTCGCCACACCCCGCTACATCAAGGAGTCCGAGCGCCATCCCGGCCACTTCGACCTGACCGGTGCGCTGACCTCGACCCTCGGCATGGTGGCTCTGGTCTACGGCTTCATCCGCGCCGCGCAGGAAGGCTGGAGCGACGCGCTCACCCTCGCGTCGTTCGGCGCCGCGGTGCTGCTCCTGGCCGCCTTCGTCCTGACCGAGCGGCGCTCGAAGCAGCCGATCACCCCGCTGCACATGTTCGCGGACCGCAACCGCGCGGGCACGTACGGCGTCATGCTGAGCCTGGCCGCCGCGATCTTCGGCATGTTCTTCTTCCTCACGCTCTTCGTGCAGAACGTGCTGGACTTCAGCCCGCTCCAAGCCGGTCTCGCCTTCCTGCCGGTCAGCGCGGTCATCGCGGTGGGCGCGGGCATAGCCTCCCAGCTGCTGCCCAGGTACGGCCCGAAGCCCTTCATCGTGACCGGCGCGCTCCTCGCCGCGGCGGGCCTGTCCTGGCTGACCCTGACCGACATCCATTCGACGTATCTGGGCAGCATTCTGGGACCGATGCTGGTCTTCAGCCTCGGCATGGGCATGCAGTTCGTCTCGCTGACGCTGATGGCGGTCTCCGGGGTGGCCAGGCACGAGACCGGCGCCGCGTCCGGGCTGCTCAACGCCACGCAGCAGGTGGGCGGTTCGCTCGGTCTGTCCATCCTGGTCACCGTCTTCGGTACGGCCAGCCGCCACGAGGCCGAGGATCAGATCCCGGGTTTCATGGCCCGGGCCACCCCGGCGGAACGACAGATTTTCGAACGGAGCGGCCAACTCCCGCCGCCCTGGGGCGACGAGGTACTCACCTCCGGAGTCTCGGCCGCGTTCATCGTGGCGGCCGTCTTCACGGTGATCGCGGCGGTGATCGCCCTCCTCGCCATCCAGGTACGCCCGTCCGACCTCGAACGTCTCCAGGGCGGAGGCATTCCGGGCCACTGAACGTCACTTGCAGGCGGCCCTGAGGTCCTTCCGGTGCCCGGCAACCCAGGTGGCGAAGTCCTGCAGTTCGGGATTGAGGGCGCGCAGAGCCGCCAGATCCCTGGCCGCGGTGATGCGGCTCTCGCAGTCGGCGTAGTACTGGAACATGTTGCCTGATTCCTCGGCGCCGGGGAATCCGAGTGCGCGGAAGGCGTCCGGAGTCAGCGGGCGGTACGCCACCGGCTCGCCGACAGCCTCCGTGAGGATCTCGGCCATGTGGGCGATGGGCAGATGCTCGCCCGCGATGCTGACAGTGGCGCTGACCATGTCGCCGCCGTGCTTGAGGACGGCCAGTGCGATCTTGCCGATGTCGTCCACGGCAATACCGGCCAGCCTGCGGTCCCCCATCGGCAGGGACAGCTGCAGGACACCGTCCTTGCCGCGCTGCGGGGCGGCCGTGGAGAGAAGATTCTCCCAGAAGAACGTGCTCTTCAAAATGGTGGTGGGTACGCCCGCATCGCTGAAGTAGCTGTCCGCCTCGGCCTTTGCGTCGAAGTGCGGGACCTTGTAGGACCCCTGGAGCGTGGGCATACGGTCGTCGTCGAGTGGGATGCATTCGCGAGTGTCGTCCAGGCTGGACCAGACCGCGTGCTGCACTCCGACATGCCCGGCAGCACGCGCTGCCGCGGCCGCTTGAGTCTTCTCCCTTTCTCCGGACAGGTGCTCCCAGAAGTTCGTCATGACGAAGGCGCCGTAGGCGCCCTCCAGCGCCGGCCCCAGGCTCGACTCGTCGTCGAGATCGGCCCGCACCACCTCCGCCCCGAGCCGCTCCAGTTCCCTGGACGCGTCCGAAGCGGGGTTACGGGTGAGGGCTCGTACGGCGAAATCACCGTCCGGCTCTGACAGAACTGCCCGGGCCAGTCCGCCGCCCTGCGATCCGGTCGCACCGAACACCGCAATGATCTTCTTCTCGGCCATGACACCTCTTCCGCCGCGCTAAGTGATCTATTGCGCACGTACTGTTGCCGACCCTACGGTGAGCCGTTGGACCGCACAGGCGGTGAGCAGCCACACGGGTGTCAGCGCCGGCCTCCCGACGAACTCGTGCAGCACGCCTGACCGGCTCCGCCGCCTACAGGTCATGAGCGAGGAACCCGATCCTGCCTGCGGCTCGCAGCCAGTCCCGGGCCTCGATCAGGGCCGCCATCTTCTCGGCCTCGGTGAGACCTTCCCAGGACGGTGCGGTACCCCTGTGCCACACGGACTCATGGACGACCTGTTGGTGTGCCTTCGCGAGTGCGAGTACGCGCGGGTCCTCAAGTGCGACATCCTCCATTGCCCTGCTCCTTTCAGTGGGCGCGGATGCGGATGCGGTGAGGCGAGGGACCAGTGGACCAGTTCATCAGGCACCGTCAGGCGCCTGATCGAGGGTGAACAGACCCCCCTCGGGATCGCACAGGGTGATCTGCTGCCGGTGGCCGCCCCATTCGGCTCCCGACGCGATGCTTGCGCCGTGCTCAAGGGCTGTGGCCTTCGCTGCTTCCAGGTCAGGAACCTTGAAGTGAACCAGCCAGCGCGGCCTCAGCTGCGGCCTTCTCGCTGCTTCCTCGACCGGTCCGCTGTTCAGCCGGGCCACAGGCTGACCGCCCTGCCGCAGGACGACCTGATCGTCCTCGTACCAGACCTCACGGTCTCCGGCGCCCGCGTTCACCCAGTCCAGGACCTCCCCGTAGAACAAAGCCGCGTCGAACGCGTTCCTCGTGTGCAGCTCCACCCACGCCGGAGCCATGCCCTCGCCGAGACGCCACCCGGAAAGGACCTGGCCCTGCCAGACACCGAAGGAGGCACCTTCCAGGTCCGCGACCAGAGCCGCCCGTCCGCGCGGCGGAAAGGCGACCGGCCCAACCCCGACCGTGCCCCCGCGCTCGCGGACGCGGGCGACAGCCACATCGGCATCGGCGACCGAGAAGTACACCGTCCACGCCACAGGCAGGCCAAGCTCCCCAGCCATCGCTCCGATGCCGGCCACGGCGACGCCATCCACCTCGGCCACGGAAAACGCCCGCCCGAAACCGCCCTGGCGAAACGTCCACCCCATCACGGGACCGTAGAAGCGCTCGGCGGTCTTCAGATCGCGTGCCATCAGACTCAGCCAGCACGGCCCGCCGGGGGTGTCTTCCGCCAGCACCACGGCCGTACTCCTCTCCTGTCCGCCCCACACGTCCCAGCATCGAGTACCCCTCTGAACGGGGCAAACGGGGCCAGAAGGGATGAGCGGCAGTGAAGAGATCACTCCGGCGCGGAGGGCGGCCTCAGGAGGGGCGAGGCCAGAGGACGAACGGAGGCCATTAGGGGAGAATGTCTACATGTAGGGAACGGCTTTTCCAGCGCGTGAGCTTTCTCCATGAAGCGGGTGGCTGCCATGGGACACGAGTCGGAAGAGCGCGTGTTCGCGCAGATAGAGCGTCGACTCACCAGTGACGACCCTGAGCTGGCCGCCCGCATGAGCGACCTCAACGAGCAGTTCCCCGAGGGGCATCCCACTGAGCGGTCGCGGTGGAACTGGCGGAAGCGGACCGTACTGACTGTGATCATCCTTGCCGTTGTGGGACTCCTCCTGACCGTGGCCCTCAGCACATCGCCTGCTGAAGCCCCGCCGCCGCCCAGTGGCCTCACCCATCCGGTGCTCACGCGAGCACCAACGTAAAGTGTCAGGGCCGCTCAGATGTCGCGGAAGAGACCAGCGAGCGCCGTGACCTGCCGTGATGGGTGCGTGGTGGCCGCTGAGCTGCGCGAATGGACTTTCGGTTGTTTCACGCTCGTGCCGGTTGATGGGGCCGGAAGTCCCAGAAAAGTCCCAGAGGACTCCCACAGCTGACGGACGCCCTTGCGGCTTTATGGGGGGGTGAGGCAGCGCGGCGTGGGCTGGAGACCGTTCATCGCTGGTCCGCCTGACCGAACGGCAGTGTGAACTCCTTTAATCCTTGTCGACGAGGGCGCTGGAACCTGGATGTCGAGTGACTGGCGTTCGGCCGATGCCTTGCGGGATCGTTGGCTCCTGATGATCGACGACGACTCTGCGGTCGCCGGCGGCGGTGAGCCGGCGGAGCCTGCCAAGCCTCGGTCGCCCTATAGCGAGCGGCCCGTCGCGCGTGCCCGGCGGGCGAAGGCGCAGGAACTGATCGAGCGGCTCGTCGCCGAGGGGCGCGTCCGGATCGCTGATCCCGATGACGACGAGGTCACGGAGTGGCGGCGCGTCGTCAATTACGCGAAGCGTCACGGCCTGGAGCCGGCGGGCAAGCGCATCGAGAAGGTCCCGTATGGCGGGCCGGGGCTGGAGCTGTTCCTTGCGGAGGGCCCGCATCCCAACGCGCGGAGTCAGCGGCCGAAGGCGGCCGGGGGACTGGTTCCTGTCCCCGCACGACTGGGGCACCTGCATCCGGTGGTGGCTGCGCTCAGAAACGACGAGAGTCGGCTGGTGATGCCGTCTGCGCTGCGCCGTAGGTCGCTTCTGCTGTTGCAGGGTCTGGCGGCTGAGGCGGTACGGCGAGGGTATGAGGTGCGGAAGGCACGGTCGTCCTTCTTCCCGCGCGAGGGCGGAGTGGACGTCGCTGTCGACGGCTTCGCGTATATCGTCACCATCAGGCAGGAGTTCCCGGAGTCCACGGATCCGGAGCGCTCCGCACATCTCGTCGTGGAGCTTGCCCATGGTCTGACCGGTCGGCCCGGTCGCTGGCGGGATCGGAAGAGCCGGACGCTTGAAGAAGCCTTGGGCGTGATCGTTGGAGAGATCGAGGCACGAGCTGTCGAGGACGCTCGGCGCCGGCGGGATGAACAGCAGGCCAGGGCAGAACGCGAACTTCGTTGGCAAGCAGCCATGGACGTGGCGAAGGAACAAGCTGTTCGCGAACAACTTGCCCAGGTGCTACGCGACGAGGCCGGGTACTGGCAAGAGGCCGCTGCCCTCAGTGCGTACTGCATGGCATTGGAACGTCGTATCGGCGAGTTGGGCGGCGCCGTGGACGACTCGGCTCTGGACTCGGCTCGACGCTGGTCGGAGTGGGCAAGGGGGTACGTTAGGTCGATAGACCCCTTGAGCGGGCTTCCAGAGATGCCGCACACGCGTGAACCCACGCCGGAGGAGCTCAAGCCGCACCTCAGGGGATGGAGCCCTTACGGACCGGAACGGCGTGGCTGAGGGTGACGTAGTGCGCGTTATGGGCGGTGTAGGCGTTACGGGCGATATCTTGACGCTGAAATGACGCTCATTTGACGCTCGTGATCTTACTTACTGACGGTAAGCCAGGTCGGTGGGCGGGCCGGGGCTCTGCTGAGAGTCGATCGGACCGGGACTTGTCGAGGGCTTTGGGGAGCCTGTCAGCTGCGTCGGCACAGCTGATGCCGGAGTCTTGCCATTCGTCAGCGTGAGCCTGGACGACTTCGTCATGAAGTTCTCTGCCTGGTGGCGCTGACCTGCAGATTTGTGGTTCTACGGGCCCCTGGCCTGCGTGGATGCGTCTTTCAGTGTCTTTCAGATTCGTGCTGCGTTATGCAGCCGATTCTCCCCACGCGCTCCCCAAGCCTTCGAATACTCCCCAGATTCTCCCCAGAGGTGCCAGTGCCGCGAGCACTGTGACATGGGGAGGGCGGTTCTTCCTGTGGCTGTACGACCAGCACGTTGAGTGATCACGGCGCGCCGTGGCCGCCCCCGTCAGAAGGTGACTGAGTTGAGTTTGCGGGGCAGACGCTGGCGGTTGTCGGCCCCCACATGGCACAGGTCATAACGACCGTCCAAGGGCGTCCAGCTGATCCAGGACACGGGCATAATGCCAGGTCAGGGCCTCATAGTCCGGCGGAGTCCGCACAGTCGGTGAGACCCGTGTGAGAGCGCGTGAGACGACGAAGCCCCGCCGGAATGGATGCTCCGGCGGGGCTTCGTCGCGCAGCGGGCTACGGCGGCGTGCAGTATCCGGCGTGGCCACCGTTGTACTCCGGTTCTCCGGTTTCGAGCACGCGGAGCAGGGACGCGGTACCGACACGTGTCGTACGGACGATGCGCAGTACGCGGCACGGAAACTCCCCGCGACGAACGAGGTCGTAGCCCTTCGCCCGCGAGAACCGCAACGCCTTGGAGGCGTCCTCCACGCTCCCTGTTCCGTCCCAGGTGGCGCGGATGCGCCTTGGACTGTACCGGGGGCCCTGCAACTCGTTGGTCGTGCTGTGCATTTCGGATTCTTCAGTCCTTTCAAGGTGGCACTGATTACGTGCAGCCGATAGGTTTTGAAACTGCGGAAGCGCGTTGCTCTAGCCTGTGGTGGATCAGTGGACCGCGGTGCGGGGCCGGAACTGGTCAGAACAGCCGGTGACGTAAGCGAGGCCATGTGGCATCGTGCGCTGAGGCGCGATGCCGATATGCAGGCCGACCCAATGCTGATCGACCTCGTTCCCGGCTTCACCTAGGACATGACGAGGCTGGGCCACCACGGCACCGGTGACCTGGAGATCCGACTCCGTACCCCAAGAGGTATGGACCGTCCCCCGGACCGTTTCCACAGGAGCTATGGAAGCGCGAAGCGCTGCCGATGCGCGTTGAGTGGAATTAATGGCTGTCTCGGCGATGCCTTTCGGCGTACGGGCAGGAAGTGGCGGTGGCCCATGAAATGATCCGCAGGATCGCCGGTTTGGCTAACCGGCGATCCCACGCTATGTTGTTCCGCTTCGCAGGGACCGCATTCATCTGATCCTTGTGCCTATGTGTCCGCTCATGTGGCCGGCTGTTGCCGGAGCTGGCCAAGGCAGGCTCGACCTCTCGAGCGGCGTGATCCCGGGAGCCTGCCACTCGGGGGCGTGCGCGGGGTGGTGGTAGCCGGTGGTGGCTCGAAGACGGCCCGGGCCGTGACGGCCGGGTCGCGAGCGGTGAAGTCGCCGTTGGTGACACCGTCGGCGATGATGCCGCGCAGCTGCTCGATCAGGTCGGCTACGTGGTCGGCGGCCGCGCTGCTGTGCTCGGCCGCCAGAACCCGGTAGGTGGCGAAGAGTTTGGGGTCTTCGGATGTCATGGCCCGCTTGAGATCAACAAGACACCCGACCGGTGCGGCCCGCAGGAGGCGTCGGCGTGCGTCCACGCCCCTCGCGGCGTCCGCGGGATGCCAGACAGCACGGGACCGAAGTCGATGCCCTGGCAGGCGCGGTGCGGCGACCCCGCGCTGATGGCCGTCATGTGTGGTGGCAGGAGGCGTATGGGTTCCTGGCTCGGTACCACCGCTGCTCTCTTTGACACTGGCGCCCAACTATGCGCGGCCAATGAGATTTTGACGCACGACTCTTGACCGCGCAGACAGGAGCAAGCGAGCATCGGCTGGCCGGAGAGCGCTCTCCCTCCTCTCCGCCCCCCGACTCAGGAGAACGTCTCATGCTCGCTCCGCCCACCAGCCTGCTGGTGCCGCGCAGACCTTCGCCCTCATACAGGCGAGGAATGGCAGGCGCGGTCGTTACCGCTCTGGTCGCGACACTTCTGCTGTTCGTCCCCACCGGCTCAGCCGAGGCCGCCCCCGTGCTGCTGTCGCAGGGCAAGCCCGTGACCGCGTCCAGCCAGGAGCATTACGGCACCCCGGCCACCGCGGCCGTCGACGGTGAGAACGGCACGCGCTGGTCCAGCACCGCTTCCGACCCGCAGTGGATACGGGTCGACCTCGGTGCCACCGCATCCATCAACCAGATAGTCCTGCGCTGGGAGAACGCGTACGCGAAGGCGTACCGCATCGAGTTCTCCGGTGACGGCGCCACCTGGTCGACCGCGTACAGCACCACCACGAGCGCCGGCGGCACGGAGACGCTGAACGTCTCCGGCACCGCGCGCTATGTCCGCATGTACGGGACCGCGCGTGCCACCGGCTACGGCTACTCGCTCTGGGAGTTCCAGGTGTACGGCACCGCCGGCGCCGGCGGCGGCGGCCCCGGCCCGGTCACCCCCGGTGGCGACCTCGGTCCCAACGTCCACGTCTTCGACCCGTCCACGCCGGGCATCCAGGCCAAGCTGGACGAGGTCTTCAAGAAGCAGGAGTCGGCGCAGTTCGGCACCGACCGCCACGCCTTCTTCTTCAAGCCGGGCACCTACAACAACCTCAACGCCCAGATCGGCTTCTACACCTCCATCGCGGGACTCGGCCTGCGGCCCGACGACACCACCATCAACGGTGATGTGACCGTGGACGCCGGCTGGTTCAACGGCAACGCGACGCAGAACTTCTGGCGCTCGGCGGAGAACCTGGCCCTGAACCCGGTCAGCGGGACCAACCGCTGGGCCGTCTCCCAGGCGGCGTCCTTCCGTCGCATGCATGTCAAGGGCGGGTTGAACCTCGCGCCGAACGGCTACGGCTGGGCGAGCGGCGGCTACATCGCCGACAGCAAGGTCGACGGGCAGATCGGCAACTACTCGCAGCAGCAGTGGTACACCCGCGACAGTGCCATCGGCGGCTGGTCCAACTCCGTCTGGAACCAGACGTTCTCCGGCGTCGAGGGCGCCCCCGCCACCAGCTTCCCCGAGCCCCGCTACACCACGCTCGACACCACCCCGATCTCCCGTGAGAAGCCGTTCCTGTACCTGGACGGCAACGAGTACAAGGTCTTCGTCCCGGCCAAGCGCACCAACGCGCGCGGCACCACTTGGGCGAACGGCACCCCGCAGGGCAGTTCCCTCTCGTTGAACCAGTTCTACGTCGTCAAGCCCGGCGCCACCGCGGCCACCATCAATGCCGCCCTCGCGCAGGGCCTGCACCTGCTCTTCACGCCCGGCATCTACCACGTCGACCAGACGATCAACGTCAACCGCGCCAACACGGTCGTGCTGGGCCTCGGCTTGGCCACGATCATCCCCGACAACGGCGTCACGGCCATGCGCGTCGCCGACGTCGACGGCGTGAAACTGGCCGGCTTCCTCATCGACGCCGGCCCCGTCAACTCGCCCACGCTGCTCGAAGTCGGCCCGCAGGGAGCGTCGGCGGACCACGCCGCCAACCCCACCACGGTCCAGGACGTCTACATCCGCATCGGCGGCGCCGGGCCCGGCAAGGCCACCACCAGCATCGTCGTCAACAGCGACGACACGATCATCGACCACACCTGGGTGTGGCGCGCCGACCACGGCGACGGCGTCGGGTGGGAGACCAACCGCGCCGACTACGGCGTACGCGTCAACGGCGACGACGTCCTGGCCACCGGCCTGTTCGTCGAGCACTTCAACAAGTACGACGTCGAGTGGTACGGCGAGCGGGGCCGGACGATCTTCTACCAGAACGAGAAGGCGTACGACGCGCCCAACCAGGCCGCCATCCAGAACGGCGACACGAAGGGGTACGCCGCCTACCGGGTCGACGACTCCGTCACCACCCACGAGGCGTGGGGTCTGGGCAGCTACTGCAACTACAACGTGGACCCGACGATCCGGCAGGACCACGGCTTCAAGGCACCGGTCAAGCCCGGGGTGAAGTTCCACAGCCTGCTGGTGGTGTCACTGGGCGGTATGGGCCACTACAACCACGTCATCAACAACACCGGCGCGTCCACCGTGCCCGCGGGCACCTCCACCGTCCCCTCTACCGTGGTTTCCTACCCCTGACGCGCTGATCGGACCATCCCGATCGGTGCACGTGTGACCTGACGGTCGCGAGGGGCTCGGTTTCCTCCTCCCCGAGGACGCCGGGCCCCGCACGATTGCCCATGCTGAACGCACCGCCCGCGCGAGCCACCACTCCGGGTTGCCGGCGCGTTGTACTGCTCGCGTCAGTGTCCAGGCGTCCTTGTGCGACGCCGGGAGCGCGTGGTGAAAGCCGCGCACCGCCTGGTACTCCGCGGTCGGCCTGCGGTGTCGTACGCGTCGGCGAGCGCGCGGCAACGCGTCCGGCCATGTGTAGCGATGCTGCCTCTACCTGACGTGTCAGTGGACGTGGCGCCTTGCAGTTGTACAGCGGTCTCGTCGGCCGGAATCTCGCGCGGTGCCATCGCGACGCTGACGGCCGGCTGCGGCTTCCCTGGAGACGGCTGAGCCGTCAGTCGCCCATGCGCGTGATGTCACTGCTCACTTCTTCATGGCGGCCGCGACAGTAGCGGCATGCGGACAGTGATGTGAAGGGTGTCTCGACCGCTGTGCCGGATGAACCCCGCCTGATTCACGGACTTCTCGTGCCCGAAACCGCCGTGCAATCAAAAGAGTTGGCTTCCGAAACGTTGACAGGCTCACGTCCACAGGTCAGTCTGCTTGGAGAGCGCTCTCCGAGCCGGCCGCCGCAAGCCGGCGCCTGTACTCCCCTCTTCCGCCAGGAGCCGCAGTGTTGAGATCCCCTGTCCTCTCCGGCCGCCCATGGGCCGGAGCACTACTCGTCACGCTTGGCGCCCTGTTGGCGTCATCCCTCTCTCTTGCGACCGCCCCGAGCGCCGGAGCCGCCGACACGCTGCTGTCGCAGGGCAAGCGCGCCACTGCTTCTTCACAGGAAGGGGATGGCCTCTCCGCCTCCGCGGCTGTCGACGGCAATCTGACCGGAACCCGCTGGGCCAGCCAGTGGAGTGACCCCCAGTGGATCCAGGTCGACCTGGGCGAGAAGGCGAACCTCAGCCGTGTCGTGCTCACCTGGGAGGCAGCGTACGGCAAGGCGTACGAGATCCAGGCGTCCGACAACGGCACCGACTGGAGGACTCTGAAGGCCGTCACGCAAGGCGACGGCGGCACCGACGAGATCGCCGTCTCCGGCTCCGGCCGCTACGTGCGCATGCTGGGCACAGCCCGCTCCGGTGGTTACGGGTACTCGCTGTGGGAGTTCCAGGTCTACGGCTCCGTCGGCGACACCACGCCGCCGGCCAGCGGGGGAGCGGTCAAGGTGACCGGCTCCCAGGGCAACTGGCAGCTGCAGGCGGGCGGCCAGCCCTACACCGTCAAGGGCCTCACCTGGGGCCCGTCCGTCGCCGACGCCCCGAAGTACATGCCCGACGTCAAGTCGATGGGCGTCAACACCATCCGCACCTGGGGCACGGACGGCTCGACCAAGCCCCTGCTCGACACCGCGGCCGCGAACGGCATCCGCGTCGTCAACGGCTTCTGGCTGCAGCCCGGCGGCGGCCCCGGCAGCGGCGGCTGCGCCAACTACGTCACGGACACGACGTACAAGAACACCATGCTCACCGAGATCGCCAAGTGGGTCGACACCTACAAGAGCCACCCCGCCACGCTGATGTGGAACGTCGGCAACGAGTCGGTGCTCGGCCTGCAGAACTGCTACAGCGGCACCGAACTGGAGACGCAGCGCAACGCGTACACCACGTTCGTCAACGACGTCGCGAAGAAGATCCACTCTATCGACGCCGACCACCCCGTCACCTCCACCGACGCCTGGACGGGCGCCTGGCCGTACTACAAGCGCAACGCCCCCGACCTCGACCTGTACTCGATGAACTCCTACGGCGACATCTGCAACGTCCAGGAGGACTGGGAGGCGGGCGGCTACACCAAGCCGTACATCATCACCGAGGGCGGACCGGCCGGTGAGTGGGAGGTGCCGGACGACGCCAACGGCGTCCCGGACGAGCCCACCGACGTGCAGAAGGCCAAGGGTTACACCCAGGCGTGGGACTGCGTCACCGGCCACCGGGGCGTGGCGCTCGGCGCGACGCTCTTCCACTACGGCACCGAGCACGACTTCGGCGGCGTCTGGTTCAACGTCCTGTCCGGCGGGCTCAAGAGGCTGTCGTACTACGCCGTGAAGCAGGCGTACGCGGGCTCCACCGCCGGTGACAACACCCCGCCCGTGATCACGAACATGGCGGTCTCACCGGCCTCGGCCGCACCGGCCGGTGGTGAGTTCACCGTCCGCGCCGATGTCCGTGACCCGGACAACGACCCGCTCAACTACAAAATTTTCCTCAGCGGCAACTACGCCAACGGCGACAAGGGCCTGGTCGAGGCCAAGTGGCGGGCCACCGGCAACGGAACCTTCGCCGTCACCGCACCCGAGAAGCTCGGCGTGTGGAAGGTCTACATCGAGGCCACGGACGGCAAGGGCAACGCCGGCATCGAGACCAAGTCGGTCAAGGTGGTCGCCCCGCCCGTCACCGGAACCAACGTGGCCCTGAACAAGCCCACCACCGCCTCCTCCTACCAGGCCCAGTACGGTGACTGCCCGTGCACGCCCGCCAAGGCTACGGATGGCAACACGAGCACCCGCTGGGCCAGCGACTGGAGCGACCCGCAGTGGATCCGGGTCGACCTCGGAGCGCCGACCGCCATCCGCAAGCTCCAGCTGGTCTGGGACCCGGCCTACGCAAAGTCCTACGAGGTCCAGGTCTCGGGCGACGGCACCAACTGGCGCCCGGTGCACTCCACCACCACCGGAAACGGTGACATCGACACCATCGACGTGACGGCGACCGCCCGCCACGTGCGACTGCACCTGACCGCGCGCGGCACCGGCTGGGGCTACTCGCTCCACGAGTTCGGTATCTACAGCTGACCCGCATTCACGGCGAGCGGGGCCGTCCTGTCAAGGGGCGGCCCCGCCACAGCCGGCTTCCGGCAGTACGCCCGTCGCGCAGTGCCGACGGCGAGGCGGCCACCCCCACTCCCGCAAGGAGGTCTCCATGAAGCGGAGTTCCAGGAGTTTTTCCGCGCTACTCGTCTGCACGGCCCTCGTCACCACGGTCTTCGGTATCGGGTCGATCACCGCGGCCGCTGATCCGGCCCCTGCCGCCGCCGGCCCGTCGGTGTCCGCCCATGCGGGCCACACCATGGCGGCGTCCGCGGTGCCCTCCGGAGACGACGCGGACGGTGACGGCTACATACCGGCGAACCCGCCCGTGACGGGCGTGACCCCGTCCGACCGGGAGCCGACGCCGCGCTACTTCCACGAGTTCCAGGCCAACTGCGCGGTGACGCACACCGCGCCGGACGACCCGATCGTCTTCCCGGCGCAGCCCGGGAAGTCCCACGACCACACGTTCATGGGCAACACGACGACGAACGCCAACAGCACCACGGCGTCGCTGTACGGCGGCAATACCACGTGCAAGGCGCCCGGCGACTCCTCGGCGTACTGGCTGCCCTCCCTCTACAAGGGCGACAAGAAGATTCTCCCGATCGGCCCGCAGGTCATCTACTACAAGGCCGGCGTCACCGATTACACCAGCGTCCGGCCCTTCCCCAAGGGCCTGCGGTACGTGGTCGGTAATCCCCTGCAGAGCGCCCAGGACTTCCGCAGCCACCCGGGCTGGGTCGAAGGGTGGGAATGCGGCGAAAGCTTCAAGAACGTCGACTTCCCGCAGAACTGCCCGGCCGGATCGCAGCTGAACCTCCGCATGCAGGCTCCGAGCTGTTGGAACGGCCTGCACCTCGACACCCCGGACCACAAAGCGCACATGGCTTATCCGATCGTCAAAGCGGGCACCAACAACAACGTCTGCCCGGCGAGCCACCCCGTGGCGCTGCCCATGATCGAGTTCAAGATGGCATGGCCGGTGGACGGCGACATGTCACAAGTAAGGCTGGCCAGCGGACGCGGGTACTCGTTCCACTACGACTTCTTCAACGCGTGGAACGAGCCGACGCTCAAGGCCCTCGTCGACCACTGCATCGTCGGCGGCCTCCAGTGCGACCCACGCGGCTACGACCAGGCGCACCCGCAGGAGGGTGCGGCTCTGGGTCCTGACTACCGGCTGCCCTGATCTCGGCCCCACCTGCCGCCCGAGCCCGTTCCGCACCTTCCTGACGAGGAGCGGAACGGGCTCGGCCCATATTCCCGACCTGGGGCTGTCGCGTAGCGGAACTGCCGCGGTGGGCTTGCCGTGTGGTTGGGGGGCGAGACTCACGTGGCTCGGCCACCGACACGGGAAAAGGTCTACGCCGAGTCGCGAACCACCAGCTGCGGTTCGAAGATTACCGAGGTGGGCTCGGTGCGGGTTCCCTCGATGTGCTCCTGAAGAAGTCGCGCCATCGTGGCCGCCATCTCCTCCATCGGCTGCCGGACCGTGGTCAGCGGCGGTCGGCAGGTGGTCGCCGTCACGGAGTCGTCGAAGCCGACCACCGCCACATCGTCCGGCACCCGCTTACCGTGCTCCCGCAACGTCTGGCAGGCTCCCTGCGCCATCAGGTCGTTGGCCGCGAACACGCCGTCGGTGTTGGGGTGCTCGATCAGCAGGCGAGCCATCGCCGCCGCACCGCTGTCGAGCGTGAACCCGCCCTCGGCGATGGGGAGGTAGGGGTGGCCGTGGCGCGCCATGGTGTCACGGAAACCGGCCAACCGGTCCTGGGCCGCGGGCAGGTCCAGGGGCCCCGTAATGGTCACGATACGCCGACAGCCACGTTCGAGCAGGCGCTCGGCCGCCAGTCGTCCACCGTCTTGGTGGGCGAGGTCGACGTAGCTGACCGGAACCACCGAGGCCGGACGCGCGAACAGCACGCAGGGCAGGTTCTCGGCGGCGAGCAGAGCCGGCAGCGGATCCTCGGCGTGCGTGGAGAAGATCAGCGCACCGTCCGCGCTGCTCTGCCGCAGGTACGCGAGGACCTGTCGCCGCGCGGACTCGGACTCGGCGAACATCAGTACCGGATGCATCGACCTCGGACGCAGGTAACCGACGACTCCGCTGACCACCCGTCCGAAGAAGGGGTCCGCGAACACGCGGGTCGCGAACGCGGTCTGCTCGCCCTCGGAGTCGTCGTCGCCCGCGCCGGAAACGACCAGAGCGATCGTCTCTGCGCGCCGGGTCACCAGCGAGCGTGCAGCACGGTTCGGCGTGTAGCCCGTCCGTTCGATCGCGCTCCGTACCACGTCCTGAATCGCGGGATCGACGTTCCGTATGCCGTTGATGACGCGGGAGACGGTGGCGCGCGAGACACCCGCCTCCCGGGCGACATCCTCCAGAGTCGGCAGTTGTCTGGTCATGGCCGTACTCTAGCGGCTGGCAACGGGGCTGGTAGAGCGCTCTCCCTCCTCCGGGCCGGGCTCAGCGACGTTGTAGTAGCGGTCAGCGGCAACTCTCCCGCCGATCGGCCGGCGAGTACCTGCCATACGCCGGATTCGGTGCGCCATGCTCCGTCCGCCTCGGACCAGTGCCGCAGGGCGTGAGCAGGCACCCGGATCGCCGCGGCCACCCGCTCGCCCGGATCCGCTTCCACGGCCGCGTATCCCGCGAGCCACCGCACCGGGCGTTCCACCGCCGAGCCCGGTTTCGCGAGGTAGACCTGGACCACCTCCCGGCCGCGCCGGCCCCCGGTGTTGCGAATCCGCACGCGGGCAGTGAGGGAACCGTCGGCAGGTACGACCTCGGGGAGATCGAGGCGTTCGTATTCCCACGTGGTGTAGCCGAGGCCGTGCCCGAACCAGTAGGCAGGCGTACGGCCCGCACGCAGCCAGGCGCGGTAGCCGATGTGCAATCCCTCGGCGTACTCCAGTACGCCGTCCTCGGGTGCGGTGTCGGTGACCGGCACGTCACTGAGGGCGGCACCCCAGGTGGTCGGCAGCCGTCCACCCGGTTCGGCCCGTCCGAACAGCACGTCGGCCAGGCCGGTGCCCGCTTCCTGGCCGGGGAACCAGGACAGCAGCACCGCTCCAGCCTCCTCACGCCACGGCAGCTCCACCGGGCCGCCGGCGTTGACAACCACCACGGTGCGCGGGTTCGCGGCCGCCACGGCACGTACGAGCTCGTCCTGATGGCCGGGGAGCGCGAGATCGGTGCGGTCGTGGCCCTCGGACTCGCTGTTCTCCGTGGTGCCGACGAAGACGACCGCCGCGTCGGAATTCCGCGCGGCCTCGGCCGCCTCGGCGATCGCGGAGGCGGGGTCCGGTACGGGCGGGCCGGCGGTGACCAGGATGGCGCGGCCCGTGTCGGGGGCCAGTTCCCGGCTCGCCACGATGTGTACGGCGTGTGCGTCCGTGAGCCGTACACGGCCGTACTGGCACGGCGGATTGACATGGACGACGGCCGGGTCGTCGGTTTCCCGGGGAAACGTGCCGTCGATGACGGGGCGGCCGTCCACCGTGAGGCTCATACGGCCGAAGCCTCCGACGCCGAACGTCCACTCGCCGTCCGTCGCGGGCTCCAGGAGGGCACTGATTTCAACGCGGTGCGCACCCGGCGGCACGAACGGTTCCATCTGGCGGCCGGAGAAGCGGTGCTCGGCATGGAGTTCATGCCCCTCGGCGTCCAGAACGCGGACCAGGAGACCGGGTGTGCCGCTGCGAGGGTCTCGGCACGTCGCTCGGTCCAGCGGTGGGGGAGCGGCGCCGAGAGCGGGACCCGGGGCGTGGGCGACACGGGTACCCTCCCCCAGCGCGCTGCGGATCCCTTCCCATGGCGAGACGACATGGTGGGGGAAGACACCGGCGCTGCCGCCGCCCTGCACCCGCGGCTGGGTGGCGTGTGCCCCGATCACCGCTACGGTGCGCAGGGTGGCGGGTTCCAAGGGCAGCACACCGTCGTTGCGCAGCAGGACCGACCCGGCGGCGACAGCCCGGCGCAGCAGTTCCCGGTCGTCGCCAGGCCGGGCCGGCCCCGTCCGGTCGGGCCTGGCCACTCCGAGTACTCCGACCCGATCGGCGAGTCGGAGGATCCGGCGGACCTTGTCGTCGACGGTTTCCAGCGGCACGGTTTCCTCGCGCACAGCCTGTACCAATGCGTCTCCCCAGGGGCTTTCCGGTCCCGGCATCGCGAGGTCGTGGGCCGCGAACGCGGTGGCCACCGTGGAACGCACCGCGCCCCAGTCGGACACGACGACCCCGTCGAATCCCCACTCGCCCTTGAGCGGCTCCGCCAGCAGCGGGTTCTCCGTCATCGTGGCGCCGTTGACGCCGTTGTAGCCGGCCATGACGAGCCACACACCGGCTGCCACGGCGGCTTCGAACGGCGCGAGGTACACCTCCCGCAGAACGCGTTCGGCGACGCGGACGTCCACAGTGAGCCGCTCGGTCTCGGAGTCGTTGGCGACGTAGTGCTTGGCGGTCGCGGCGACGCCGTGCGCCTGGATGCCGCGGATCAGTGCGGCACCGGTCCGGCCGGTCAGCTCCGGATCTTCGGCGAAGCACTCGAAGTGGCGGCCGCCCAGCGGTGAACGGTGCAGATTGAGCGTCGGCGCCAGGACCACGTGCACCCCCTTGCGCCTCGCCTCGGTCGCGAGCAGGCTCCCGAGTCGCTCTACGAGGTCTTCCTCCCACATCGCCGCCAGAGCGGTCGGCGAGGGCAGCAACATCGAGGTAGTTCGTTCGTCCCAGGCTTCTCCGCGCACTCCCACAGGGCCGTCCGAGGACGTCATCTCTCCCATCCCGACAGCGGGTTCAGGGCGTGTGCGCCATGTGGTGGACCCCGTGAGGAGCCGTGCTTTCTGCCCCAGATCCAGCTTGTCGAGCAGTCGCGCGCGTTCTTCTTCGGTCATCCTGCTTGCCTCCTCGGCCGCCCAACATGGGAGAGCGCTCTCCAAAGATTCGGACGAGACTGGGCTCCTGTCAATGCGGAGTAGTCCGACCCGCAGGCGGCGGTGGCTGGATTCACCCAGCGCCGCGTGCCTTGCTTGCCCTCGTGCATGACACCCGTGCGCGGCCGCTCTCGGCGATGTCACCGTGGAACCACACCGGCGTCCTTGTCGGCTGGGTGTCAATTCCGGTGTCTGCCAACTCGGTCCTACGGCGCCCACAACGTCTTGGGGTACAGCTCGGCGAGAGCCGGGCAGCCGTCGCACACAGCGAAAGCGGAGCACTCCTCCCGCCATGGAGGAACAGCAGGTCGACGCGCCCGACGCAACGAGACCGGTGTCGGTGCGAGCGTGTCGGTGACGCCGGTGCCGGGCCACAACGGGGTCCGGCACCTTCTGCCCGAGCCGGCTGCCGGTGTGAGCCGACAGGCATCTGGAGGCCCTGTCCGGCCACCGAGTGGATCAGCGTGTGACGTCGAGCGGTGCTTGGCGCAGGCGTGTGATCGCGGCGAACAGACCGCTCCGGGCGCGTTCGGCGAGGGGAGCCCGCGCTTCAGGGGCGTACCCGCGGGGGGCCGCCTCGACCAGCGATCAGCTATGGGGCGTGGATTCGTCCTCAGCGTGCGGCCCTGGTGATCGAGGAAATCTACCTCGCGGTGAGTACACCGATCCGGTCGACCTCTCGCAACAGCCCCAGCCGACCGAGCCCCCCGGCCCTTGGCAGCCTGCTTGCCGTACGAGCCCGTGGCCGGAGCCGCCGGCCTGCCGGGCCTTCGCGAATGGACACGGCGTAACCCGCACACTGGAAAGGCGTCGGGAGCGCAGGGCCGGAGATCTCCGCGTTGACGACAACGTTGTTCGGGTGGCGCTGGGTGGCGGTTTGCCCTTTGAGGGGTCGCGGCGCGGAAGCCGGTCCATACGCCGGTTCGCGATTGCCAGGGGAAAGCGAGGGTGGAGGCCACGGAGCCGGCGGGTGCGGGGCCGGGAGCGGCCATGCGTCCCGGGCCCGCCCATGTTCCAGTTGGTCAGGACGCGTCACCGGCGCGGCCACCGCGGTGAGCGCGGATGATGTCCCTGTAACGGTGGCCGCTGGCCTTGATCGTGCGGTGCTGCGTCTTGTAGTCGACGTGGACCAGGCCGAAGCGCTTGTCGTAGCCATAGGCCCACTCGAAGTTGTCGAGCAGTGACCAGGCGAAGTAGCCGGCCAGCGCTGCACCCTTGCGGGCGGCGCGGGCGCATGCGGCCAGGTGCTCCTCCAGGTACAGGGTGCGCTCCTTGTCGTCGATGCTGCCGTCGGCACGGATGACGTCCGGGTAGGCGGAGCCGTTCTCCGTGACGTACAGCCGGCGCGCACCGTACTCGTCGGTGAGGCGGAGCAGCAATGACTCGATGCCTCCGGCGTCGATCTCCCAATCCATGCCGGTGCGCGGCACTCCGAACCGGCGGATCTGCCGGGCGAAGGGGGCGGGGCCGGTCGGATCGTCGGTGACGACCGCGGGGAAGTAGTAGTTGAGCCCGAGCCAGTCCAGTGGTGCCGCGATGGTTTCCAGGTCGCCGGCCTGCTCCGGAAGCTCGACACCGTAGACATCGAGCATGTCGGCGGGGAAGCCCCGCCCGTGTACGGGGTCGAGCCACCAGCGGTTGGTGTGGCCGTCCATGCGCCGGGCCGCGGCGATGTCCTCGTTCCGGTCGCTGGCCGGTGCCACGGTGGACAGGTTGTTGACGATGCCAACGTGGGAGCCGGGTGCGGCGGCCCGTATCGCCTGGGTGGCCAGGCCGTGGCCGAGGAGGAGGTGGTAGGAGGCGCGCACAGCGGCGGTGAGGTCGGTCAGGCCGGGGGCCATCTTCCCTTCCAGGTGGCCGATCCAGGCCGAGCAGAGTGGCTCGTTGAGCGTGGCCCAGTGCTGGACGCGGTCGCCGAGCCGCTCCGCGACGGCGGACGCGTACGCGGCGAGATGGTACGCGGTGTCCCGCTCGGGCCAGCCGCCGCGGTCCTGGAGGCCCTGGGGCAGGTCCCAGTGGTAGACGGTCACGGACGGGGTGATGCCCGCCTCCAGCAGGCCGTCGACGAGCTGGTCGTAATAGTCGAGCCCCTTGGGGTTGACCGGGCCGTCACCACCCGGGACGACGCGCGGCCAGGCGACGGACAGCCGGTAGGCGTTCGTGCCCAGCTGCTTCATCAGCGCGATGTCCTCGCGCCAGCGGTGGTAGTGGTCACAGGCGGTGTCACCGTGGTCGTCGTTGTCGATCTTGCCGGGGGTGTGCGAGAAGGTGTCCCAGATCGACGGGGAGCGGCCGTCCTCGGCGACCGCCCCCTCGATCTGGTACGCCGAGGTGGCGGTCCCCCAGGCGAAGTCCTCGGGGAAGGCGGCAAGGTCGGTGAACTCGGTCACGGACGTCCTTTCGAATGAGGCTGAGTAAACAGGGAAGAAGTCGGTCACTTGACCGCACCGGCCGTGAGCCCGGTTACCAAGTACCGTTGGAGCAGGAGGAATCCGGCGACCACGGGGACGCTGACGACGAGCGAGGCGGCCATGATCTGGTTCCAGTACACGTCGTTCTGCGTCGAGTAGCCCTGAAGGCCGACGGCGAGTGTGCGCGTGGCGTCGTTGGTCATGACGGAGGCGAAGAGGACCTCTCCCCAGGCGGTCATGAACGCGTACACCGCGACGGCGACGATCCCGGGGATCGCGGCCGGCACGACCACCCGGAAGAGGGCCTTCAGGGGTCCGCAGCCGTCGACCAGAGCGGCCTCGTCCAACTCTCTGGGTACGGAGTCGAAGTAGCCGATGAGCATCCAGATGGAGAACGGCAGCGAGAACGTGAGATAGGTGAGGATCAGTCCGACGCGCGAGCCGAACAGGGCGACGCCGGTCGCGTTCCCGATGTTGACGAAGATGAGGAACAGCGGCAGCAGGAAGAGGATGCCGGGGAACATCTGGGTGGAGAGCACGGAGACGGTGAACAGGCGCTTGCCGCGGAACCGGTACCGGCTGACGGCGTATGCGGCGAAGACCGCGATGACCACGGAGCAGACGGTGGCCGCGCCGGCCACGATCAGGGAGTTCATGAAGTACTTCGCCAGCGGCACGGTTTCCCAGATGTCGAAGTACGGCCGGATGGTCAGCCCGCTCGGCATCCACCGGAACTCGCTCGACACGTCTTCGAGCGGTTTGAGTGAGCTGGAGACCATGACGTAGACGGGCAGCAGTACGAAGCCCGACAGCAGCGTCAGGAAGATCCGGCGCGACCACACAAAGGAACGCGGCGCCGCCATGGGCGATCTGCGCACGGCCGGCTTGTGCGGGGGAGAGCTATGCATCAGTGACCTTCCTCCCACGCGTGGTGAAGAAGAGGTAGACGCCCGTCACCAGCAGCAGGAAGAGCAGCAGCAGTACGGACATGGCCGCACCGGTACCGAAGTTCCAGGTGGCGAAGGACGACTGGTAGATGTGGATGGAGATGAGGTTCGCCGCCTCCGGCGCCGCCTTGCCGAACAGCACGAACGGCGTGTTGAAGTCGTTGAACGTCCACAGGAACAGCACCAGGACCAGCACTTGGTTGACGGGGCGCAGCGACGGAAGAGTGATCTTGCGGATCTGCTGCCAGACGCCGGCGCCGTCCAGGGCGGCCGCCTCGTACATCTCGCGAGAAATGTTCTGCAGTCCGGCCATGACGATGAGGAAGGCGAAGGGCCACCCCTTCCACACGGAGACGATGAGCAGCGCGTAGAAACTGTTGTCGCCGATGAGCCAGAACGAGGGGCTGTCGGTGAGCCCGAGCTGGTCATGGATGACGTGATTGATCAGGCCGTTGTCACGCTGGAACATGAACGCCCAGGTGATGACGGCGGCGTAGACGGGCAGCGCGTAGGGCACCAGGAACAAGGCCCGCAGGATGCCTCGGCCTTTGAACGTCTCCTGCATGTAGACCGCGGCGGTCGTGCCGAGCAGCCAGCACAGGCCGACGGACAGGGCGGTGAACAGGCAGGTGGTGACGAAGGACTGAAGCAGCGCCTCACCTGCCGGCCCGTCGAAGTCGACGGCGACCCGGAAATTGTCGAGCCCGCGCCACGGCGCGGCACCCCAGTCGCGCAGGTAGAACTGCGTGAGCTCCTTGAAGCTCATAAGGATGCCGATGACGATCGGCAGGAGGTGGATCAGGATTTCCAGCAGCAGCGCGGGGAGCAGCAGCAGATAGGGCAGTGCGGTGCGGCGGACCCGCCCGGGGCGGCGCGGACCACGCGCTGCCCCGGGGGCGTTCTTCCGCACGGCCGGCTCCTTGATCTCCGGGATGGCGGTCGCGTTCATAGGAGTGTCACTCACTGCTTGGGCATCTGCTGCTGGGCCTTGGTGAGTTCGGCCTTGACCGACTCGGTGGTCACCGCGCCGCCGCCCGCGGCGGTGGCGAAGAGGTTCTTCACCGCGGTGCCGACGACCGTCTCGAACTGCGACTCGTTGGGCACCTGCGGGAGCGGGGCGGCGCTGGTGGCGAGGGTGTCGCGCAGTACCTTCAGCTCGGGGCGGTCGAAGGCCGGGTCGCTCTGCGCAGCCTTTACCGGCGGGATCGAGCCGTAGGTCTTGCAGAGGATCTTCTGCTCCTCGTCGCTGGTCATGAACTCCACGAACTTCATGGCACCGTCGGCGTTCTTGGTGTTCTTGAACACCGCCATGTTGATGCCCGAGACCATGGAGTTGAGGTTCCTGCCCTGGCCCGGCGCGCCCGACTGCACCGGCACGGGAGCGACGCCCCACTTGCTGGCGTCCATGCCCTGGGACTTGAAGGTGGAAGCGGCGGCCTGCCACAGCACCATGGCCGTCTTGCTCTTGGCGAAGTCGCTCAGCGACTGGTTCTGCGCGTACTCGGCGTTGCCGGGCGCGATGATCTTGTGCGTGGCCATGAGGTCCACGTACTGCTTCACGGCGGCGACGGCGCCGTCGGAGGTGAAGTCCGGCTTGCCCTGGGCGTCGAAGAAGTCGGCTCCGTGCTGCTTGGCGAGCACGAACACCTGGTGGATGTTGTTGGACAGGTTGGAGCCCTCGGCTCCCAAGGCCCACTTGCCGTCCTTGGACAGCTTCTTGCCGGTGGCGACCATCTCGTCCCAGGTGGCCGGCGGCTTGGTGATGCCGGCCTCCGCGAACATTTTCTTGTTGTAGTAGAGCGCGTACGACATCGAGTACAGGGGCACGGCGGCCGGGTCCTGCCCCTGGGCGCCGGTGGAGCCGAGCGCGGATTCCTCGAAGCGGTCCCGCCCGCCGATCTTCTCGAAGTTCTTGTCGTCCCAGGACAGCAGCGCACCGGTGGACTGGAGGGACGCGGACCAGGTGTTGCCGATGTTGAGGACGTCGGGGCCCTGCCCGGACGTAGTGGCAGTCATGATCCGGTTCAGCAGGTCCGACCACGGCACGACCTCGAGCTTGACCTTGATGCCGGTCCGCTCCTCGAACTTCTTCAACTCCGGCTCTAGGGCCTTCTTGTCCGCCTCGATGTTCGGACCCTGGTTGGAGGCCCAGTACGTGAGGGTCTTCGGTGACTCGTTGGAGCCACCGTCGGCGGACGAACCGCCACCGCACGCGGTGGCGGTGGCGAGCAGGGAGATGACGACCGCACCGATGGCTGCTGCTCGGGTTCTGCGCATGGCTCCAGGTGCCCCTTTCTGGAGGACGGGATGTGCCGAGGGGGGAGGCCGACGGTCAGTGGCTTCAACGTCTGAATGCCCACACGGCTTAATTTAGGACGTGAGTTAAGCTGTCGTAACCGGTACCGTCAAGGTCTGGCGCGGGACAGACTTCCGCGATACCGCATGCCGGAAGGGCGAGACATGGCAGGAAGAGCGGGACGTACGGTCTATGACCTGCGGCGGAGCAATCGCGCCGCCGTATTGCAACGGCTGTACTTCGACGGCCCCATGAGCCGCCAGGAACTCGGTCCCGCCACCGGACTCAGCTCAGGCACCATCAGCAACGTCGTCGGGGAGCTCATCGCGGACGGCCTGGTCGAGGAGGCCGGCAGCATCGACTCCGACGGCGGGCGCCCCCGCATCCTGCTGCGCATCACGCCCGGCAGCGGCTGCATGATCGGCGTCGACGTCGGGGAGACCCGGGTTCGGGTGGAGCTCTTCGACCTCACGCTGACCGAACTGGCCCGCGTGGAGAAGCCCATGACCGGCGACGGCTACGACGTCGGCCTAGTCGTCGCCCACATCCGCGATGGCATCGAGGAGGCGCTACGCCGCACCGGGACCACTGCTCAGAGCCTTGTGGGCGTCGGCATCGGCGTTCCTGGCATCGTGGCTTCGACGGCCGAGCACGGTGCGGTGGTCCACGGCCAGACCATCGGCTGGGACGCGGTGCCGCTGGAGGAACTGCTCAGGGACTCCTGCCACTTGCCGGGCTCGGTTCCCATTCTCATCGAAAACGGCGCCAGAACCCTGGGGCAGGCGGAGATGTGGTTCGGCGCCGGCCGCGGCTCCCAGAGCGCGGCGGTCGTCCTCTTCGGATCGGGTGTGGGGGCCTGCCTCGTCACGGACGTGGCGCAGCAGGGCAGGGCCCTGGAGTGGGGACACCTCACCGTCCAGGTCGGCGGCCGTCGCTGCCGCTGCGGCGCGTCGGGCTGCCTGGAGGCGTACGCGGGAGCGGCCGCTCTGCTGAAGCGTTGGCGGGAGGCGGGCGGGCGTCCCCCGACGGGCGCGGACGAGGAGACCGCACTCGCCGCCCTTGTCTCAGCGGCGTACCCGGACGACGGCGGCGACACCGACCCGGTGGCAAGCGAGGTGCTGCGGGAGACCGCCGAGTACTTCGGGGCGGGACTTTCCGGCCTCATCAACCTCTTCCAGCCGGAACGGGTCCTCGTCGGCGGGTGGGCCGGTCTCCAGCTGGGGGCCCGGTTCCTCGCCGACGTACGCGAGCACGCTGCCGCGTACTCGATGACCTATCCGGCCGAGCGAGCCACCATCGGCCTCGGCGCGCTGGGCCCGGACGCCGTCACCGTCGGCGCGGCGACCCTGCCCCTCGCCGGTTTTCTCGATGCCGGCGGCAGGAGGGAGCAGCCGGTACGTGAAATGGCGCTTCCCGCATGGCAGTCGGCCTTGCAGGGACGCGTGCTGAACTGAGCATCTCTGTTGCTGCGTCGGGAGGTCATCGGGGGTGTACCGCCCAGGGGACACGAGTCCTTGACAAGAGCTGCTCGCGCCGGAAGGTTTGGAGAGCGCTCTCCTTGTGATTCCTGGTTCGTGGAGAGGGGAGCGGTGTGACGGCGGGGCCGTGGTCGGGACCCAACCGCGGCTGACCGTGGCGCAGGGCCACGTCGCCTGTGCCGCGGCAGGGCACGGAACACCGGAGGCGCCGTAACCGCAGTGCACGAGCAGCGAGCGAGCCGTGGTGTGGCCGGGTGCTCTGAGGCGGCAGGAGGGGGCGGTATAGCGCCGAACGTCATGGGTCGGTACCGGTCCGCAGCGGATGCCCTTCACCAGTCGGCCGCCGGGCTCGGCCTCCTTCCCCGTTCCGTGCTCGGCCGCCTGGCCGCCGGAGCGGACGCGCCTCCGGCGCCAGGCGGATCCCGGCTACCCGGCCTCGGTCTTCTTCAGGTTCGGCCCCGCGCTTGGCGGCGGCTGGCACCAGGCCCTCAGGAGGCCGCAGTGAGGCTCCCGGCGGGAACGGGGTTCGTCCCGAGCCCATCTGGCGGGAGCCTCACCGCCCGTACGCCCGATCTCCGGCTTCCTCAACCGGGCCTGGTTTCACCGCCGACCCGGCGCGGTTCAGCTCGCGGGCACCGTGTCCTCGAAGGGGGTGCCGGCTGAACGATACGCCGCGACCTTGGCGCTGACCTGGGTGGGGGTGAGGACCTGGTCCTTGACGTGCAGGACGTAGTCGACTTGCTCCTGGTAGGCGCGTGGGGTGGTGGACGTCTGGCCGTTGAGGTCGATCAGCCACTGGTTGAAGTTGATCGACATGGGGCGCTCGGGCAGGTAGGCGGCGTCGTGGGCGCCGAACAGCTGTCCGTCGATGTAGTACTTGATGGTGCTGTCATCGATGGTCAGGACGAGGTCGTGCCAGCCGGCGTGGCTCTGGCGGCTCTCGGTGTGCTGGTTGACCGCCTGCCACGGCTCGGGGTTGTAGGTTTCCCAGGAGGTGGCGTACAGGATGTTGGACGGCTCGCCCCAGCCGCCGTTGGGCAGGTACTCGAAGTCGTACTCGGCGTAGTCGTCGGCCATGGGTGCCTTGAGGTCGTTGATGGTGAAGAACGTCTGGACCAGGTGGTCGCCGTCGGGGCCGGAGACGGGGGCGTCGTTGAACTTCACGCGGGCCGCGTAGGTGCCGTTCTTGAATTTGGTCGCCTTGGTGAGCACCTCGGTGTGCTCGGTGCCGGAGGCCGTGCCGTTGGTGGAGGTCTCCATGGTCATGACGGTGTTGCCGCCGCTGCTGGCGAAGGTGACGTTGGACGGGTCCCAGGTGGCGCCGGGAACGCCGGGGCCGCCGGAGTTGGAACGGACCGACCAGCCGTGGGCGGAGATCGCGGGGTCGGTGTGCGAGTTGTAGCTGAAGTCGTCCCACAGGGTGCCGGAGCCGCCCGGCGGCGGTGTGGTGGGGGGCGGGGTGGTCGGCGGGTCGGTGGGCGTGTTGCCCGCGGGGGCGGTGCCCCAGACCAGGGAGCCGGCGCGGGTGGCGGTGACCTTGGTCCAGTCGCCGTAGGAGGTCTGGGTGGCGCTGAAGGAGTAGTCGTCGCTCTGCCGCAGTGTCTGCCAGTTGGCCTGGTAGAACCGCAGTTGCATGTCGCCGGTGTCGGCGCCCGGGGCGAGGGAGCCGGCGCCGGAGGTGAAGCCGATCTCCAGGTAGCGGTCGGCGGTGTCGGTGGGGTTGGCGGGGGTGCCGAAGGTGCCGGTGATGTTGGCGCAACCCTTGACCGCCCAGGAGCAGCTGAAGCGGTAGCCGGCGCTCGCCGAGTCGGCCTTGAAGTAGTAGCGGAGTTTGACCTCGCTGAGCGGCAGGGCGGTGGTGCCGGAGTTCTTCACCTTGAACCAGGGCTCGCTCTGGTCGGCGGTGGCGCCGGTGGCGCTGGTGCGGTACTGCACCGTCAGCCCGCCGGCGGCGCTGGCGGTGCCGGGCAGGGCGGCCAGGGCGGTGGCGCCCAGGGCCGTGGCGACGGCGGCCGCGGCGGCGGTGTGCAGACGGGCGCGGCGTTGCCCGGCCGGCCGGTTCTCCTTGCTGGTCACAGTGGTTTCCTCTCCCTGTGTGATCGGGTGGATGTCATGCGGAGGGCGCTGTACTAGCGGGCGCCGCAGCCGTGCGCGGCGCGGTGAGGGGGTGGTGGTGGACGCCGAGGGCGTCCAGCCGTGGGAGGTGCGCGGTGAGCCGGACGGTGAAGTCCGGCCAGCTGGTGGGTCCGGTCCAGGCCCGGTCGGCGAGTGCGCACAGGCGTGGGTAGGCGAGGCGGTCCAGGTCGGCGGCGGTGGGGGCGAACTCCGTCCAAATCTGCGCCTGGGTGCCCAGGACCCGGCCGCCGCCTGTGTCGGGCGCCTGTGCTGCGGGGTCGCCGCCGTGGACGGCGCGCAGGTCGACGGTCGGGCCGGGCTGGGCGGGCGGCCCGTTCGGGTCGTCGTCCTGGGCGTAGTCGAGGTAGGTGGTGCGGTGGTGGGTGAGGACGACGTCGTGGCCGCGGCGCAGGGCGTCGGCGGCGTGGGCGGGGTCGCGCCAGCTCATCACCGTGAACCCGGGCGGGAGCAGGGTTCCGTCCTCTGCCCAGCCGACGGGGCGGCGGCCGTGTTCCATCAGATAGGCGCCCGTCCGGCCCAGGAGCCAGCCGTGGAGCGCCGCGGGCCCGGGCAGTTGCTCCGCGGCGGCGCGGGCGCGGGCGGTAGGGCTGTGCTCCCACTCGGTGGTGGGGCACTCGTCCCCTCCGAGGTGGACGTAGGGGGAGGGGAAGACCTCCATCACCTCGGCGAGAACGGCGCGGCAGAAGTCGAGCACCTCGTCGTGGACGCCGAGGATGGTGTCGCACACGCCCCAGCGGGTCCATACGTCGAGCTGGCGACTGGGGTGGTTGCCGAGGTGGGGGTAGGTGGCGAGGGCGGCGCGGACATGGCCGGGCATCCCGATCTCCGGGACCACGCACACGCCGCGCTGTGCCGCGTAGGCGACGAGGCCGGTGAGTTCGGCGCGGGTGTACGCGCCGCCGTGCGGGCGGCCGTCGAAGTGGGTGGAGCCGTCGGGGCCGACCATCGACTCCGCCCGGTGGGCGCCGACCGTGGTGAGGCGGGGGTGGGAGGCGACGGGCATCCGCCAACCCTGGTCGTCGGTGAGGTGCAGGTGGAGGACGTTGAGTTTGTGCAGGGCGAGCAGATCGATGTGGCGGCGCAGGGTGGGGGCGTCGTGGAAGTGGCGGGCGACGTCGATCATCAGGCCGCGCCAGGAGTGGCGGGGGACGTCGGTGATCTCTACGCAGGGCAGTTCCCAGCGGTCGCGGCGGACGGCGGCCGGCGCCAGGACGAGTGCCTCGGGTGGCAGGAGCTGGCGGAGGGTCTGGACGCCGTGGAGCAGACCCGTGGGCTGGGCGGCGCGCAGCAGGACGGAGCGCGGGGAGACGGTGAGTCCGTACCCCTCCTGTCCGAGGCCGCGGAGTCCTGGATCGACGGTGAGGGTGACGGTGCCGGACGGCGAGGGGGTCAGGGGCAGGCCGGTGGCGGGGGCGAGGAAGGCGCGCAGCAGGTCGGCGGCGCTCTCGGCTCCGGGGGTGGCGCGGATGGTGGTGGTGGTGTCGAGGGTGAAGTGGCCGGAGCGCGAGGAGAGCCGGGTGGGCCGGGGCAGGAGGGCCTGTTCGGGACGGAGTAAGGACACGGGTGGGCGGCCTTCCGGGTGAGGGCGCGGACGGGTGCGGTGCGCCGGCGTCTCCCCGCGCGGCGGGGGCGTGGGGTCTTCAGCCCTTGACGGCGCCGGTGGCGAGGCCGGAGGTGACGTGGCGCTGGAGTGCCAGGAAGACGACGAGGGCGGGGAGTGCGAAGAGGGTGGAGGCGGCCATGGTGGCTCCCCAGTCGGTACCGAAGGTGTTCTGGAAGGAGGACAGCCACACCGGCAGCGTGCGCTGGTCCTGATTCTTGATGATCAGGAAGTTGGCGTAGGCGAACTCGTTCCAGGCGGTGATGAAGCCGAAGAGCGAGGTGGCCATCAGGCCGGGGGCGAGCAGGGGGAAGGCAACCCGGCGGAAGGCGCCGAACCGGGTGCAGCCGTCCACCTGCGCGGCCTCCTCCAGCTCCGGCGGGATGGTGGCGATGAAGCCGCGCAGCACGATCACGGTGAACGGGAGCGTGACCATGAAGTAGACCAGGGTGAGGGTGACGAGCCGGTCGAGCATGTCGGTGTCGCGGGCGATGATGTAGAGCGGGATGATCAGCGACTCCCACGGCGCCATCTGGGCGATGAAGACGGCGAGGACGAACTGCCGGCGCCCGCGCCACCGCATGCGGGCGACGGCGAACGCCGCGCCCAGGGCGACGACCAGGGAGAGCAGGACCGCGCCGGCGGTGACCAGAAGGCTGTTGCGCCAGAACTGGGCGAAGCCGTCGGCCTCCACGGCGGTGCCGAAGTGTTCCAGGGTCCAGGTATGCGGGAAGAGCTGTGGACTGGCGGACTGGATGTCGCGGGATGGTTTGAAGGCGGTGGTGACCATCCAGTAGACGGGGAAGAGGCAGACCAGTACGGTCAGGCCGGCCGCCATGTGGAGCGGGAGGCGGCGCAGTCGGCGGACGGAGCGTACCCGGATGCCGGTACGGCTGACGCTGCTCAAATCTCGTTCTCCTGACGGAACATCTGGCGGAAGTACAGGACCAGCACCCCCGACATGAGGACGACTGTGACCATTGAGGCTGCCGAGCCGAGGTCGTAGCGTTGGCTGGAGAGGGCGGTCTGCACCGCGTACACCGGCAGGATGGTGGTCGCTTCGCCGGGGCCGCCCTTGGTCATCACCCAGATCTGCACGAATGCCTTGAAGGTCCAGATCACCTCAAGGCAGAGCACGAGCATCACGATCGGCCGGATCATCGGGAAGGTGACCGACCTGAGGATGCGGAAGGCGTCGGCGCCGTCGATGCGCGCGGATTCGTGGAGTTCGGCGGGGATGGTGGTGAGCGCCGAGTACAGGGTGATGGCGGCGAACGGCACCGACTGCCACACCACGAGGATGACGAGGATGGCGAAGGCCGCGGTGCCGTGGGCGAACCAGGGGTACCGCGCGTAGGAGTCGAAACCCAGTGAGGTCAGCGCCCAGTTGACGACGCCGAACTCGGAGTGGAAGAGCCACTGGAAGACGGTGGTGGCCGCCACTACTGGCATCGCCCAGGCCAGGACGAGGGAGCTGAGCACGACGGTCCGCCAGATTCGGCCGAGCCGCTCGGTCATCAGCGCGACGAGCAGGGCGATCAGCATGATGAGGACGACATTGACGGCCATGAAGAGGAACGTGCGGCGCACCACCGTCCAGAAGCGCGGATCGGTCAGCAGTGTCTGGTAGTTGGCGAAGCCGACGAACCTGGCGTTCCCGGTGATGAGTTCACGCAGGCGGAAGTCCTGCAAGGAGATCAGGACGGCGCGGGCGAGAGGGTAGAGCAGCAGATAGAGCATGCCCAGGACGGCAGGGGCGACCAGCAGGTACGGCCAGGGCCCGCCGCGGTCGCGGGAGGTGCGGCGGGCGGTCGGCGGGACGGAGGTCCGGTGCGGCCGGTGGCGGGCAGAGCGGGGGACGACACGTTCACGGATGGCCGGCACGGCTCCTCCTCTCGTACGGGGCGGCTGCGGGCAGTGCGGAGGGCTGAGGGCGGACCGGCGATCGTTCCGGCCGGAATCGGCAGTCCGGGCGGCGGGCGGCGGACCGGACTCCGGCGCTCCGGGGTCAGGATGCGCTGTTCATCGCCCGGGTCATCTCCTCGGACGCTTTTGCGGCTTCCTGCTTCATGTCGCGGCCGGTGAGGGCGGCGGTCATGTAGTCCTTGATCGGATTTTCCGCCTCGACAGCGGCCCAGCCCGGGGTATTGGGCGTGGCGCGGCCTTCGGCGGCACCGACGGCCATCGCGGCGGCGCCGGGATCGGAGGCGACGGCGGAGGCGAGGGAGGTCTTGTTCGGTACGTAGCTCATGGCGAGGGCGAGCCTCTTCTGCCAGGCATCGCCGGTCAGTTCCTTGACGAAGGTGTAGGCGGCGTCCTGGTGCCGGGAAGCGGCCGGGATCACCAGATCTGAACCGCCGGTGAAGACCGCGCCGGGCTTGTCGGCGGTCTTGCCGGGGATGGGAAAGAAACCGAGCGTGTCCTTGAGTGCGGGGTTCTGCTCGGCGATGACGTTGGCGCCGCCGGGAACAGAGATGATCTGCGCGACCTTGCCCTTGGCCATGACCTCGGCCTGCGGCGGGTTGGCCTCGTCGGCGTCCTTGGGGCCCTTGCCGAGCGTCTGGAGCTTCTTGTAGAACTCCATGCCGGCCAGCGCCTCGGGGGCGTCGAGGGCGCCAGTCCACTTCCCGCCCTTCTGGACGGCGAGGTCGCCGCCCTCGTCCCAGATGAAGCCGGCGAGGGCGTACCAGGTCTGGCCGGTGAGGTAGATGCCCTGCTGAAAGTCCTTGTTCAGCTTCTCCGTCGCGGCGATCCACTGGTCCCGGGTCTTGATGGCAGTCGGGTCGACGCCGGCCTGCTGGAAGAGGTCCTTGCGGTAGACCACCACGCGGTTGGCGGCGTAGAACGGGATGCCGTACTGCTTGCCCTGCCAGGCGCCGGGTTCGGCCAGCCCCTTGAGCCAGGCGTCACCTCCGAGGTCGGCCTTCTTGTCGGTGAGGTCGAGCAGTCCGCCGCTCTGGGCGTACTGGGCGACCTGGGTGTTGCCGATCTCGATGACGTCGGGCGCGTCGTTGCTGGCCAGAGCGGCGGTGACCTTCTGGCCGATGCCGTCCCACTCCTGGATCTGGATCTTCAGGTCGATGTCGGGATGGGTTTTGGCGAAACCTGCGGTGAACTCATTCTGGAAGGTGGCGGAGACGCTGTCACGCATGAGCCAGACGGTCAGCTCGGACCTGCCGCCGCCCGAGCCGTCACCGGCCTTGTCGTCGGAGCCGCCGGAGCAGCCACTGAGGGCGACGGTCACAGTGAGGACGGACGCACCGGCGAGCAAGCGGAACTTCACGGTTCACCTCGGAAGACCTTGTGGGTGGCGCGGAGCAGGGAAGCAACGACCCGGCTACCTGACCAGTCGGCTACTGGACAGCTCACCTGTTGATGGTGGAAGAAAATGGCATGGACCAATGAGGCCGTCAAGCCCCTGAAGCACAGCCGATTCCTCTCGGCACGGACAGAGATATGCTTCTGCCATGCTTGACCAGCAGACGTAAACTGGTTCTGACCAGTGCGGTGTTGAGGAAAGCACAGCGGCGACTGGTCACGTGTACACGCCGCATGGGCGGCTGGAAAGGGGACGACGCAGATGGGCGACGCAGAGCCAGGCACGCTGCGGCCGACCGGCGACGCCGCGGTGACGGAGGAGCCGACCGCCGCGCCACAGCCCCGGGACATCGGACCGGAGGGCGGCCGCCCCGGCGGCGTGCTCAAACGGGAGCGGGTCCGCGACGCCGTACTGGAGATGGTCGAAGAACGCTGTCCGGGGGACGCGATCCCCTCGGAGCGGACACTGTGCGCGCAACTCGGGGTGTCCCGCCCAACCCTGCGGGCGGCCGTCGACGATCTGGTCACCGCCGGTGTTCTCGTCCGCGAACACGGCCGGGGTGTGTTCGTCGCCCCGGACAAGATCACCCAGGAGCTGGTGCCAGGCCACCACTCGCTCCGCGTGCCGCAGGCGTCGGGGGCCTGGTCGAGTCGACTGCTGGAGTTCACCACGGTACCGGCGGGCGCCCGGGTGGGCCGCAGGCTGCGGCTCTCGCCTGCCGCGGCCATCGTCTACGTGGCGCGGCTGCGGTTGGTGGACGGCTCCCCGATGGCGATCGAGCACCTGCACATCCCGGCCGCCCTCGTGCCCGGCCTCACCGCCCGTGAACTCGAGGACGGCGACCTCTACGAGCATTTGCGCAAGCACCACGGCGTCCATGTCAGCGAAGCGACACAGGCGATCGAGCCCACCGTGGTCACCCGCACCGAGGCAGAGGTACTCGACGTGCCGGAGCTCTCCCCGGCGCTCCTCTTCGAGCGCCTGACCACCGACGCCGACGGGCGTCCGGTGGAGTACGTCCACTCGCTCTACCGCGGTGACCGCTACCGCATCGTCTCCCGCCTGACACTCAGGACCGACACGGCGCCCGTACCACCGCCCACCGGACACCACCCGGGCATCCCGCCAGGCGACTTCACCTACGGCGACCCGGTCGTCGCGTCAACGCTGGGAGACGTGCAGGGAGAGCGGTGAACCGCCCGTGCTTCCGGCATTGGCATTCGCCCTGCTGTGGCCGGGCGGCGGAGAACACCAGCAGCCCGTGTCCCCCTGCTGGGTGCGGTGGGTAGTTGCGCGGACCGTGGCACTGGCAGGGACCGCGTCATGGAGCCGGCCTCCCTCTTTGCCCTGGGTGCGCAGCAGGGACAGGCTACGGGCCGGGGTGACGTGCTCACTCTGCGGGTCGTCGATTCCCTGGGGGACGTCGAAGCGGACCTTTGGCTCACCGCCATCTCGGTAACTGTGAGCACCGCTCCTGTATCACGAAGTGACCGACGACGGTTTGACAGGGAGGCCAGACCAAGGAGTGTGAAGGTGCGGGGAACGGGTGAAGTCAGTGCCGATCAAAGTGGGAACGGCCTGGCCGGAGATACCTGCTGGGTAGCCACCGCCCGCGCAGTTCCTGATGTGCTCGGTGCGGCGTGTAGGCGCGCGCAGGTTTGCGGACCTGGCCCTCACGGACCGGAGCAACTGATCGTTTCAGAATGCCGTCCGACGGAGATGCCGGAAGCCCACGTGGAAACGACCAGGCCACTGCCGTACGCGCCGTCCTGGAGGTCACTCCCCGC
This sequence comes from Streptomyces sp. ISL-99, assembly GCF_018614005.1. Lineage (NCBI taxonomy): Bacteria > Bacillati > Actinomycetota > Actinomycetes > Kitasatosporales > Streptomycetaceae > Streptomyces > Streptomyces sp. ISL-99. The sequence continues at coordinate 163,018 of NZ_JAGGPC010000033.1, forward strand.
CTGACCCAGGCCCCGGTCACCGCCACTCGCTGACAACGGCCCCGGCCGCACCGAACATACCGGCTCCCGCGCCCCCGGCGTCCTGCGCACCGACCGGGTGCGACCGCGGACTGGGCCACGTCGTCGTCGGCACCACCGACTTCCACGCCACGACCGCACACCGGGGTAGGTGCCGAAGTACGCCTGGTGGTAGCGGGAGTCGTCGGGGCGTTCCCAAATCGGAGCGGCATCGAGGGCCTGGGCCGGGTGACCACGAGCTCACCGACCTCCCCGATGACGGATCGGCCCTGACTGTCGAACGCTTCCAGTGCGACTCCGAGCAGCGGGGCGGAGATCTCGCCGGGCCACACGGGTGTGGCGGGCGTGCTGCCGGCGAAGTCGCTGACGATGTCGGTGCCGCCGCTGGTGGAGGCGACCTGGACTCGTGGTCCCACGTGGTCATGGCCCCAGTGGCGCGCCCCGGTGGGCAGGGGCGCGCCGGTGGAGCCGAGGACGCGCAGCGCGGACAGGTAGCTGCCGCTGGTACCACCCTCGTCATGCCGGCCCGGTCGCATCACGGAGAAGGCTCTCGCGGACTTCTCGGCAGCTGGTGCGCTCGACCCGGGTCATGTCCAAGGAACTCGGCCACTCGACGCACCGGGACAAGACGTAGTACCCGTGCCGGACACCCGGCCGGCGATCCGACCGTCCGGAGTCCGGCGCACGATCCACTGCCTCGTCCGGCGCAGGGTGGGAGCGCGCTCACCTCATCACGATCCGGTCCGTGTCGAGCGAGGGGTCGATGAGGACCTTGGCATGGACCTCGGGGGCAGCCAGGGCGGTGAACGCCGAGGCGACGCCCGTCAGCCCGACCCGTCCGGTGATGAGGTGGGGGGCGTTCAGAGTGCCGCCGGCGAGGGCGTGGAGGGTGTTCCGGAACTCCAGCGGCGTGTATCCGACGGCGAATCGCAGGTCGCGTTCCTTGTTCACCGCGAGCGATGGACGGTTCGTGTCGAGGCCCATGCAGACTCCGACGACGACGCGCGAGTGCAGGGGCGCGGCGGCCAGGATGCCGTCGATCATGCCGGGCACCCCGACGCATTCGAAGACCACGGGGAGCTTGGGGCGGGTCGCGCCCACCGCTTCCAGGGCCCGCCAGGCGGCCTACCACGGCAAGGGCATGCGGGCCAGACTCTCGACCGCGTCGATGCCCGCGTTGTACTCGTCGGGCATGGTGGTCATGGAACCGTGCCCGGCCGAAGAGCCTTCCCAGGGCGATTCGACCGCAGGGTCGACCACGGCGTCGGCGCCGCACTTCCTCGCGAGCTCCCGGCGACCGGCGGAGTAGTCGCTGGTTATCACGGTGGCGACGCCGCGGGCTTTGAGCACGGACACGACGGCGAGGCCCACCGGGCCGCAGCCGAGCCGCTCCGGTTGGAGCCGGGGCGGCCCGACGTCGGGGTTGTGACCTCGCGCAGCAGCGCGTGTCCGGTCGCCCCGCGCTGTCTCAGGAGCGGGCTGCCGCGGCGGCGGTGATCCAGTTTCTGAACTCGACGGCGAAGTGCCGCATGTGGTGCTCCAGGACCTCTTCCGGGCACGAGGCGGGCATGTAGACCGTCAGGTGCGAGGCGAAACCGTCCTCGGTGTCGCCGAACTGGATGAGCACCCGCCCGACGACGGTGCCGTCTTCGAGGAAGAGGTTCGAGGACATCTTGTACGGAAACTGCGACTCCGGGAGGACTTCGTCCGCGTCCGCGGCCCATGCGGTCGCCTCGGCGCCCCATCCGCCCATGTAGAAGGAGCAGACGTGGGGGCCGATGTTCTCCACCACGTGGGGCGTTCCGTCGGCCCGGTTGGTCATCACGTAGTGCTCGGGGTGCGCCGCGAGGAGCACGGCCTCGTCGCCGGCGAATGCCCTTTCCATCCAGGCCAGGAAAGAGTCTGCCTTCAGGCCCTGCGTCGTGAGGACGGTCGTGCCCCCGGTGAAGCGGCCGTCGGAGTCGAGGGCGCTCTGCCGCAGGAAGGCGTTGCCTTCCTCGATGTCCGCGGCCAGCAGGTCGAGCAGGCCCTGGCGGCCCAGCCGCTCCCTGAAGCGGTTCACGGCGCGGCGTGCATAGAACAGCTCGAAGTCGTCGATGCTCCCCGGGCCGGTAGGCCCTGCCGTGAGCGTCACGGCCACGGGCGCGGCGGTCGGGTTGTCGGTCATGGTCGAACCTCCAGGGCAGAATGTGAATACAAATTCGCATTCACATTTCGAGGGTAGCCGGAGGAGGGCACCACTTGTCAAAGGAACCTGCTGAGACCGCTGCCGATACCATGCGAGACATGACCCACGCGGCCGACCGCCCCCTGCGCTACCGGGAGCCCCGGCAGGCGCGCAGCGCCGCGACCCTGGCTCGCGTCCTGCGGGCGGCCGAGGAGATCGCGTCCTCGGCCGGTCTGGAGGAGATGACGATCACCAGCGTCGCGAAACGCGCCGGTGTCTCGGTGGGCACGATCTACCGCCGCTTCGAAGACAAAGAACAGCTGATCACCGCCCTCACCGAGCGGATGCTGGAACGACGCGAGGAGTGCGTGGCCGAGCAGCTGCGCATGGCCGAGCCGTCGCTTCCCGGCGTCATGGACGCCTACACGCACGCCCTACTGCGGTCCTTCGCCGACAGCAGCAATGTGTTCCCCGAGCTGCTGCGCGCGCGGGGGACCCACGCCTTGGATCGCGGGGCCCACACCATCACCGCAATCCACCGCCTCCTGCTCGAAGCGGCAGCCCCCTACGCCGACCAGATCCGACGCTCCGACCCCCAGAGGGCACTGGACACCGCGGCCCGCTCCATCCTCGGCGCCTGCTTCCACAACTCCCTGCGCCCCGACCGTCCCACCAGCGAGGCGGCCATACGCCGTTACGCGGATGAGCTCAGCGACATGGCGATCGCCTATCTGCTCACCGCCGACGGCCGCCGCACCGCTCGCACCTAACCGCAGGCGGGGCCAAGGCGCCTGGCACCGTCCGGGGCTGTTCAGCGGTACAGGTCTTCGTCGAGCCTGCGGTACAGCAACAGGAGGGCTTTGACGTCGGCCACATTGGCCAGCTGGTGAAGCAGGGTACGGATCGCCGGGGCCTCCTCGCGGTCGCACCCCCGCGCATCCACGGCCTGACCGGGGTGCCCGTCAACCCCCTCGCCGTCTTCTGAACCCACCCCGGGACGGGGCGACGGCGGCTCCAGAGGGGCATCGTGTCAGGCCGTGAGCCAGCAATCAGTGATAGTGGTTGAAGCAGGCCGTGTCCTGTCGGCCGCTGCGCGTGTTGGTGGGGTGACGCGTGCACTGGCTCGCCCTCCACGCGGGTTGGTGCGGTCCGTGGCTCCATTCCCGCCCCGCGCCGGGGCCTCGTCACACTGCTTCAGTGCGCCAAGGTCCGGATCTCCCCGAGCGGTCAGAGCCTTCGTGCTGCCGCTTGGGTCAGCGGGCAGGGCGCCACGTGGTCGTGACGGTGTGGCCGGTGGCGGTGGTGATCTCGTCGCGGGAAATGAAGCCGACGCTTTCGTAGCGGGCGATGTTCGCGGGGTTGGACGATTCCAGGTAGGAGGGGGCACCGAGGGCGTCGATGCGGGCGAGGCTCTCGGCGAGCAAGCCCATGCCCAGTCCTTTGCCGCGGTGGTCGTCGTGGACGCCGAGCAGGGTGAGGTAGTAGCAGGGCTCGCCGGGGTGGGCCGCCTCCAACTGGTCGTAAATCGCCAGGATCGCTTTGGCCACCTCCGTGCCGGCGGACTGCGCCAGCAGATCCTCCAGGCCACTTTCCTCTTCCGGGGTGAGCTCGGTGCCGCCCGGCGGGATCCACACGGCCGCGGCTTCGAGGCCGGGCGTGACGAGTGTCCAGGGGTAGCGCAGTGCGGAGGTGACGTACAGGCGCCACATGGCCGCCGCCTGCTCGGCGCGCTGCTGTTCGTCGGGGAAGGCCGGGCCCCACAGCGGGTCGTGGAAGAAGGCGGTGGTCATCGTGGAGACGATGGCATCGGTGTCCGCGTGGGTGGCGACCCGGGGAGCGGGGCGGTATGTGCTGGTCATCGCCGTACCGTAGCCGCGCGGGGCGGCCGGGCGCTCGACGGATTTCGTTCACTTCGGATGGCGGTTACTTCAGTTCGATTTCGACGAAGGCCAGAGGTGCTGACGTTGACGACTTCGTGTTCGCCGCCGGCGGGGCGTGCATAGGACTCACCTGCCCGCAACTGCGAGAGGTGACCGTGCGTCGGGAGCGATCACGTCAGTTCGCCCGTCGGTGACGGGCACGACGACGTAGTCGTACTCGTGCACGTGACGGCCGGTGCTCTCTCCCGGCTCGAAGTCTCAGCGGGCGACCCGTACCCGCTCGTCCTCGTGCTGCAAGGTGGCGCGGGCGGTGGTCGTCATGGCCAATCTCCTCATCGTCAATTGCCGCATCAGCGCTCAGGTGGGAACATCCAGGTGGCAGGCTAGCTTGATCTTTAACCTGTGCGGCGTGGTCGTGGGGTGGTTAACTTCTTCGTTCGCTGTTTCGCTGCCGGTTTTTTGCGGGGTGTGTGCACGTCGTGGCGGGGTGTGGGCCGGGTGTTCTTTTGGCCCGGTGGCCGTTCTTCCTGTGGCTGTACGACCAGCACGTTGAGTGATCACGGCGCGCCGTGGCCGCCCCCGTCAGAGGCTGACTGAGTTGAGTTGCGGGGCAGACGCTGGCGGTTGTCGGCCCCACATGGCACAGGTCATAACGACCGTCCAAGGACGTCCACCAAGTCCAGGGCGCGGGCATAACACCAGGTCAGGGCCTCATAGTCCGGCGGAATCCGCACAGTCGGTGAGACCCGTGTGAGAGCGCGTGAGACAGCGAAGCCCCGCCGGAACGCGGCGGATTCCAGGGGTCGTTGC